>NZ_CAWPNJ010000074.1:0-260951 GCF_963889195.1 Calothrix sp. FACHB-168
ACCACAATCTACTTAATTCGTTGATTTTTCCATTTTTGGGTGTAAAGCTTGTCACTCAGTTATCCTGAGTTACTTTGTCATGTGTTTAGTCTAAACTCCAGTCTTAAGAGTCAACAGTCAACAGTCAACAGTCAACGCTATTTTCAAGCTAGACTATCTATTTTCTGGTAAAGATATTTTTATCGCCATTTTTTGGGGAATAACCCACCTAAGCGCTGACTAAGGACACCAATACACCATTAATATCGCGAACCCGTGCAATTGTTTGTCCCCAAGGCTGCCGTTTTGGCGCATCTAGTGGTTTTGCGCCTGCGCCTAATGCTTTCATATAAGCAGTAGCAACATCCGGTGTAATAAATGATATCTGGATTAATGCAGGCGCTTGTATAATATCGTTAGCGTGGAAGCCCTGATGAAATAAACTTTGAGCTTCATTAATTGAGGAAAAAGCAATAGTAGTTTCGCCCGTTTCCATTTCCGCCCAAGTAAATTGATTTTGTTCTTTAATAGTGCGTCGCACAAGTCCAAAAGCTTTTTCGTAAAATTCAACGGTTTTAATTACATCATCTACCCAAATAACTGTATAACCAAATTTCATCGCGATCGCTCCTGAATTATAGTTGATGTAAATGCAAATATATGTGGAAAAAAAAGCGAAATCTATTATTAATTATTACCTTAATTTTTTTGACTGGATGTTTAAGTTTAAAATTTGGTGATAATTACAATTCTGAAAAGCAACCAGTAGCTGATGTTAAGGTAATAGAAAAATGGCTAAGTGCGCCTTTACCTAGTAATTATTCAGATTTAAAGTATGAAATTATTGCTGATACCCCCGATCCCCAAGTCAAAATAGCTGTAAATGTTCCCCAGGAATATTTTCAAACATTGGTGAAACAGAATAATTTAGTTAAATATGACGAAGTTAAAAACAAACTACCTAACGATCTAAAGCCTAGAGAATGGCAAGAAAGTAATCAACCTAGCGATTTCATCGACAAGCCACTTCCCACTACAACAATCTGGATAACGAAAACTGAGTTTTATCCTAAATATTTTTGGTATCAACAAAAAAGATTATATCTAGTTTATGCTTCACGCTAATTATCTAAGTAGGTTGGCGTAATTAAATATAACTAGCAAGGGCTGTCATTGGTCATTAGTCATTAGTCATTGGTAAGGAGTTCAAGCCTAGTTACGTTTCGTAATATAGTTTGGTTTATTTACACCAAGTTTCTTAAGTAGAAATAAAGATAATGTTTATCACAGTTAAGATAAACCATGAAAATCTTTTTCCCTAGCCCCTAGCCCCTAACCCCTAGCCCCTATTAACTCTCCACTATACAATGGGCTGTTGCCATATTTTTCGCGGCTTGCTGCATTTGTTCAATATCTGATGATGCCCAATAGCGAGGTGCTTGACAGTTATGAGCAATTAATAATCCCCACAATCCCCTAGCTACCAAAACAGGTACTACCAAGCTAGCGCGAACTTGCAAACTGCGCAGAAATTCGCGATGACAATCATGTATCACTTCTAATTCAATATCAGGGATGACTCGGACTCTTCCTGCTAAATATAAACTGGCATATTCTTGATTAAAACAATTATCTGGCCCTGTAGAACCGAAAATTGAATATTCGCTATTAATTACAGATTCACAGGTAACTTGTCCCTGCCAAGAACCATAAAAGTAATATAAAACTACGCGATCGGCTTCTAGAGATTCTCTCAGTTGATTGATCGTTTGCCGAATCAATGCATCACGTTGCATGGTGATTACCAAACGGTCAAGCACCTTGCGTAACCCCTGCTCGTAATTCCTTGGGGGGCTGGGGTCAAATTCTGAATAAGAGTGAATTTGCACAGGCCTAAAATGACAACTGGGTAAATACTTTCGGCTTTCTATCCTAACTTATCAGACTGCAATAATTAAAAAATACTATAAATTGCAGAATTTAACCATGAGAATAATAACATTTAATTCCTGATATCCAGATGAAAATCAAGATTTATTTTTGCTTTATTTGCGGTATTTGCATCTTAATTTTTTTATTTTTCGGGAAAAATATCTTGATTTAATTAAAAAATAGTCAATGTTTTTTAATAATTAAAAATAAACAATAAGATTTAATAAATTTTATTAAACAATCAACCAAAAATCTAGAATGTCATTAGACAGATATTGCGGAACAGACTTGAGCTTGAAGAGCTAAATATTAATTTTTGTAAATATTTTTGTAAATATCAAAGATGCGATCGCTATTTAACAAACCGCTTCACATCCAGCCTTTTCCACCAGGACGCGATCGCCATAAATTCCGTACAGTATGTCACCCTAGCAGGTAAAATACATAAGCCTGGTCTATTTCCTCAACATCATGGGCAACACTTTTGGTCATTTATTCAGCATTACTACTTTTGGTGAGTCCCACGGCGGTGGTGTGGGGGTTGTGATTGATGGTTGTCCCCCGCGCCTAGAAATTTCTGCTGAGGAAATTCAAGTAGAACTAGATAGAAGACGGCCGGGACAAAGTAAAATTACAACGCCGCGTAAAGAAGCAGATACCTGCGAGATATTATCTGGGGTATTTGAAGGCAAAACCTTAGGAACACCGATCGCAATTTTAGTCCGCAACAAAGATACTCGTCCCCAAGATTATGACGAGATGGCGCAAAAGTACCGCCCATCTCATGCTGACGCCACCTATGATGCTAAATATGGAATTCGTAATTGGCAAGGTGGGGGTAGGTCATCAGCGCGTGAGACAATTGGTAGAGTAGCCGCAGGTGCGATCGCGAAAAAAATTCTCCGTCAATTCGCCAATGTCGAAATTATTGGTTACGTCAAGCGCATCAAAGATTTAGAAGGCGTTATCGATCCCAACACTGTCACCTTAGAACAAGTAGAAAGCAACATCGTTCGCTGTCCCGATAGTGAAATAAGCGATCGCATGATTGAATTAATCGAGCAAACTGGTAGACAAGGTGATTCTATCGGCGGTGTAGTCGAATGCGTAGCGCGCAACGTCCCCAAAGGTTTAGGCGAACCAGTCTTTGATAAATTAGAAGCCGATATCGCTAAGGCTGTAATGTCTCTTCCCGCTAGCAAAGGTTTTGAGATCGGTTCCGGTTTTGCGGGAACCCTGTTAACAGGAATTGAACATAACGACGAATTTTATATTGATGAACAAGGTGAAATTCGTACCGTCACCAATCGTTCCGGTGGGATTCAAGGGGGAATTTCCAACGGCGAAAATATTATTTTGCGCGTTGCTTTCAAGCCAACCGCCACAATTAGAAAAGAACAAAAAACCGTCACTCGTGAAGGCGAAGAAACCCTATTAGCAGCCAAGGGAAGACACGATCCTTGTGTATTACCTCGTGCTGTGCCAATGGTAGAAGCGATGGTAGCTTTAGTTTTGTGCGACCATCTATTACGAAATCACGGACAGTGTAAATTACTGTAGGGAAGGATAGGAGGATAAGAGAAGGGGGACAAGGGAAGGAGAACAAGGGAGACATAACTCTTTCAAGTCACCCCTAATGGAAAACCCCCACAACCAAACATGAAATTCTGTATGATCTTTGAAACCTGCGATAAATGGTTTTAAATCATAAGTTTTCCAGTCATTAGTACTATGACTCTAGCAGGATTGTATTTTTCTCAATTACTTGCAGCACAGCTCAAAGAAATCTATACTAACGGCGATTAAGCGATCGCAGAATTTCTAGGAGAGCAACAAGACTTATGGTACCCTATCCATGTCCAATTTGCGGCAACCCAAACTACAGCAATCAGCAATATTGTTCTCAGTGCGAATTTCCCGTAGCACATCTTGATTCTGGATTTTCGGGACTCAAGCAAGAACAAGTAGTCAAATGGTCAAAGGATAAATATAGGGAAATACAAAAACTTTCATTACAACACAATTCAATCCCTGAAAATTTAGACGAAAATAGGGCGCAGACAGATTCCCACGATTCTATAAAATTACAGGCTAAAATTAAACAATTAGAAAAAGAAAAAGCCGAAATAGAATCCAGGTTTCACATCTTAGATGAGATGTTAACTAAACTGGGAAACGAACTCCCACAGCATATTTTTGTTGACGAAGCTACTAAACAAAAGCTGAACGAATGGGGTAGTAATCTGGCTGCTAAAATTGATAAATGGAATAACGAACAACAATCAACGTGCCAATATATATATCACAGCTTACGTTCTGAATTAGCACGTTCCAAGTGTGAATTAAAAATTGTCACACCACGTAATTCTGAAAAGTCCAACTCTATAGCGACAATTCCTAGCAGATTACCAAATCATCCAGTAATTCAACAACCGCCACTAATAGAAAATTTAAAACCCATATTATTAGAACTACTGGAACCAATTGAACAAAACTTTATTGAGAATGTAAAATCTCTCAAAACTGAAGTTATTACAGAAATCAAAAGTCATTTTGCTCTGAAAGCGCAAAAAATTTCACTCGATAGTCAGATTCCCCCAGATGCAATCATTACCACTTTAGAATCTGAACTAGTCCAACCAGAACCAATTCCACCAGCAGTAATCAATATTCCTCCAGCTGAAGCCCAATAGCCTTGGGTGTTAGCTTATAATCTCAACCCAGAAGAGTTTTCCAAATTCGCCTGAGAAGTTTCCAAAACCGAGGAAAGCATTAATCGGCGTCGCTTAGGTAGCTAGCAAACAGCCATTATGGAAAAATTTCATAAAGGTAAAGGTAGTTATTCTATTTTTAATAAATATTTTCAAAACTATTTACATTTCGTAATCTAATTTGGTTTATTTCCCACGACTTATTTAAAGCAATCGGGAAAATTTAGACTTACTACAAAATATATTTGAATGTCAAAACTATCAAGATAATCATTCTCATCCATTTACCTTAATCCAGTCAGGAAAATTATCTCCTTTGTTCGCAGACGATACCGACTCAGTGCTGACCCAATACTGCTCGGTTAATGTCAAAAACCTTAACCCGCGTAGGTTGGGTTGAGGAACGAAACCCAACATTTGGGTAGGTCTGTTGGGTTTTGCAGAGCCTCAACCCAACCTACAATTTTCCTTAACTTTTGTTCCCACAGGATACCGACTCAGTACTGACCTCAGTAGATCGGTGGATCTTGTGAGAACGGGGAGTACTGCGATTTAAATTTTAAAGTAAACAATCGACATTTGCTATTTATCACAATATACTGTAAACTCTTTTACCGGCAGGCATCACTCACATCATTTTTTTGCGGGTGAACTTCTGATACAACCTGCTCGTTATGACTGCCAAATTGTAGTCAATTCACTCCTGACAACCTTAGCCTTGATTTACTGTGCTAACTGCGTAGAGCCAATGAATCAATAAATGAAGGGTCTCGGTGATTGTGCATAACTTTATTAAGCGATATTGACATATATCTTAAGGAATATTCTTGCTATTACGCATAGTAAATAGCTAAAACTAGCAATTATTCTTTAAAGACTAAAGATTCCTTTAATTTAAGCGTTGTAACTCCCGTTTTTTAAGGATAACATGGTAAATATTGTGTACTGACGACTCATACCAGATTTGGTATCCGATTTTCTATGGAAATTCAATTAATCAATATAGGTTTTGGCAACATCGTGTCTGCTAATCGAGTAGTTGCCATTGTTAGTCCAGAATCTGCACCAATCAAGCGGATCATTACCGATGCAAGGGACAGGGGCCAACTTGTTGATGCGACTTACGGGCGTCGGACTAGGGCGGTGATTATTACCGATTCTAGCCACGTAATTCTCTCAGCGATTCAACCGGAAACTGTAGCTAATCGCTTCGTGATTTCTCGGGAGCATCAAGCTGTAGATAATTAACTAGAGATGGACTAACATCCCTACACTATTTACCGCGTATCAGCAGTACTATGTGAATTAGACGATTTTTTTGTCACCCTTGTGACCAATTCCTTAGTCAAGAGTTACACAGCTAACAGATAATAGACTAATGAATTTATATCTATCGATTAATTCACAGGTTTAGCTGATAATGCAAGTTCTACCCATTCAGAGTGGTGCTACTACTACCAAAGAGTTCCCGTCTTCCGGACGGCTAATTGTTTTAACCGGGCCTAGTGGGGTTGGCAAAGGCACTTTGTTACGTGCTTTGTTGCAACGTCATCCAGAACTTTACTATTCGGTTTCGATGACAACCCGTTCTCCTCGCCCAGGAGAAATTAACGGCAAACACTATTACTTTGTGAGCCGCGCTAAATTTGAACAATTGGTTGCCCAAAGGGAATTCTTAGAATGGGCAGAATTTGCAGGTAATTATTACGGTACGCCCCGAGAAGCTGTGCTTAACCAAGTTGGGTCTGGAAAATTGGTTGTACTAGAAATTGAACTGGAAGGGGCAAGACAAATTCGCACTTCTTTCTCTAGTGCCCATAGTATTTTTATCTTGCCACCTTCATTTGATGAGTTAGAGAAGCGGATTCGCGATCGCGCTCAAGATTCAGAAGCTGCGATCGCCCGTCGTCTCCAACGCGCTCAAGAAGAAATAAAAGCAGCTGATGAGTTTGACATTAAAATCGTGAATGACGATTTTGAAACCACTGTAAAAGCTCTAGAAGCGGATTTATTTGGCTGATTCCCATTCAAGTTCAAAAGTTAGTGGGCAGAAGCGAAAATTAATTTAAGCCTTATTCTGCCTTTAAGTTGCATAATCTATTGTGATATCTGTTGACTGTTGACTGTTGACTGTTGACTGTTGACTGTTGACCGTTGACTGTTGACTGTTAACCGTTGACTGTTAACAGTCCTGATTAGTAGTTATGCCATTTAGAAGCCCATTAGCTTAGACGCATAAGGGAATAACTATCCCTTATGCGTCCTGCCTTTATTCATAAAAAAAAGGACACATATTAAGAAGCTACGCTTTTTTGTATGTGTCCTTATTTGCTTAAATACGGAGCAATCTATGATTATTGGGCAAATAGCAACAAGGGTAAACTGCTTGACACAGTAGCTACCCTTGGCTATCTAACCCAACCAGAAATCGCAAGACATGCAACTTGATTCTTGCAATTTAGAAATAATGGTGATGGGAACAGATATTAACCTACTAGACCTTGAATCAGTGCTAGGTTAATCGTCAAAAAGTAAGCCACTAAGGCTCCACCAATAGCACCAATTAAGAAAGCACTGGAGAAATTATTCCAGCCTTCGTTGGTGGTAAAAGCATCTGGAGGGGTAGCAGTTACGCTGCTAAGTGCTTTGGGAGGATTGCTGTGAGTATATAAGGATAGAGCAGCAGTCAAAAGGACAACTAAGCCGATCGCTCCTAGTAACCCAGCTAAGTTAGCACTAGGTGTGTTGCGCAGAGGGCCTAATTTGGCAAAGGGGCCAAACAGCCAGTAACCATGAGCCATACCAACTTCTAGCCCGCGTCTAAAAGGAGTTAGACCAGGACGGTAAGCAGGTAAGTTATTAATGAACCACTTAACTAAGGGAGAAGAATTAATGGGTGTTTCCAGGTTACCTATTTGTGGATCGCGGCCTGCGGGAAAAACAACCTCACGATTTCTTGGATCGCTGGCTAGATTTTTGGATGCATCTACTGCTTGCGCCATATTTTATGTTCGCCTCTAAATTAGAACTGTGGCATTTTTCTATTAATAATAATTGTAGCTAAAGGTGCTTTTTGTCTGAGAAGTTTAGAAAAATTAATTTACTTACTTAAAAATACATGAAACCCGTAAGCTGTAAGAGCCTACGAGTTTCAAATAATTATTTGTACTACCTATTTGAGCTATATTTTTCTGATTAACTCAAGAAAAATATAGCTATCAAATATCAGACAGAAGATCAGTTTTTTCCTGGGGGAAATTACCAGCTTCTACCTATGGCAGTGGGTGGAACAGTAAATCGGGGAAAAAGCGGTTAAATTCAATTAAGATTCCAGCTGTGATGGTCAACCAAAGAGTGGCTGCTACAGGTGCAGTGGAAATAAATTTAACCAAGTAGGATGAGGAATCGCCTTTGTCTGCCATGAATTTAGTCTCCTAAACAAGTTAATTGATACTGATGAACTAGCGGGGGGAAATGGGGATTTCTGTATCCTTAGCTGTTAATTCACCAGAGAGCAATTCTTTGACAGCTGCTGCGGGCCAAGCAAAGCCTGTGGCCATGATTGGTAGAGCCAAAGCCAAATCGATTTGGATTTCTTTTTGTTCAGCGTCAGATCCCTTCTTGATGGCTTGGAGATAAGCACGGCCTACCCAACCAATCCAACCGGTAATGTAAAGGAAAAGAATGCTAGGAATTAAGAAATCGCCTGCACGGTCAAGACGACCATCAACAATCAAATGGGGGTAACCTTCAGGGCCGCACAGAGCTTGAGAGTAACGCTCAAACCGCTTTTTACCAGATTCTGGATCGGCGGTGGTATTACGGGCATTTTTTGCTAGCTCTTGAAAAGCGGGAGTGTCTGCACATGGTGCAAGATCCGCACCCAGCGCCTTAGCGGGGGGGGCGAAGTTGAACCAAAGACAAATCGCTAAAATCAAAGCAAACAATCGTCGCATGGAGTTGTTTCCTTTTATTACAAAACAAAAAGTTTTTTGTACAAAACGAAGCGGCTTGTACAGTCTTTATTTAGATAACTAGCAAGTCATCATACTCTTGCGGGGGAACCGAGTAAAGTTTAAGTAAATAAAAGTTAAAGCTTCTCAACCTAGTTCTCATTGCCTTTTGAGTTCCAAGTTCCAGCACTGAGCAAAATTTCGGAATATTTGAGAGAATTCATGAACTAGAACTGAACCTCAAAATCGATCGCAACATTACTCTCCTAAAGCAATGGCAACCGTTTTAGCAATCGAAACTAGCTGTGATGAAACTGCTGTGGCAATTGTCAACAATCGTCAAGTTTGTAGCAGTATCATAGCTTCACAAATCCCGATTCATCAGCAATATGGCGGCGTAGTACCTGAGGTAGCATCTCGCCAGCACTTAGAAACCATCAATTGGGCGATCGCCCAAGCTTTAGAGCAAAGCCAAATGAATTGGGCGCAAATTGACGCTATTGCCGCCACCTGTGCCCCTGGACTAGTCGGCGCACTGTTGGTAGGGTTAACTGCTGCCAAAACTTTGGCCATAATTCAGCAAAAACCTTTTTTGGGAGTGCATCATCTCGAAGGGCACATTTATGCAACTTACTTGAGCGAGCCAAGTTTAGATCCCCCTTTTCTTAGCTTACTAGTTTCCGGCGGACATACAAGCTTGATATATGTCAAGGATTGTGGTAATTACGAAACTCTCGGAGAAACCCGCGATGATGCGGCAGGCGAGGCTTTTGATAAAGTAGCGCGGCTATTAAAGCTAGGTTATCCCGGCGGGCCAATTATCGATAAATTAGCCCAAGCAGGCGATCCCCAAGCTTTTGCCTTGCCAGAAGGAAAAGTATCGTTACCAGGTGGGGGATACCATCGCTATGACGGCAGTTTTAGCGGGTTAAAAACAGCTGTATTGCGGTTAGTGCAACAGCTAGAGAAAAATAATGCGGAGATTCCCCTAGCCGATGTAGCCGCTAGTTTTCAAGATACAGTAGCGCGATCGCTTACCAAAAGAGCGATCGCCTGTGCTTTAGATTATGGTCTCAATACAATTGCCGTTGGTGGAGGTGTCGCTGCTAACAGTGGCTTGAGAAAAAATCTCCAAGCCGCCGCCGCCGAACATAACCTAAGAGTCCTCTTCCCCCCCATGAAATTTTGCACAGACAACGCCGCCATGATTGCCTGTGCCGCCGCCGATCACCTATCACGGGGGCATACCTCCCCCCTAACCCTGGGCGTCGAATCTCGGCTATCCCTTACCCAGGTGATGAAGTTGTATCAAGGGAGTGAGTCAGAGACGCGATAAATCGTGTCTGTACAACTGACAATTGTACAAATGCCCCATGCCCACTCGCCCTGAGCGAAGCCGAAGGGATGCCCTATGCCCCAATCCCACTAACTATCGCCTGAATATGACTAGCAACAGCTTCTGGCTGCTCTAACATTGCTAGGTGTCCGCAATCGGGGATTTCAATGACATTGTCGCCACAGTATTGAAATAAGGGGTGAAAACTAGCTAAATGGCGCACATACTTGGGTTCCATTACCTTATCGTGACTCCCGGTCAAAAAATAAACTGGTTGCTGCAGTTGGGAGACTAATTGGGGTAAACGGTTGATTTCTTCTTCCGTTGTCGAATCTAATAATGTGCCTAAAGCTGCTTCTGGATCGGCGACGACAAAATCAATCACTCGCTGACGCGCCCAATAACGCTCTAAAGGACGGGCTACGCTAGCTCTAGTAAACAGCAAATCAATCAAAGGTAGTTGAGATAACCAGCGCGGCCGGACTTGTAAAAATCGCTGTCCCATAGTCCGGAACTGCTCAAAGGCTTCTTTAAGATAAATTCCGCCACCAGCATTAATACAAATTACCCCTTTAACGCGATCGCTCATTTGATTTGCTGCCCACAGAGCAATTGTTCCTCCTAAAGAGTGACCAATTAGCCAAGCGCTAGTGATGTGTAACTGCTGTAATAGCACTACTAAATCATGGGCGTAGGCTGCTGGGGTATAGGTAGATTCTAAAGATGAGTCTGCTGCGCTCATAGAATTAGCTGCAAAACTCACAGACAATTGTGCCCGATTCAACTCGTTATCAGGCTGGGACTGGGACTCGCCAAAACCCCGCAAATCGTAAGATAGGCACTGAAAATCTACTGACAGTCGGGAAATCACAGGCTGCCAGTATCCACGGCTATTTAGCCAACCGTGGACAAAAACTAAAGCATGGGGACAGGAGGTGGGAGCCGTTAGCTCGTAGGAATGGGGAACGCCAAAGATTTCGATGGTTGCCATACTTTATATCGTACCTTTAAGGGCGGGTGCGACTAAATATGGAGTTAAAAGGAAAAAGCTTCTAGCTAGACACTCATGCCATCAACAGTCAACAGTCAACAGTCAACAGTCAACAGTCAACGCTACTTTCAACCTAAAAAACTTTTTTCCTTCATAACTTTGTGGCTGCCGTTATTTCCCTAGTAATCTCTGTCGCACCCCTTCAGCAATTTTGTGTCCTAAATATTCGGGAATCAGACTTTCGTTAGGCCCTAATAAGTAAAGAATTAGCCTGGTGCGTCCGCGCCAAACTAGCAGGTTGGCATTAACTACCAGTAAATCCTCCTGCCAGATGGCGTACATTACTTTGTAAAATAATCCCGGCTGATTGTCGGCTTCAATCACCAAAGCTGGGAGATGAAATACCGGATCGACATAGAATTCTGTTTGGACTTGCTCTAAGCCAGCATCCAGATTGAATTCTACAGCCAGCATTTCTTCTACCTCAAACCGCCCGCCTAAAGCCTCGCGGATTGCCCGACAAACGTTGTCTGCGGTTTTCTCCGTCAAAGCCTTGCTGCCACGAGATACCAGCAGCTTAATAAAAACTAACATTGGCGATCGGATCTGACCGTATAAGCTCAGACCGTGGATAGTGAGTCCGTAAGCAGCCAGCACGCCAAAAATATCGCTGAGGAGAAAAGACTGATTGCGGTAGGCAAAATGCAAGGCGCTTTTGCTTCCTTCCGGTTTCAGCTCGATCACAGCCCGTCTGGTTTTATACAGACGGTAGGCTAAACGTAAATTTTGGAGTTGAATCTCACTGCTAACAAACTGTTCATAAAACTGAGGAAACGCGCGATTAAAGCGTTTTAGGAGTTCTAGAGTGGAAGATTTTAAACCAGAAGCCATCTTTGGGGGTAGACTCGCTCGCGAGATGTGTCACCAGGGGACTGAAAATTGGGTACAGGGGAAGAATTTTCTTATACCTAATACCGTATACCCAATTTCTCATCCCGATATACAATTGACTCTCTTATTTTTCCCTTTTGGTGAATTTCTCCTAGCTTTACAACAAAATGCTAAAGTTGAAAATGATTGGTGTGAAACACGCCCTAAATAGCTGTGACCATTGCCAACCCCAACAACCACAAATATTTTTTTAATATTTTTGCTTGTGGGGGATTTGAGATGGAACTAGCTGTGTTAGAAGTGAATCTCCACTTTTAGGAGTGGTAGCCAATTCAGTTATACTACCCGAACCACGTTGGCATGGGTTTTTGGAAAACTTGGTTTAGTACTTCTGAATCTACAGCGACTAACAGAACGGCTCCCTTTGAAGAGATGAGCGCGGAATTTACGGGCAATAACCCGAATAGCGATCGCATCGTCTTCAGCACAGAACGAGATATAGATTTATATGAACTCGAAGAACTCTGTGATGCTGTTGGTTGGTCGCGTCGTCCCCTGAGAAAAGTGAAAAAAGCTATTGAGCATAGTTTTCTCGTTGCCTCTATGTGGCAAGTTCGAGGAAACCAAAGGCGGCTCATTGGTTTTGCGCGTGCTACTTCCGATCACGCATTTAATGCGACTATCTGGGATGTAGTCGTCCACCCTGACTTTCAAGGTAAAGGAATGGGTAAAGCGCTGATGAAATACGTTCTCAAAAAACTGCGCAGCGAAGAGATTAGCAATGTGACTCTCTTTGCCGATCCTCATGTTGTTGATTTCTACCGGACTATGGGTTTTATGCCCGATCCTGAAGGCATCAAGGGCATGTTTTGGTATCCTCACTAAATCCTTATAGACAAATCAAACAGTTTACCCAGCAAAATTTAGTTATAATAGCGAAAATCTACTAAAAATTCCCATCAGGGTTCAGCTTATCATCCAGCAATTACCTTGATTGTCCAGCTAACACGTAAACAATACGAGAGATTAGTAGCCCCGTCTTTTGAAAGCGGGGTATAAAATCCACTCGTGCTGATTTATCAGCACTCAAGAATGCTAAAATATCAGCTGCAAGTAAGAATAACCATCTACGCGACGAAACAATCCTAGTAAGGCGAAATCCCTGCAACGAAGAACCGAACGCAAAAAGCGCGTAACGACTAGACGAGCAAGTAATGGCAGGATGTTGAGCGTACCGAATTGGCGAAAGCGATGGACTCCCAAAGCAACAAAATTGGTACAAGTAAGCGCAATTGCAACATCTTTTTGATAGTTGTTTTGAGCGTCTATGGGGATATTTGACTATCCCTTTTAAGCAACCCTTAAAGAATCTGCCTTTATGAGCGAGGGCAGAGTGTCAAAGCATTCGCAAACTGAATATCTGTGAGCAGTTGATTGCTGTGTTTTAGCAGACGCGAAAAAAAGTTAGTCAATATTCACCACTTCTGATATAATCAGAGTAACGCTTTGTGAAAAGCATCAAGGTAAACCTAGTTTCTGTGTACCTGCGAAACTCCTAAGCTTTGTGTTAAGAGTAAATCGCGCCACTGAAAGTAGATAGACAAACCGGGATGTAGCGCAGCTTGGTAGCGCGCCTGCTTTGGGAGCAGGATGCCGCAGGTTCAAATCCTGTCATCCCGATTTCTAGCTTTTAAGTAAAAACCGTAGTTTCATTAGTGAAGCTGCGGTTTTTTGCAATGTGTAATAAGAAAAAACAATAGTTGAGCTAAGTTCATTATTGGTAAATTGCTGTGCTGCCAATTAGATATTTTTGCGGAGTAATTTAATTTGCCGATTCTGGTCGCAAGCTATTGGGTAAGCTATCATAAGACAAATTTATTTTTTAGCAGGTAGTAATCTAGTAACTGTATTTATATACATTTACTACAATGTGAGCCAATATTAAATGTCAGGCAATTGGAACGATTCACTATATAATGGCGTCATTTATAGTTAGGTAAAGAAAATCAAATGACATTTAAGGCGGAAATAATTTGAGTAATTTGTAGTGACTGTGTCACCCTATATTAAGAGGCACATACGTTATTTTGCTGTGCAATAAGCATAGGCATAGAAAGATAAATTGAAACATAGCACCATTACAGGCTGAACGCCAGATTATAGCAATCCTAAATTATTCAGGAATATCAATCTTTGAGCGTTGTCTATTCATGCAATAGCCAACACAAATTTTTCACATTTCTAAAAGATTGCTATATAACTAAAAAAAGTTGGTGCCGTGGAAATCCAACTATTTACCTGAGGTAATTGAATTGTTGAAACAAGGAGTAGTCATGAAATCATTGGTTCGCTGGGGCGCAACATTAGCTATCGCTGGCAGTGTATTATCAGGGGCGTTGCCAGTAATCGGCAATCTCCAAGCGATCGCTTTACCACAAGATCAGGTAGAGAAAAAATTGCAAGAGGTACCTGTCTTTACCCTGACTAATGCTAAAGGTGAATTCATCGTTATTTCTCGGGATAACCAAGGTAAGAAAATCTCTCAAGTAGGATTTTTTATCAGCAAGCAAGACGCCCAGAAATTTTTAGATAATCGCCTCAAAAAAGAAAATCCACAGCTGGCAAGTACCTTACAGGTGAGACCTCTGTCTTTAGCCGATTACTATAAAATCGTACTCGAAGGTAAGAAGAAGTCAGACTCTGTTTTTTATACTTTAGTACCAACCCAACAACAGGTAGAATCAGCTAGAACTCTGTTAACTCAAAGCGGTCAACAAGGGCAACAATTTAATGGTATTCCCTTGTTTGTACCCAAGTTTAAGAAAGATAATAGCTATCTGACTATACCCTTGCCTCAAAGTAATGAACGTTACATTCCTTTCTTTTTTGAGAAAGAGCAAGCAGTTAGCTTGTTAGACCAATTTAAAAAAGCAGCTCCCCAAGAAGGTGCAAATACAGAAATTCAAGTAGTAGATTTGTACGGCGTGATTGAGGCGCTCAACAGCAGCAACGATCCTGGCATGAATAAAATTGTGTTGTATCCATCCCAAGAGTCGATTAATTTTATTCGTTCCCTTGCACCTCAGTCATCTGGAGGAAATCAACAGCAAAATGCTAGACCGGCGGCTACACCTGCTAAGAAAAAATAGTTAATTAATGACTTACGCAATGTAGAAATAGAGCATGATGGATGTGAGGTGAATAGTTGCAACTTGGCATCTCAGACATCAGATATTTGTCAATATTTGTTCATGCGTAAGTCATTTAAACCTGATACCAATTTGACAAAAGAATGTGACAGATCGTAGGGGCATGGCAATGCCCATTGGTGTTAAGTTAAGCTCAAAAGCATTGTCTATCTCGTTTCCAGCATCCTTTTGCAATGGGGATTCGTGGGCGGCAGCCTCGTCTTCTGATAAATTGAGGCAGCAGCCCACAGATCAAAGCTCCCACGCAGAGCATGGGAGCTAGATAAAATCCAAGGATGGGGTTGTGAAGTACTCCGGCTTGCTTCGCTGAAGCCGGAGCTTCACAAAGACAACCATCAACGTTTCGCGTCTCATTCGCCGTTGCCACGTTGGGTATATCACAAGGATATTCGGGACTGAACCCGATGATGGTCTTACACAGCGTTTCTGGTAATACTACCTTTATCTCCTCATAGGGAGAACCCGCGCAGCCGCCCGCCTCCCGCAGGCAGTTTTATTACTTGGACGTACACCTCTGTATGGCTTATTTTTTACCGCAGGACGTAACCTCTGTGCGTTCCAGTGACCGAGGTCTTTCCCCCTTTCTCACGCTCTTAGACGAGGTCGCGCATACGACTGCTAGTACGGGCGGGTTTACCAATATCCTCGTTGATTAACAAAGATCCAAATAAACCCGCCCCTACACCGTTTGTTGTGAGCCGTGTGGGTGGGTCAACAACCATTTATATATTAGCATATAAGTAGCGTAACGTGTACACATCCAAGAAAGAGAAATCATTACGTTTTCGGATGTCTGAGCGTAGATACAACAAGCTTAAACTATATGCTAATAGCAAAGAAAAAACGATGACACAATTGATTGAAGACTGGATTGACCGACTACCAAGTCCAGCTATTGACGACTCCGACGCTCCTTCGTCGCTACCGCTTCGCTAACAACCATCTCACTCCCTAATCAACCTTCCGGTTGATTAGGGAGTGAGATGTTTTCGTCGTCGAAGCGTCACTACCCCACCCTGCTGCGCTGAGGGTGGGGACTTCCGCGAACTGTTAAACCCAGTTTTTCGATAATCTCCGATCCCCAAATCGCAGAGAAAAAAGAAAAAGTCGCACCACTGACCGCTAGTAATGCTAAAGTTTCAAGAAATTCATCTGAAATTTTCAGCGAGTATTCATGCTGAAGCAACTAAAAAAAAATCCAGTTCCTATTATCGCTGGTGCAGGACTATGCGCCTTTTTAGCTGGGGCAATGGTTTCAGCGCCGCAGTTGGGAAAGTCTATAGGACAATGGCTCAAACAAGACAGCAATCAATCTGAACAAATTTCGGAGGCTAGTAAGGCGAAGTCGGCTGTATATCCTTTGGTATCGCAATCTCTGCCAGAAAGAGCCGCAAAATTAGCGGAAATTGCCCAAAATTCTCGTTCTCCAGATAGAGAACGCGCTCGTTATCTTTTAGCTAGCGATTATATTGACAGAACACAGGCAAAAAA
This sequence comes from Calothrix sp. FACHB-168, assembly GCF_963889195.1. Lineage (NCBI taxonomy): Bacteria > Bacillati > Cyanobacteriota > Cyanophyceae > Nostocales > Calotrichaceae > Calothrix > Calothrix sp. FACHB-168. The sequence continues at coordinate 16,494 of NZ_CAWPNJ010000074.1, forward strand.
AGCCTTAGCTTTGCTAGATGGACTAGAGAAAGATTATCCGATTCTCGCACCTTACATTCTGCTGAAACAAGCCCAGGCGCAAGATATGCTAGGTGAAGCTGGGAAAGCTTCAGATTTGCGCCAGAAAGTGGTAAGACAGTATGGCAAAACCGCAGCCGCAGTCAAAGCGATTTATTTGATTGCTCAACCTAAACAGCAGGATATTGCGATCGCTCAATTTCCTACCCATCCCCTCACCTGGGAAATTATCAAAAAACGCTTAGAAGATAATCCCAATCAGCCAAAATTGCAGTTAATGTTGGCGAAATACGCTGCCGATCAACCGGGAATAGTGGGCGTATTAGATGCGCTAGTGAAGCAGCCAAATCTCCAACCAGAAGATTGGGACATAATTGCCACAGCTTATTGGATGAACAACCAATTTGACAAAGCTGCCAATGCATATAGCAAAGCAACCAAGACAGCCCTCAGTCTCTACCGTACTGGACGGGGTTTGCAAGTAACAGGTAAAGACAGGGAAAAAGCGATCGCTAGTTATAAACAACTATTGCAAGAATTTCCTGAAGCTGAAGAAACTGGAACAGGCTTACTACGTTTAGCGGAAATGGCGCAAACTCGTAAAGACGCCTTACCGTACCTCGATCAAGCGATCGCTAAATTCCCCCAAGCAGCGCCGAAAGCAGTGGTAGAAAAAGCCAAAATTTACCAAGGACTCAAGGATAATAAATCAGCTGCCCAAGCATGGCAATTACTGATTAGCAAATACCCTGATTCTAACGAAGCCGCAGAATATCGCTGGAAAGTCGCCCAAGAAAAAGCCAAAGCCAAAGATTATGTTGGTGCATGGCAATGGGCAGAACCAATTCCCAATAACAACCCCTCTAGTATTTTGGCTCCTAGAGCAGGTTTTTGGGTGGGAAAATGGGCTAGCCAGCTAGGGAAACAGCAAGAAGCGAAAACAGCTTATGAATATGTAATTAGCCAGTTTCCTTACTCCTACTATGCATGGCGATCGGCAGCAATTTTGGGGCTGAATGTGGGTAATTTTAATACCGTCCGGCAAATGAACCCCGAAGTAGTTCCCCCACAGCGTCCCGTACCTACGGCTGGTTCGGAGACATTTAAAGAATTGTATCTTTTAGGACAAGATAGAGACGCTTGGTTGCAATGGGAGACAGAATTTATCAATAAAGCCCAACCTACGGTAGCCGAACAATTTACCGAGGGTTTAATGCAGCTAGCTAGGGGAGAAAATAAAATTGGCATTGACACAATTTCTAAATTAGAAGACAGAGAGAAACCAGAAGAACAAGCGGAATATCAAACTCTCAGCAAACAAAGCATTTACTGGCAAGCCCGTTATCCCTTTCCTTACTTGCAAGAAATTGAAAAATGGTCAAAAGAACGCCAGCTCAATCCCTTGCTAGTCACTGCTTTGATTCGTCAAGAGTCGCGGTTTGAAGCTAAAGCCAAATCCATTGCCGATGCTATGGGCTTGATGCAGGTATTACCCAGCACAGCTAAATGGATCGCCCCGCAAATCAAAGTTGATAGCAAAACAATTAAGCTAGAAGATCCTGACAACAATATTATGTTGGGTACTTGGTATTTGGATCATACCCATCAGCAATATAACAATAACTCCCTGTTAGCGATCGCTAGTTACAACGCAGGCCCCGGCAACGTTTCCAAATGGCTGCAAACTCTACCCACACAAGATCCAGATGAGTTTGTCGAAAACATCCCCTTTGATGAAACCAGAAATTACGTCCGTCAAGTTTTAGGCAACTATTGGAATTATTTACGACTGTATAACCCAGAAATTTCCGAATTAGTCGGCAAATACTCCAGCGAACATCCAAAATTGCCGAATCAGTAATGATTGGGCATGGGGCATTGAGTACGGGGCATGGGGCATGGGGCATGGGGCATGGGGCGTTAAACTTTTAATCGGGGAGTTACGCCTTTGATGTCGGAAGTTGCGGCTTTGAGCTTGAACATTGCGCCTTTGATGTCGGAAGTTGCGGCTTTGAGCTTGAACATTGCGCCTTTGATGTCGGAAGTTGCGGCTTTGAGCTTGAACATTACGCCTTTGATGTCGGAAGTTGCGGCTTTGAGCTTGAACATTGCGCCTTTGATGTTGGAAGTTGCAGCTTTGAGCTTGAACATTGCGCCTTTGATGTCGGAAGTTGCAGCTTTGATGTCGGAAGTTGCGCCTTTGAACTTGAACATTGCGCCTTTAAACCTCAACATTGCAGTTCTGATGTCAAAAGTTGCGTCTTTAAACCTCAACATTGCAGCTTTGATGCCGGAAGTTGCACCTTCAAACCTAACTTTTGCCCAATGCCCAATGCCCAATGCCCAATGCCCCATGCCCAATGCCCAATGCCCAGTAAAATAGTTAACAAATGTTGCCTAATTGCTGAATCATGACGCCACAAAATTTAGATACCCAAGCGCAGTCCAATTCATCTGATGAATACTCAGATGCAACTGCTACAACTTCTCCGGATATCGAAGTGGAAGAATTTGGCAACTCTGAGGACGATCCTCTAGATGAGTTGCCAGATGAGGTGGAAATGTCGTTTTTTGACCACCTAGAGGAGTTGCGGCAACGGATTTTTTATGCATTAATTGCCGTTGCAGTCGCTGTTTTTGGCTGTTTCTTCAACGTCAGACCGATTGTTCAGCTATTAGAAGTGCCCGCCCAGGGGGTAAAATTTCTCCAACTTGCCCCTGGAGAATATTTCTTTGTTTCTCTGAAAGTTGCCGCTTACACTGGTTTATTGCTGTCTACACCCTTTATCCTTTATCAAATTATTCAGTTCGTCCTTCCCGGATTAACTCGCCGCGAACGCCGTTTATTAGGGCCTGTGGTTTTCGGTTCGAGCGTGTTATTTGTGGCAGGGTTAGTATTTGCATATTTTCTACTGATTCCCGCCGCTTTAAAGTTTTTTATTAGCTATGGTGCGGATGTTGTAGAGCAACTTTGGTCAATTGAAAGGTATTTTGAATTTGTTTTACTGCTGTTATTTAGTACGGGTTTAGCATTTCAAATTCCGGTCATTCAATTATTACTTGGGGCATTGGAAATTGTATCTTCCAAACAAATGTATTCTGGTTGGCGATACGTAATTATGGGTGCGGTAGTTCTCGGTGCTGTGCTTACGCCTTCTACTGACCCCTTAACCCAAAGCCTTTTAGCTGGTGCAGTTTTAGGACTTTATTTCGGTGGAATTGGTTTAGTAAAGTTAATAGGTAAATAAATGCTACAAATTACCTATGATGACTTTGAAAAAGTCGAGATTCGCGTTGGGAAGGTGATCGAAGTAGCAGACTTTCCTAAGGCGAGAAAACCCGCCTATAAACTGTGGATAGATTTTGGTGATTTGGGCGTTAAAAAATCTAGTGCCCAAATTACTAAGCTTTATCAGCCAGAGGATTTAGTCAATAAATTAATCTTAGCCGTTACTAACTTCCCCCCTCGCCAAATTGCAGATTTTATGTCTGAGGTTTTGGTATTAGGAGTAGTGCTTGATGAGGGGGAAGTCGTTTTAATTCAGCCAGATAGAGAGGTGGCTTTAGGTAAAAGAATTTTATGAAATGATGATTTATATTAAGATATTTAATTTTTTTATTCGTTGTGACTTTTTTAAGTAAAATCAGGCGATCGCATTTCACAGAGTTAAAGAAGTCGCTACTAGTGCTGCATGGCGTAAATAACCATACCATTTTATAAATTCATTTTGATAATCTAGAGTAGTGCGAGCATCTTGCTCGCTGACAAACGCGAGCAAGATGCTCGCACTACAATGGTATGCTCATTTCCGCCGACCTGTACTAGTGAAAATATCGCGATCGCCTGTATTAATGTAATATTTCTTAATATATATGAGAGCATTTACTCATATAAATTTAGTTTGCAAACTGATTCAACCTACGAGGCTCAGTATTCAGTAGTAGCTGGCGAATAATCAGTAATAAATGTATGTTTCGCCAGAAAATAGCCTTCTAGAGAGTCAGTAATTAACCTGGCTCGATATTCCAAGCATTTAAATTTAAATATGCTGTTATTATTCAGCTAAGAAATGGATTTTTAACACTTGTAATCCTACTTATTCTATTAATAATAAATTTATTGCTTATACCGGATTAATTTATCCAAATAATAGTGTTATTTGCTACTTTGTAATTATTAGTAGCGTAGTTGTAAGTAATTGCTATATCAGTACTTCACATAGATTTCATAATACAAAAAGTAAAAAATTTATCTTTTAAGTTCAATAAATATATACTAAATAAACTCACAAAGTAATTTGCCTAATACACAAATAATCTATTGTTTATTCATAACTAAAAGTGATGTGCAAATTTTTACTTGCTTTTGCACATTAAATCAGCACTTAATTAATATCAGGAAAATAAAAAATGGCTGTTTTTAATGGTTCAACCGGAAGCGATAATCTTCGAGGCACTCAATATGCCGACGTTTTTAATAGCAATGGTGGAAATGACTTCTTTTATGCACTGGGTGGAAATGACAATATCAATGGCAGTTCCGGCAAGGATTACTTAGATGGTGGTAGCGGTAGAGACACAATCAATGGTAATGGTGGCAGAGATACACTATTAGGCGGTTCTGGAAGTGACATTATTAATGGTGGTTCTGGTAATGATTTAATTTATGGTGGTAGAGGTGACGATCTGATTAATGGTAATGGTGGCAATGATAAAATCTGGGCTGGTGATGGTAACGACACCATTAACACTGGTTCCGGCAATGATGTGATTAATTCCGGTTCTGGATGGGATATTGTGCGATTAAATGGTGGTCGCGATGTCGTAGTTCTGGATGTAGGAGTAGGATACGATCAAATCTACAACTACCAGTTTGGGATGACAAAGTTTGATGTTGCCGATCCTAGTAATGTGCGGCTGGCATTAGGTCAAAATCAAAGCGTGCTGATCTATGACAAAGGAACGAACGATCTTTTAGCTACTGTGTATAATCCCAATGTTGATTTACAAAAATTCGCCAGTAGCTTGATTTAATTATTTATTGGACTTAGGAAACTCCAACAAATAAATTATGCCCAATTGTAGGGGCGGGGTGACTCCAGTTGTGTCAAATTAAACTCAAATGCTGATACCACAAACCTTTCACCCCACTCCTTTATCCCCTCGCCTTTCGGGGCATGGCAGTGCCAGTGCCCCTACAATCAACATCGTTTCTACGTCACCAACTGGCAATCTGCTGTATTTGCTAAGGTTTGATTGATAGCCGTTATTAATAACTCATTTAAAGAAATTCCGGCGGCTTTCGCCATACAGGAAATCACACTTTTAGGAGCAAAAGAACAATACAATCCAGCCTCTAAAAACCAAGGTTTTCCTTTTGGGTCGATTCGGAAATCAAATAAGCTATAGTGGCGACAACCTAAAGCCTGATGACATTGCTTTGCTATTTCCTGAACTGTTTGGGTGATGGGGTCGTTGGGGTCTACAATCCAAGCTTTTGTATGGTCTTTAGCCATTAAATGTAAGTTACCATCTTCCTTTTTTTGTAGCTTATCAGCATAGTTACGGATGGGTTTGGAGATTGGGTCTACCTGATACTCTTCCAAGGGTAAACCTACTAATTCCCCATCTTTAACGATGATGCCACATCTGACTTCTCGGCCGAGTTCGATGAATGCTTCTACAATGACTTCATCTGCGTATGCAAATGCTGTCTTCAAGGCTGCGTCATATTCAGTCACATTTTTAACTAAGGCTATTCCTAAAGAGTTGTCGGAACTTGCAGGTTTGACGACGGCTGGAGGTGGAATTGTGGGTACGTCTCCTGGACGGAGGAGTTCTCCATGCGGTACTTTTACTCCGGCGGCGGCGACAATTGCTTTGGCTTTAGCTTTGTGAGATGCGATCGCCATAATATCTGGAGTATTACCGATGTAAGGAATCTTCAGCAGGTCAAATAAAGCACGGTAGTGAGTCATTCCCGGAATACAAAACATTTGTGGTAACACTAGGTCAATGTTTTGCGCTGTTATAAACTGTATGGCTGCAAACACAGTCATCGGTTTGGCGATCGCAATATCTTCTAAACTCAAAGAAGCAGGAAATCGCCATTTTCCATCGGGTGTGATATATGCAATTTGAAAATCATAGCGCGATCGCTCTGCTGTTGCTGTGAGACAATCTTGAGCATAAAGGCGTGACAAATCACAGTAAAATTCATTTTCGGCAGAGCCAACTAAATGAAGTATACGAAGTTTTGACATGATTCTATTTTGTAAATATGTATAATTTTTTATTGCGTTTCGCGTGTCAAAAGTCAGTTGTAGGGGCGGGTTTATTAAGATCATCGTCCAAAAACGAGGATATCTGTAAACCCGCCCCTACTGATAAAACTCCGATTCGTGGGTGGAGTTTTTTATTTTTAATCACCATCTAATTCCACCAGTTTGCCAATATTGAAGTCTATTTTTACCCAGCCTTTGAGTTTTTGGAGATTCTGAAGCAAAAGTAAGGGAATCTGCCAGTGATGTAAGGTTAAAAATGGTACAGGGTCATCAAGGCAGAAAATTGCATCAGTTCCCCTGAATAGGATATTCAAGCGGGTTTGCAATTGCTTCCAGGAACGGACACCAGTTAATCGCCAAATTTCGTGATATATCCAGTAAGTAGGCTTGCTATTTGTTAGGGGTTCGTGAGGTGCGGGTAGGGGAGTTTTACCAAAATAGGCCTCTGCAACACCAGGATGATTGTAAAACATGGTGATTGCCGAATGGGTACGGGGATTGCATTCAATGGCGTAAACTGTACCGTCTTCAGCTTGAATAAAGTCGAAAGAAACTTGTCCAGTCAGGTGCAAATTTTTGACGAAATGTTGCACCCATGCACGAATTTGGGGATTTTCGACGTTTTCATAGTTGATTTGAAATGCAGAAGAGTGACAACAGCAATGCAATCTTAATTCTCCATCCCGGACTGTACTATGGGTACAGAACTCTTTCCCGGGAATAAATTCTTGCATAATCCAAGGATTTTCTGGACTGATAGGTAAACTATTGACAAAGGCGGCTGTTTCTTCTGGGGTGTCGCAGGGTAGTTTAGTTAAATCTAAGCGGCGAACGGAGTCGTAAGCAATACTTTTAATTATATATTTGCGGATTTCTTGACTAAAATCGAAATTGATAACTTGTTGGGGGTCGGTAATTTTAAAAGACTTGGGAACAGATAAACCAAGCGATCGCGCTTTATCAGTAAAGGCAAATTTATCATCTAACATCTTGGTAATATCTGCATCAAAGTGGAAAACTTCGCAGTATTCTGATAGTGCAGGCTTTGCTAAAGAGTCGTAGTAACTAGCTACAGGACTGCATACAGGTACGTAAATGTCAACTTTTTCTTGCTTGACGATTTCTACTAACGCCTGAATATATCCTTCTGGGTCTGATTGCGGTGCGGGGACTGTATAAAAACGACTTACAGCTTGGGAAAATCTATGACCAGATAACCAGTATTTGTGACCTTCAATCAGAATAACTCTATGTCCGGCGGCATGAAAACTACGCGCAAGTTGTAAGGCTTTGGTCATCTTGGCTCCACTTACCAAGATAGTTTGAGGATTCGCGGCGATCACAGCTTTTTTGGTAAAAGGCGATCGCGCCATTCCCCACAGCAAAGCGATCAACACTATCAAAGCATTGAATGGCAAGGCTAATAGTAATAATGTCAGAGTACCGAGAGTCTTGAATAAAGCCACTATCTTTACCCTCACACCCGTTGAAGGCGTTGTAGATTCAGGCAAAGATAACGAAATTGATTGTGCCATAAATATTTCCTTTGTGTTGATTGTAGAGATGTTGCAATACAACGTCTCTACAAACTAATTCCCAATCTTCTTTAGCAAATTTGAGATTTTAAAGTTTCAATTTTGGATTAAGGAAATTTTCATCCAAAATCCAAAATCCAAAATCTAAAATTGTTTCACCCTACCCGTCTAATCAGAGTCACACCATCGCGGATGGGTAACAGAACTTGCTCTACACGAGGATCGGCGGCGACAACAGCGTTAAATTGAGCGATCGCTTCACCATTGGCGGTGCGTTGTTCTGGTGGTAGATAAACTTGTCCTTGTAGCAAAGTATTATCGACGCAGATTAAGCCGTCGGGAGCTAGTAAGTCACGATCCAAGATGGTCTGGAAGTACTCTACATACTCTTTTTTATCGGCATCGATGAAGATTAAATCAAATGTTTCTTTACTTGCTGCTAGCTTGTGGAGTGTCTTTAAAGCAGGTGCTACTTCCACAACGATTTTGTCACCGTCGGGAGATGCATCAAAGCAAGCTTGAGCAAATTGAGCCACATAAGCATCTACTTCACAAGCTATGAGTTGTCCATCCCTTGGTAGTGCTTCTGCCATTGCTAAGGCTGAATACCCTGTAAACATTCCTACTTCCAGAATGCGCTTGGCCTTAGTCATGTGTACAAACATTTTTAATGTCTGTCCTTCAAGATGTCCAGAGAGCATTTCTTGTTCTAGTTGGCGCACTGTTTCCCCATCACTAAAGCGTTTACTCCAGTCTTCTTGGCTGGTTCTTTGCGCCAATGCTGTTAATGCACTTGATTCTGGGGTGGTGTAATCATCCAAGTAGGGATCTAAACCTGCTGCTAATTGCACCGCTTGCTGTAGAGAATCTAATATCTCTGCGGGAATGTTTTGCTGTTGTGCTAATTTTAGGGTTTGCTGTAGTTGCGCTACTAAGATGCTGTGTGGTGTGATTGGTCTAGCAGGAGGGAGTTGTGTAATACTCGTCATCTTTTTACACTCCCACTAATTGAACTTCTTGGGGTTCAATGTATGCGTCTACACCTGCTCCACCACGAGGGTACTTAGCACAAAGACGTTTGTGTTCAGCTAAGGCTGTATCTAGTTCTTCACGAGTCAAATCGTTAGCAAAGAAGCACTCACCAATGGGACGAGGCATGGCGGCGCGTTGTTTACCATCTCGTGTTAGGGTAATAGACTGGGTGGCATACCAGAGTAAATCCCCATCTAATAGCGGGTGATCGAGTGATAGACCTATACGACTCATCAAGTCGAGGATGCGATCGCGTTCTGTTGTGGGAATATAACCTCGTTGTGCAGCAATGGTTGCAGATAAAGCCATATCTATATTGACGGCGTGACCGTGATACAGAGGTACACGTGGCGCTAATTCTAAGGTAGGACTCCAAGTATGTCCGTAGGCAATGACGCGATCGAGGTCGATTTCATGCAAGTTTGGCGTCTCTAATTCCAACATAGTTTTGATTGCTTCATAGTTGACTTTATGAGCAATCTCTTTGATTTCTGCTGTACCATTCACATGTCCAAAGTGAGTGTTAAGCAATTCCTCGCCATATTCATATAGCAGTTCAAAAACTTCTGAGTTAGCTACTACAGCAATTTTGACTAACTCCGCCATCCCATTACGAACTTGAGCCGTTGGTAAGGTTTGCAAAAATGAGAAATCGAGGATAACTTTCAAAGGTGCATGATATGCTCCCAAGCGATTTTTCAACTTGTGATGATTCACTGCTACCTTAATTGCTACACCTGCATCAATTAACCCAATCAATGTAGTAGGAATGCGAATATAGTTACTCTTGCGACGGTAAGCAGCGCAAGCAAACCCAGCCACATCAGTAATTAAACCGCCACCAACCACTAAAACTGGTTCTTTACGAACTAAGCCAAAATCCGCAAAAGCATCAACAATTTTCTCAAAACTAGCAAGGGTTTTAGCTGGTTCAGTAATGATGATAGGAAATACTGTCAGGTCAATTTCATAGTGCTTAAAATATGACCTGATTTGCTCGCCGTAAAGTTCATAAACATTGGCATCAATTACAGTTAAACAGCGACCAAATTTTGCATAGCTATCAGCAAGTTCTCGGTTTTGAACATCAAATGCACCATTCACATAGACAAGACTAAAATCTATTTTTTCATAGCCTTGAACGTGAAATGCAGTTTCTGTAGCTGCAAACGATGCTTGAACATTACTCATGTCTTTTGACCTCTCTGGAAATTAAAAAATTGTGGAATTCTGGTAAAAATTCCGCTTTACCCTAATGCAAGCAAGCAGGAAATAATACTCTTTAATGTTTGAGATTAAAGGCATCACAAAACCAGCTTTTTATAAAAAAGCTGACTTCTATTACTGTGTGGCATTGTTATTAAACAACACCATTCATTTGAGTAAATTATTTAGGTGGCTTAATCTTTCATTCAGGAGAAACTCAAAACTAGTCAACTAGTCCCATTTGCAATATCGCGCCATAACGCTTGCATTCTTTCTTCTAGAATTGTTGACTTGAACAAGCAGAATATTTCATCTGAATTCAGATTTATAAGTAAGTCGGTAATTGCACAAATAGGCTGGAAACTCTTACCAATGAATAATCACAAAGGAAAAATAACAGCCTTGACTAGTTATATTTCATTGCACCGACTTACTTACCACTATGCTTAACTTTAGTGGTTTACCAATGGTGCGATTTCGGCAAACTGCTGTCCTGGAGAAAAGTTCGTCTTGTTCTTCTCCCAGTTTTAATTTGAGATTAGCACCCTGATTTACCTGAAGTTCGGTGTTGTTTAGCATTACGATTAAACCTTCTATGGCTACTCGCTACATTCTTTTTGGCTCAAGATGACAGTGGATTTTGAGTAATTTTACTTAAATGCTAATTAACTCCACTGTATTTTTTTCTAACAATTTTCCGATTTTTTGACTGTGCAAAAATCCTATCTTAGTAGATTACTCATCTTGTCTATCTTCAGACTGACATTTGAGATTACAGCCATAATTAATCCTCAAATTGTTGTTTTTTAGCATTCGTCCCAAACCATAAAATGGCTAAAAACGAAGAAGACTGACTACCTTCTATTCAGGATGATAGTATTATTCCTCTTCACTCAAGTAAAATTAATGCTCAGTATTTCATATATTTATCTCAGTAATTCCGAAAAATTCTGAATTTAAATATATATGAACCATTAGTTAACGAACTGTTAACTTTATTAAGCAAAAATCTTTTGTGCAAAAATTTTACTTGATTGAATTGGCTTTATGCCTCTAAATTAAGCTGTTTTAGCCTAAGCCAGCAAATAATCTACTAGAGAGTAAATTAGAGTCATGTTACAAATCATAACATTTGCACAGGACAAATCATAACATATTTAAATTCATTCCCGTCAATCCTTCATGGGAAATGTAGAGGTAACAAAGCATTTGCCAGGATTTATATCTATAGATAGATGTTTTATACAGGTATATAAGCAAAAAAAAGCGATCGCCCTCAAAAGAGCGATCGCTACATTTTCAACAGATAATAGAGGTCGAAAAGCTTACTTCATAGTTGCCAAAACTGGTGAGATTTCCGGTTCTGTAATCTGGGGAGCTAAAAATCCACTAGCATAAATCCGGGGATTGGCTTGGGAAATGACGGTGTAAGATTCGCGTACTTGAGCATTGATTGCCACAGTCTTCACATCGTACATCTGCATCGCTACCTTGGGATAAAAGCCAATGCCGATAATCAACACGATAAAGCAGGCAGCAATAAACACTTCACGGGGGCTAGCATCTCTATATACTGCTTCGGTAGGTAGAACGCAATCTGTACCAAAACATACAGCTTCTTCTGCTTCGTCATTCTTAAATCCGCCATCTGTCAGGTCGCAGGTAGGCGCTTTACCAGTTCCGTAAAAGACCTCGCGCAACATGGAAAGGAGATAGATTGGTGTGAGAATTACGCCCACAGCTGCGAGGAAAACTGTTACTGTGCAGAAAGTCGAACTGTAAATATCGCTAGTAGTTATACCAACGAATACCGAAAGTTCGCCGACAAAGCCGCTCATTCCAGGTAGAGCCAGAGAAGCCATTGCACCGATGGTAAACAGAGCAAATACTTTAGGCATTGCTTGACCGATACCGCCCATACTTTCCATTGACATTGTATGGGTACGGTCGTAAGTCACGCCTGCTAAGAAGAACAGAACTGAAGCAATCAAACCGTGGGAAATCATCTGCAACATTGCGCCATTGATTCCCAAATCTGTGAAAGACGCAATTCCCAACAATACAAAGCCCATGTGGGAAATTGAGGAATAAGCCAAGCGGCGCTTCATGTTGGTTTGGGCAAAGGAGTTCAGCGCGCCGTAGATAATGTTAACAACACCCAGGATGGCTAAAACAGGGGCGAAGTATACGTGAGCGTCGGGCAAAAGTTCTAAATTTAAGCGAATTAGACCGTATCCACCCATTTTTAGCAACACGCCAGCCAAAATCATGGATACGGGCGCAGAAGCTTCACCGTGAGCATCAGGTAACCAAGTGTGGAGCGGGAAAATAGCCAGCTTGACACCAAAAGCTATTAATAATCCTGCATAGAGCAGCAGTTCTAGACCCAGGGGGAAATCTTTCATTCCCAAAGCAGCCATATCAAAGGTCATGGTACCGCCACCGGAGAGCGCCATTGCCAATGCGGCGACAAGAATAAATATAGAAGCGGCTGCGGTATATAACAAAAATTTAGTTGCTGCGTAGCGGCGCTTTTGTCCGCCCCAAATACAGACGAGGAGGTAGACGGGAATCAGCTCGACTTCCCACATGATGAAGAACAGCAGCAAGTCTTGAGCAACGAATACCCCGATCTGTGCTGAATACAGCACCAACATTAAAAAGTAGAATAGTTTTGGTCTGCGATCGACTTGCCACGCAGAAAACATCGAGAGTGTGGTGACAAATCCTGCTAGCAGCACCAATGGGACTGATAGCCCATCGACCGATACAGCCCAGTTAAGACCTAACTGGGGCAGCCAGGCATAATTTTCCACGAGTTGAAAACTAGCACTGCTGGCATCGTAATGCTTCCAAAAGGCATAGCACATTAAAACAAAGTCTGCGATACCTACGCCAAGGGCATACCACCTTACGCGCTTGCCATCTTTGTCAGGCAACGCCGGGATAAGCAGGGAAGCAACCAGTGGCAGTAGAACAATCGCGGTAAGCCAAGGAAATCGATCCGCTATCATGTCAATAAGAAAAAATACTTATCTGTGAATAAGGTCATTCTACTCGACTTTGTAAACAATTGTGAATAAGTATTTATTTCCGAAGGCATAGAAAAATTTATATCTAGAGGTTTTTGTAAAAATACATATAAATTTGACTCTATGATTCGATTTTTCATTCCACAAAGCGTGTTAGTTTGGTTGTTAATTATGAGCGAGTGCAGTCTGTAGTCAGGCTTGTAGAGGTTACCTCTGACTTTATTAATGGCTGTAGCAGTTTCGATAGATATCAATATATATATGCCAAGCTTTACCGGGACTATTGGCAACATCGGCTTTCAGTAGACGGCGATTCTTTCAGCGATGAATTTCTCTACAATATATATATAAGTATAAGAATCTTAATAAAAGCGCCTCTATGTCTTCACTCAATTCTCAATCCTCTATTGCCAAGACTGCACCCACATGGAAAATCGAACTGTTGTATGACGGTGAATGTCCTTTGTGTCTGCGCGAGGTGAATTTTCTGCAAAAACGCGATGCTGGACGAGGATTAGTGAATTTTGTGGATATTGCAGACAATGACTATAACCCAACAGCACATGGCAATATTGACTATGAAACAGCGATGGGACGCATCCATGCAGTTTTAGCTGATGGAACGGTAGTGAAAAATGTGGAGGTGTTTCGCCGGGTTTACGAGGTTCTGGGGATAGGTTGGGTATATAGTGTTACTAAGTTACCGATAGTAGGCGCGATCGCAGATTTTCTCTATGGAATTTGGGCAGATTGGCGACTGGCGTTGACAGGAAGACCGAAATTACAAGATATTATTTCCCAGCGTCAACAGCAACTTTGCGATGGTGAAGGGCGTTGTCGAATCGATTAAAGTAAAGAGAAAAAATGTAGGTTTTGGATATTGCTTAAATAGTGCGATCGCCTATTATTTATCTTCTACAAAACCTTATAGGAACTAGCTAAAATTTTACTCCGTCACCAGAGATGGAATCAGGAGTAAAATATATGTTCCCTTGCTTAAAATATATTGGATTGGGCTTAACAAATTTAAGTTTATTAACAGCAAGCATAGCAATTATATCAAAACCTATTAATGCTGGCGAACCAATTATTGATAATAATTGCCAGTATCATGTAAGAACACCAGAAGTTTTTAGAAAAATTCCCCCTCAAAAGCGCGGCACTATATATTTAACATCTGCTTTTGATGTTAATCGGCAAAAATATTTTTTACAAGTATATAAATTTCCTAATTCCACAGGTGTTTTTTGTTTAGCAACCTTTAATGCACAGCCGCAGAAATTAAAACAATCTCAATTGATTCAAGATAAGATAATTGAAAAAGTTGCAAAAGACTCTTCGCGGAAAGCTAATTATATAGTGACAGTACGAGGTGGTATAAATGACGATTTTTTAAGAATACATTATAGATTAAATCTCAGCAATCCCAATCAACCAAAGGTGACACCCATAATTATCATATACAAATGATAAAGTATAGCTGTTGACAGTTGACTGTTGACAGACTTAAAAGCCTTTTATTGCAATCTTATACCATTTTGAAAAAAGAACGCGACAGATGGGTAGTAGGGGCACGGCACCAGTAAAATATTTGATATGCCAACAGATTGTGGATGCCGTGCCCCTACAAAGAATTTATCTGTCGCAAACATTATTTGAATTGGTATTAGGTTGATGTCCTAATCTATCTGGCTACAGCTATATATTGCCAGTTGGCGAAGTATAGATGATCGTTGATTGTAGGGGCACTGGCACTGCCATGCCCCAAAGCGCTTACCTGAAATATACTGTATATTATTTATTGCATTCTTTTATTAGTTAAAATGGCGTTTTTATTTGTATATAAACAGTTTCTTCTAGATGTGGATGCTGAAAGTTAATTTCTCTAGCATGGAGATGTAAGCGATTTACTTGGCTATTATTCTCATATAATTTATCTCCTAAAATTGGTATACCCAGCCCTTGAATATCAGCAGCATGAACCCTAATTTGATGGGTGCGTCCTGTTAGCGGTTTAAATTCAACGCGGGTATAGTTTCCCTCTCTAGCTATTACTTGAAAATGGGTAATGCTAGGTTTACCATATTGCCAATCAACTTGTTGATAGGGGCGATGATCGGGATTTCCCCATAATGGAAGTTCAATTACATCTTTCTCAGCAGTGAGAATACCAGAAAGTAAAGCTTCATAAATTTTGTTAACTTGCTGTTGCTGAAATTGTTGGCTGAGTTGGCGATAAGTTTGGCGATCGCGTGCCAAAATTAAAATACCAGAAGTGTCTCGATCCAGTCTATGCACTGCATTGAGTGACATGCCATCTGGTAATATATTGCGTAACCGACTGAGAACACTATCTTGAGTATCTAAATAACGTCCGGGAACTGATAATAATCCGGCGGGTTTATTAATAGCAATTAACCATTCATCTTCGTAAATAATTGAGAGTGTTTCGTCCTTTTCTATATTAATAGATAAGAGATTTGCAGAGTTAAATTCTTTTAACCCTGAAAGTAAAAATCCCATTAATGGCTGACAGCGTTCTGCACAAGCACCGTAAAATTCACCGGGGATTTTATCTCCAGTTATTGATGGAGAACCCCACCAGAATTCCGCCATCGCTAAGGGTTTGAGATGATGCATCGCTGCATATTGTAATAGTTTAGGGGCGCAACAATCCCCTGTACCTGTGGGTAATCCTGATGGTATCAATTGTTGTAGCGATCGCGATTGTCCATAAAAATTCATTAGAGTATAAGCTGCGTGCATTTGCGTTTGTAGTTGGCTCGATCGCTGTTTGCGCTGTTGTTTTAATTCCAATATGCGTTGATCTGCGGCGGTGATTACCTGCTGAAGTGGCTGTAATACTTGATTTTGCTGGCGTTTCAGGTGGCGTTCTGCTATTCCTTCCTGACGGCTTTCTGCATCAAGTTTTTCCAAAGCAATAGTCAGTGCTTCACCTGTGACTGTATTGCAGATGTGCTGGCGTTCTGCTTGGCGTTGATGTTTGCGCTGACGATGGCGATCGCGCATTGCTTGTAATTGTTGTGTAAATTCCTGCGATCGCTTTTTGTATTCCTGTCTTTGGGGAATTTGCTGTAAATTAATCAATTCTTGCTTGATATCTGCCAATTCCACCAAAGTTTTAGCTTCTTGTTCAGCTACTTCTTCTCGCCCCGGAATTGGCGGAACCCAACCCTCAACTACACTACAACCATTCAGCAAACCAGAGAAAGCTTTGATGATGCGCTGTTCGCCCGTAGGTAGTTCAACCAGCAATACCCCATACATCTTACCTTCTTGAGAGTAAAGGTCATTTTTGGCTAGTTGTTGCATTAAACTGTGAGCGATCGCTTCTACTAACGCTGTACGGGGTAATCTGAGTAAGTTCCCAGTTTGCGGACAATACCCTTCATAGTAATAGTTAGGCGATGGGTTACTAATAGGAGAATTGCAGTCAATAAAATCTGCAAGCGGATGTAGAAATACCATATTTATTGAACCGCATTAGACACGCAGTGGCTTCCCGCAGGGTAGACGCCAAGAACGCCAAGAATTTGTAGATTGTGCGTAATACCATTTCGATATGAAGATGCATATTATTAGCCTGCGGAGGCAGGCTTGGTTTATTTAGCCCCAGGCTTCTAGCCTGCGGGCGTTAATGTGCAGCTTTACAGAGAATTGGTATAAGAGTATTTCTATTCTAATAACTAACAATCAAATCTACTGCAACAGCTATATCTGGAAATGCTATCGGGTAAATACTGCCCCCTGTAAGTGTAAATTTAGAAGCATATTCACCATCTTGGGGATCTCTAAATACTATAAGCTGCCTTTTTCGCAAATTCACTACCCAATACTCTGGAATTTCCGCTTCAGCATAAATTTTAGTTTTTATCTCTAAATCTTTTTCTAAGCTGGAATCGGAGTATTCAATCAGCCAGAAAATATTTTCCGCATAAGGATGATGATTGAGATATTCACGCCCTAAACGTTGAACGATCGCAATATCTGGTTGAGGTTCAGAGTTATTCGCCAGGGTAATTGGTTTGGCTGGACGAATTGTCGCGCGATCGCCCAATAATCGCGTGAGATATTCCCCGGCTTCGCTACTAAAATAGGCGTGGGGTTCTCCTTCTGGTGACATCTCGATAATCTCTCCCTGCAACAATTCCACAAGCCGATTATCTAATATACCGGCGGCAATCATGCGGTGGTACTCTTCTATTGTCCACTTTGCTGTAGTTACGACCATAGCGATCGCTTTTTTGTCGTTATCTTCATTTCACATCCTACACTCAAATATTACAGATAAGAAAGAGCTTAAATATAAATACTGTGGATGACAACGTAACAATTAAGATCAATACTAAATTAAAACTATCAAATTGTTACAAGGGAATAAATCTGCTCTATTTGTTGGTTAGATAGTAAGAATATCACCAAAACCAATTATTAATGAGCTTAGGATAACTATGCTTTACTTTCTAGGAGAATACCCGCTTATAAACACAAATAGTAATAATTACACGACAAAAATTATCTATCAGGATGAATTTGTCTCAAGTAAGATTGAAAAATCACAAAATTTTTCGGCACTTCCGAATCCCGAAGAATTTGGTAAAGAATCTGTAACTTTCACCAAACCTTCCCCTGAAGAGATAGAGCCATTTTATCTAACTCAAGCAACGGAAATCACCAACGAATCAACATCACAGCCAGTTAGACAACAACCTTTACAGATAGAACCTACTTCCCCAGAACAAAAACCATTTCAACCGCAAAGAATCCCCGCCGCATTTAGAAGAAAAAGAACTGGTGCGGTGACATCTCCTGGGGTCACGATTCAAACGCCATCGGCTTATGGTAAATCTTGGGGAAGTGCGGCTATAGGCTTAGGTTTACAATCGCGCACTCGCTTTACTGATACAGCTGATGGTGTGATTGGATTTGGTATAGGTTTTGGTGATGCACAAAAGTCTGTAGGTTTAGATATCAGTTTAGGTATTGTTGACCTCGATAATCTTCAAGATGGTACTATCAGTTTTAAATTACATCGTCGGCTTCCAGAGGATTTTGCTGTAGCTTTTGGCGTGAAAAATGTGTTGACTTTTGGTGAAACTGACGGCGGTACAAGCGCTTATGGTGTAGTTACTAAAATGTTTCGCCTCCAAGATAGCGATACTAAACCTTTGAGCCGTCTTTATGTTTCTGTTGGTATTGGTGGCGGTCAATTTCGCTCGGAATCTGATATTACTAATAAAGTTGATTCTATCGGCGTGTTTGGTAGTGTAGCCTTAAGAGTAGCGCAACCTGTAAACGCGATCGCCGAATGGACTGGACAAGATTTAACTCTAGGATTATCGATTACACCATTTAAAAACACTCCTTTAGTCATAACACCAGCAGTGAGCGATATTACCGGAAATGCCGGTGATGGCGCTCGCTTTATTTTTGGTATTGGTTATGGCATTTCTTTTTAAATTAAATCTCTGACACAATAGGAAAATATTATGATGAAAATACCTCGTTCATTCTTGGGCATTTTCTTATCAGTGGTTTTAGTCTTAATTCTCTTTAAATCGGTTAATGCCCAATCCCTCAATCAATCAGATACTACCCTCCCTGATAATCAGGAAATTCTCAATAATAATTCAGATGTCACTGGCCCCGATACTCAAGAATTACCAAATAATACAGATGGGGATGGAATTGAAATCGATCGCGATGTATTTGATAAAAGTTTTGAATCCGCACCAGTTGAGCAAGCTGTTGAACAATTTGAAGAATTACAAGCAGTAGAAATTGGTGAAAGATTTGGTACATCTTTCTATGGAGATGTTGCTTCAGCTAAAGAAATTGCCGATACTTTAAGAAATTTATGTCAGCAAACTGGACAAAATGCGGCTCTACTATATGTAACGTCTTTACAAGACAAACTGGATTTAATTCTTATCCTGCCTAGCGGCGCACCGCAAAGTTCTGCTAGCAATTCTAAATGTTTAAATAGTGCCAGCGCCAATCTAGAACCAATCCGTAAGAATATCCCCGAAGCGAAACATAATCTCGTGCAAAAAGCTGCTCAAGATTTTCGCCTAAAAATTACTAACTTTAGAAATGAAAAGAATAATTATCTCAAAAGTTCCCAACAACTTTATCAATGGATAGTTGCACCTTTTGAAACTACTTTACAAGCTAACAAAATCAATACTGTAGTTTTCTCAATGGATAGCGGTTTGCGATCGCTTCCCATTGCAGCTTTACATGATGGTAAACAGTTCATCATTGAAAAGTACAGTGTAGCCCTAATACCCAGCTTTAGCCTCACAGATACTCGGTTTGCACCCATCGCCCAATCCCAAGTTTTAGCAGTAGGAGTATCAGAAAGTACAGAAGAGCAAGTACCATTGCCATTTGCAGAAGTAGAAATTAGCACATTAACTAATAAAATTTGGCAAGGACAGTCTCAGTCATTATTAAACACAGCCTCTACCATTGAAAACCTCAAGTCTGTCAGTAGCAAACAGCGTTTTGGCATTATTCACCTAGCAACCCACGGACAATTTAATGCAGGAGAACTGAGTAAGTCTTATATTCAGTTGTGGAATGAAAAAATTCGCTTAAATCAACTCCGAGGTTTATCTCAGGAATTAAAATGGAGTGCTGAACCGAAAGTAGAAATGTTGGTTTTGAGTGCTTGTACAACGGCTTTAGGAAACGACGAAGCCGAATTAGGATTTGCAGGGTTAGCAGTCCAAGCTGGAGTCAAAACTGCACTAGGTAGTCTGTGGTACGTCAGTGATGAAGGTTCTCTAGCGCTGATGACTAAATTTTATGATGAGTTAAAGGCTAAATCTTTAAGGTCTTTGGCACTCAGAGAAGCCCAATTAGCCATGCTTAAAGGCGAAGTGCGCATAGAGGATGGTAAGTTACGTCTAGGGGAAAACAATCTTGTCTCCCTACCAGCAGAAATCAATGCGCCTGAAAATTTGAGACTATCCCATCCTTATTATTGGTCTGCTTTTACTGTGGTTGGCAATTGGAATTAGTCAATAGTCGGAGACGCGATTAATCGCGTCTGTACAATTGTCATTGGTCATTTGTCCTCCTTGTCTCCCTTGTCCTCCTTGTCTTCCTTGTTATTTCACCTGGCGAGAAGACGCCAAAGGCGTCTACAAGCTGGTAAACCTGTCTCACGCTATGCTTAACTGCGTTAACTGAGTGGGAAGTTATTCGCGATCGCCACTTGTGGTTACTACTACTTGGGGCGATCCTGCTAATGACTGGGGTAAACTCCAGTCAGGACGCAGGTTAGCCGCATGACGCAAATAAATATGGTAAATTGGTGCGGAGATTGGCAGGTAAACGTGGATTAAAAAGCGGATACAGCGCTGTAAACTACCTTCAACATGCATTTGCTGCACATCTAGCATCGCCACCCCATCCCAATCTGGACGAGTTCTGGCGATCGCAGCTGGAAAAATCGCATCCAAATCTTTGGTGACTGAGAATGTCACGCTAATAATATCCTTTGGCAGGAGATTATTCCGGCTTTCCAACTCATCTAGTAACTCTGTAACCGCTTCTCTCATCGCCTCAATTGTGTTTTCCGAAACGGTTGTTGCTCCACGAATAGCCCGCATTTGCCAATCCACGCCCAATCCTCCTTAAATTATCAACAGCTATCTTTTCTCACTTTATAGTTTTTATCACTGTTGATTTAACTGTGACTAATAACTATTTATGGTCGATATAACCACAGGGGTAAACCACTCGTAGACATCTCAAACTCTAGCCAGTCAATACCAGCGCCAATTCCTGCGGAAGCTTGACGACTTCCTGGTAGCAATCGACTTAACAAAGGTTTACGTTCCTCCAAAGTAAAGCATTGGGTTTTTTCGGGATCGAGTCCAACTAGTTCTGCTGTCCAGCGTCGCGCATCTTCTTCTGTTCCCAAGCGATCGACTACACCTAACTCTAAAGCTTGCTGTCCGGTGAAAATCCGCCCATCAGCGAAACTTTTCACAGTTTCTACTGCTAAAGAACGGGCTTCCGCGACGGTTTGCACAAACTGTTGATAACTGACATCAATCAATTCTTGCAGAATAGTTTGTTCTTCTGGTGTTAATTCGCGGTCAAATGCCAAAATATCTTTGTAAGGGCCGGATTTAATTACCTTAAAGGAAACACCAATTTTATCTAGCAGGCGCTCTAGATTATTGCCGCGCAGAATTACACCAATACTCCCCGTAATGGTACCGGGGTTAGCTATGATATGTTCGGCTCCCATGCCAATGTAAACGCCGCCAGAAGCTGAAATATTACCAAAACTGGCAACTATTTTCATTTTCTCCCGCAGGCGTTTCAAGGCGCTGTAAATTTCTTGAGAATCTCCCACTGTCCCGCCAGGGCTATCAATTCGCAGCAGTAAAGCGGGAAACTTTTTTTCCTCTACTGTTTTTAATGCTTCTAGAACACGTTTGCGCGTTCCCCCAGAGATTGCACCAGTAATTTCAATCCGCGCAATTTGTTTACTAAACTTGGGCTTAAAGGGCCAAATCATAAGCTGTCATCAAATCTCGTAATCAACTCAATCTTAAGATCTTGAGCGGTCTGACGACTTGTTTAGCCCCAGATAAAACCAATATAAAAAATTTAAGAAAGTTTTTATATTTACACAGATGCTTTTTTGATATTCTATTTTTTGTTAGGAAAAAGTGTAAATTATTAAGTCAACCAATTGTTAAAAGCAATACTAGATTGTGCGTTTTGGTTGGATCAATGTTTGCCTTAAGGGCTAAGTACTAAGTGATTATCTAGAGAAGATAAAATAATAGATACATAGATACAACAATAATTGCCTAGCAAATCTAGCTTTGAGGCATAGTTAAGATGCAGCAATTAGTTAGCTTAATTAATCGAAAACCAAAAATTGCTAACCCCTGATATAGATATGTAAGTGAGAAGCAGCATCCTCTGAATCTGGGTATATAGAAGAGAATAATAGTTTTTGAGAACTTAGTAGCCAATAATACTTACAAAAATCGCTTAACCATAACTTAGGAATCAATCCGTAAAATTTGACACCGATAATAAGCGTA
Organism: Calothrix sp. FACHB-168; assembly: GCF_963889195.1. Lineage (NCBI taxonomy): Bacteria > Bacillati > Cyanobacteriota > Cyanophyceae > Nostocales > Calotrichaceae > Calothrix > Calothrix sp. FACHB-168. The sequence goes on from NZ_CAWPNJ010000074.1 coordinate 38,699, forward strand.
AACATCAAATAGCGCACCAACAAAGCTAAACGTCAAACTAATGACAATTAAGCCGCGTAGAGGACTATCGGTACCAAAAATTCCCAGAAAATATAAAATTTGGCTAGCGATCGCATCTGTGAGGGCATCGAACCCCGGAACGTAACCGATAACAGGAAGGAGGAGCAAGAAACCGCCAACTAAAAACATCGGCACGAGAAAGCTAAAAATCGCAGTTAGCAGTAAAGAACGGAGAAAGTTAGTAAAAGTAGTCATATAAACGACACTCCGCAGTAACAGGTTACAACAAGCAAAAAGCAATATTGTCATTCTCTACAATAATTGCGATCGCTCCATCGGAGTGAAGATGTCAAAAATCTTAAGTTTTCATTAAATAAGTCTGTTACCTGCGATCGCAAATCCAGCCTGTAAAACTCAGCAGTATGATCCAAAAAATCCTTGCTCAATCAGGTTTTCAGCTAACAGCTTTTCCCATGAAGTAATATAAAGCCTGCGATCGTCAGTCTTAACTTTCTGAGACTCCGTTTAAAGTAAGTTAATGTTTCACCCAAATTATAGGGCAGGGGCAGGGAGCAGGGAAGGGGAAGGGGAAGGGGGAGCAAAAGAGATAATTAATCAAAACTCAATGCCCAATGCCCAATGCCCAATGCCCAATGACTATTGACTATTGCCCATTGACTTTCGCTATTCTTAAGGCAGTTACCGAGTTAGCTACAAAACATTGAGTGAGACTACATCCAAATCCAGTTTAGGCGCGTGGAGTCAGAGACTACTGGCGGCGATTTTTTTGGGTGGACAAGTAATAGTTCACCTCCTAAGAGTCAAAATTCATTGGCGCAATACGAAAGAGCAAATGGCAGCAGTAGGGCCAGATTCTCTGTTTATTGCCTTATTAACCGCTATTTTTGTTGGTGCAGTGTTTACCATCCAGGTAGCGCGAGAATTTGTTAACTTTGGGGCGGGTAATCTGGTTGGCGGGGTGCTAGCGGTAGCCTTAACCAGAGAACTCTCGCCTGTCTTAACAGCCGTAATTTTGGCAGGGCGAGTAGGTTCAGCCTTTGCAGCAGAAATTGGCACAATGCGAGTCACAGAGCAAATTGACGCGCTGTTGATTTTAAAAACTGACCCAATTGATTATCTAGTAATTCCTCGCGTCTTGGCTTGCTGCTTAATGCTGCCAATTTTAACGTTGCTATCTTTAGTCACGGGGATGTTGGGAGGATTGGTAATTGCTGGAAACTTGTATAACATTGCTGATACAACATTTCTTGATTCAGCCCGGAATTTACTGGGACTCTGGGATATTTGCAGCGCCATGATTAAGGCGTTTTGCTTTGGGATTTTAATTGCGGTGATTGGTTGTAGCTGGGGCTTAACGACAACCGGAGGAGCCAAAGGCGTGGGACAATCTACTACCACGGCTGTAGTTACAGCTTTGCTAATTATATTTGTGAGTAACTTCTTCCTTTCCTGGTTAATGTTTCAGGGTATGGGTAGTGCATTCATTAAAGGTATGTAGGTTAATTGTTAGAGACGCGATTAATCGTTAGAGACGCGATTAATCGCGTCTGTACAACCATCAACAGTTTGGCGATCGCGCGTTTGGTAACCCGCAAAATCCTAAAATAGGAAATTATGTTTGATTATAGAATTTGGAACTATGACTAGTTCATTTGCACCTAACACCACATCTACAGTAGAACTCAAACCTAGCTACAATATCCCCGTAGTTTTGGTAATTGGGTCAATTCCCCTACTGTTAGTTCAACCTCTGCTAGGCGGTATTATTGGCTTGTTTGGTTTGTTTTTGATGTTTCAGGCGGCGACATTGCGGTTAAGATTTACTGCTACTGACTTAGATCTTTACAGAGGCGAAGAATTACTGCGGCGGTTTCCCTATCAGGAATGGCAAAATTGGCGGATATTTTGGAATCCCATACCGATATTGTTTTATTTTAAAGAAATCAAAAGTATTCACTTTTTACCAATTTTATTTGACCCTAATACCCTAAAATCCTGCTTAGAACAACGTTGTCCCCGAATTTAGTCTTGTTTTTGGTGCAATATCCATCACCCGCACCAACTAATCAGGACTTTTTGTACAGGTCAATTGTATATTTCAACAAAGCTATTTATTCGCGTCATAGGAATTACAGTATTGGTTATGAACCCAGAGGAATCTCAAACCCCAGAATCAATTGATGAGTGGTTGGCACAAATACAAGAAGATAAGCCAACAGAAGCAGCGGCAGATAACTCATCTGTTGAATCAGAGGAAGAAACACCTGCACAGGCTTTATTAGTGGAAATACAGCCAAATGACGCAACTATTGCATCGCCTCTAGCTGATGCTGAAGATGTTTCTACAGTTGAACCCGCAGCCGATGTAACTGCTGATTTGGTAACCCAGTTAGAAGCCGAAACTGTGGCGCTGGAGTCAGAAATAAAATCAGAATCAGAAGTTAATTCCCTATACGCCCAAGCAGCACAACAGGTTGCAGAGTTACAAAGTACCAAAGAAGTCCTAGAAGCCGAAATAGCCAATCTGCAAGTTAGTTACAAAACTCTTCAGTCGCAGGTGGGCGAAACTCAATTGGCGTTAGGAAAGCTGGTGCAAGATTCCCTAGCACAATTAGAACAACGCAAACAAACCCTGCAAATTGCTGTAGAACAGTTAGAACGCCGTCAAGAACGCATCCGCAATGAAATGCGCACGACTTTTGCGGGAACATCTCAAGATTTGGCGATTCGGGTACAGGGTTTTAAAGATTATCTCACAGGCAGTTTACAAGATTTAGCCGCCGCCGCCGAACAGTTGCAACTCGTACCGTCGGCAATTGCACGAGAAAAACCTGTAGTATCGATTAAAGAAGAAAAACCCCCAGAAGCAGCACAATCTGGTATCCCCCAATTCGCGCAGCAGCAGTTTCAAGACACTACCAAGCAAATTCGCCGCCTCATCGATCAATATCGCAACAAACCCGATTATTATGGCCCTGCTTGGCAATTACGCCGGACTTTTGAACCAGTCCATGCAGAACGAGTTTCTAACTGGTTCTTCAGCCAAGGGGGACGAGGTGCTTTGCGGACAATGGGTAGCCGCTTGCAGAATATTTTGATTTCTTCGGCGGTAATTTCCATCCTCTACAAATTGTATGGCGATCGCGTCCGCGCTTTAGTATTAGCTAATACACCAGAACGCTTAGGTGAATGGCGGCGCGGTTTGCAAGATTGTCTGGGTATAGGTCGTCCAGACTTCGGCCCCGATAGAGGAGTAGTGTTATTTGAAGCACCAGAAGCTTTGGCGCAAAAAGCCGACCGATTAGTAAAAGCCAATCAACTCCCGTTAATCGTCATTGATGATTCCGAAGACCAAATCAGCCTAGCATTACTGCAATTTCCTTTATGGTTAGCCTTTGCCCCAGACCCCAAAACAATGCGAAATTATGATGATGATTTTTAATTAGTCAATGGTCAATGGTCAATGGTCAATGGTCAATAGTTAATAGTTTGGACTTTGGACTATTGACTCTGGACTATTGACTTTGGACTTTAGACCATTGACTTTGGACGTTGGACTATTGACTTTGGACTTTGTTATGGCTGTTTGGTTAAGTTTGTGCGCTGTTGTTTTGGTTGTAGCCTATCTATTGGGTTCTTTCCCTACTGGCTACATTGCGGTGAAGCAGTTAAAGGGTATTGATATTCGCGAAGTTGGTTCTGGTTCAACTGGGGCAACTAATGTCTTAAGGACTTTGGGTAAAGGGCCTGGGGCTGTTGTGTTATTAATTGATTGCTTGAAGGGCGTAACTGCGATCGCTCTAGCTTACCAGTTATTTAAATTGGCTCCACTTTACAATTTTCTCCCCCTTACGGTAGATGTTAATTTGTGGCAACCGTGTTTAGCAACTTTAGCGGGGTTAGCAGCAGTTCTCGGACACAGCAAATCAATTTTTTTAGGTTTTAGTGGTGGTAAATCTGTCGCTACTGGCTTAGGAACTGTACTGGCGATAAGTTGGCAGGTAGGTTTAGCATCAGCAGGTGTATTTGCTGTTGTGGTAGCGATATCGCGGATTGTCTCCCTAAGTTCAATTACAGCTGCGATCGCGGTGACAATTTTCATGATAGTTTTCCATCAGCCTTTACCTTGCATTCTCTATGCCTTTTTTGGCGGGTTGTATGTAATTTTGCGTCACCGCAGTAATATTGAACGCCTACTGGCAGGAACTGAACCAAAAATTGGGCAAAAGGTAACTATAGAAGCCGAACCAACTGATGGACAGTTAACTTAAATTTTAATGCGATCGCTAATGGGAGCATCCCAATTTTGACGCAATACCCTAGAAGGGTATTGCTATACCAACAAAACCTGCCTACCCTTCGGGAACGTCTTCGACGAACGCAGGCTATCAAACTTTTAGCCTGCGAAGGCAGGCTTCGTATTTCTAGCCCCACCCTTATAGGGTGAGGGCGGTTTTTGCTGGGATGTTCCCTCGCAAATATCAAATCTACTCGCGATCAGATCCCCGACTTTTTGAAAAAGTTGGGGATCTAGGAAATCAGATAAATTAATGGGACAGACCACTAGATTCAATTTCAGCTACCATCGATTAAAATTAGAGGTTTGTGTATTTTCCCTGACGGCAACTGTAGTTTGTAAAGCTAAGATTTTTAGTAATATTTATTACTAAATAAATAATATGGGACTACCTACGCTCTTAATTCTTTGTAATGGTAATTCCTGTCCTAGTCAAATGGCAGTTTTAGCTTATGTAGCGGAGAGATGCGATGCTCTTTAATTCTGGCTACAGGAGTTATGAGCATGGTAGTTAACTCGGTTGATTTACCTTTCACCATGTTTAATGCTTTAGCAAATCGCGCTGATTTATTAATGGCATTAACTGATAGATCTGGACGCATTCAATGGGTAAATGAAGCATTTGCTAACTTTGCAGCTATTAGCACTGATTTATTAATCGGAAAAAAACTTTTTACCGTCCTGACTAATAATTCCCAACTTAATATTCAACCAGCTTATATTCGCGAACAATTATTAAAAGGAGAAAACTTTAAATTTGAAATTTCCTATTTATCAAAGCAGCAAAAAGAGTATTGCTTATTAGTAGATGGTCTACCTATTCATAATTCAGAAGGTATTACTAGCCAATATGCTGTAATTGCCAATGATATTACCTTACACAAGCATACAGAAAAAGATTTAGAGCAAACCCAGCAACGATTAAAGCGACTGGTAGAAGGTGTAAAATTAGTACCTTGGGAAGCCGAGCCAAATAATCACCAGTTTACCTATATCGGGACACAAGCAATAGATTTATTTGGTTATAAATTAGAAGATTGGTATCAACCAGAATTCTGGTATTTCCACATTCATCCAGAAGATAGGTCTTTAGTGCTTGAGTACCATCAAATCAAATCAAAAACCGAAGATGATTACATAATTGAGTATCGCTTATTAACTGCTAATGGTAACTGGATTTGGGTCAAAGATGTTGTTAATGTTGTCCGTTTTCAAGGTAAAGTAATTCAATTACTGGGATTCATTATTGATATTAGCGAGCGCAAACAAACAGAAATATCTCTACAAGAAGCTTTAAGTCGATTAGCGCAAGCAAATCAGTATTTAGAAACACGAGTACAGCAACGCACTATTGCTTTACTTCAAGAAAAGGAAAAACTAGAACAAACTTTAAAAAAATTGCAGCAAACCCAAAGACAGCTAATTCAAAGCGAAAAAATGTCTAGTTTGGGTCAGCTTGTAGCTGGTGTTGCGCATGAAATTAATAATCCGGTTAATTTCATTTATGGTAATATCAACCCCGCTACCGAATATGTAGAAGATTTACTTTATTTACTGCAATGTTATCAGCAACATTACCCTCATCCCAACTCGACATTGCAAGCAGAAATTGAAGCAGTAGATATAGATTTTATTTTTGATGATTTACCGAAGCTGTTAGCTTCTATGAAAGTAGGCGCTAATCGCATTCGAGAAATTGTTTTGTCTCTGCGGACTTTTTCGCGTTTAGATGAAGCGGAAGTCAAACAGGTAAATATTCATGATGGCTTAGATAGTACTTTGATGATTTTGCAACATCGCCTGAAACCGAAAACAGGTTCCCCAGCAATTGAAGTCATCAAAGAATACGGTCAGTTACCTTTAGTAGAATGCTATGCAGGACAACTCAACCAAGTATTTATGAATATTATTGTAAATGCTATAGATGTTTTGGAAGAGTACAGTCAAAAGCGATCGCCTGAGGAAATCTTAGTCAATCCTAACCAGATTACTATCTACACAGAATTTAGACAAGGAGATACAAGTATTGAGACTGGAGAACAAGCTGATATCTCCAATTCTCAATCTTCAATTGTGATTCGGATTATCGACAATGGCCCGGGAATGAGCGAAATAGTTGCTAATCGTTTATTTGACCCTTTCTTTACCACCAAAGAGATTGGTAAAGGTACAGGTTTAGGCTTGTCTATTAGCTATCAAATTATTGTGGATAGACACCAAGGACAAATTGAATGTTACTCCACTCCCGGACATACAGAATTTGCGATTGTCATTCCCCAACAACAGAGAAAGACAAATATATAGCCCATTTATTGAAAGCGTCGGGAAACTCCTATCCGTCGGTAGAGAGGGACAGCTGCGCCGCCGCTTTGGGCTTGTGGCGGGATACGGTAATTTCTTCCCTATGCCCCATGCCCCATGCCCAAAAACTCCATCCCCTTGTGGGTGGAGTTTTTCATTCTACTACTTCATTTACAGGGAAGCGATCGATTAACTGGATGGCACGGTAAGCATTACGTAGCAGTGACTCTGGTAAATTAGGCACGTGAGGAATTTGGGATAATAAATCCAAAGTCCGGCGTAATATTCTAACCACATCACCCTCATCTAAGGTGGTATTTTCACATAGTTCCGTCCACTCAATACCTAACGCCCATTGTTCTACTAAAGCAATTAACTCAAATTCTAACCAAATAGGCAGTGCTACATTATACCGCCGTTGCATTTGGAACATCTGACGACGAATTCCCCGCAGTTTTGCCAAAGCATCAACTACTTGATTGCTCAAATCAAAACGGACTTTACTATCTGGGCGAGGAGTTTCTGTTACCAAAGCCGCTACAGCAGCAGCTAAATGGTGGGGATCTAATTGGTTAAATTCACCGCTAGCCAGTACCAAACCCAGCCATAATTCATTTTCTCCGCGAATAGCCGCAGCAACTTGCCCTAAAGCTGTGGGGACTAAGTTATCTAAACAGCCAAAGTGCTGCAAAATTTCAATTAAATTGAGAAATTCTTCCCAGTGATGTTGGGATTGTTGCTCTACATGTTCTTGTAACAATTGTAATTCGGCTTCTAGCTCTACATAACGCGCCTTTCGTTTGAAAAGAGCGCCGACATTGCCCGATTTATAAATCGGATGGGCTTCTAATTGTTCTTGAACAGCCGTTACCCGACTCAATTGTTCTGCTACCTCTGGCGGTAAATATAAAGACTCGCCTGGTTCGGGTATTTGTTGGGCAATAATTGCTGTTTGGCGATCGCCTACCTGAATTTGTCCTGGTTTGAAAATTAGCTCTGGTGGTGGCAAAATCTCGCCGGGAATCTCAATTCTGGGCAATTCTGCATATAAATCAACAATATCCTCTGTCGCAGCTACATACCAGCGATTATCCTTGCCTAAGCATACCAAGCAGGTAGATTGCTCAGAACCCGAACTTTTACCTACCAATACGGCGGCAATTGGCGAAGAAACTGTGATATTTTTACCTTTTAAACTCAGCAATGTCCCGGAAACCGCAAACCCTAGCATCATTCCTAATTGCTCTTGGCGGTCTTCCTGGGCTTGTTGTTGCAGAGTTTTCAAAATTTGCTTTTCTACTTTCAGGCGTTGGCGTAATTTTTCATACACCGCTAGTTCATTTTCATCAACGGCGGCGATTTGCTCCTGAAGTTGGTCTAATTCGGCTTGTAGTTCGTCAATTTCTTCATAATTCGGTTTTAAATGCAGCGTTGCCATATACTGGCCAAAACTGCGTTCTATTAGCTCTCTGGTTTCCTCTAAGGTATGAGTTTGCAGGAGGTTAAGTACCATCCCGTAACTAGGAGTAAACTGACTTACCAAGGGGTCTGGTTTCGATGTGGCTAAATATGCCGCTTCTTTCGCCCCTTCAAAAGGAGTTTGGACTGTGACCACATGACCTTGTAAATCCATACCTCGCCGCCCAGCCCGTCCCGCCATTTGCAGGAATTCGGAAGCGTTTAGTAGGCGGTGTCCGGTGTCGGTACGTTTGGAAAGAGTAGAGATCACAGTGGTGCGGGCGGGCATATTAATTCCCGCCGCTAGAGTCTCGGTAGCAAATACTACTTTAATTAGCCCCTGCTGAAATAATTCTTCTACTAAGACTTTCCAAGCTGGTAATATGCCGGCGTGGTGAGCTGCTATTCCCCGATACAGGGGCGCAATTTGTCCCGAACGTCCGGCTTCGGGGTTGCGGCTTAAAAATTCATCGATTTGGCGGCGCAATATCTGAGATTCATCATTATTCACCAACCAGATATCCCCCACTTCAGCTACAGCTTTATCACAACCCCTGCGGCTGAAAATAAAGTAAATGGCGGGTAACATATCCCTTTGCTGTAGGTGGTTCAAAGTATAAATCAGACTGGGAGCCTCTGGCCTACCGCCTTTGCCTCTGTCTCCTTGTTTCCTTTTTCCCCGATTAGCTAAACGAGGACTGATTTTAGTTTTACTCTCGTTGAGGAGGGGAAACAGTCCTTTAGGGTTACAAAAATGAAATTCTAGGGGTACGGGACGAAAATCGGAGTAAATCAGATCAGTGGGGCCGTGGACGCGATTTAGCCAATCGGTGAGTTGATCGCTGTTAGCAACGGTAGCGGAAAGGGCGACTAATTGCACTTCCCTGGGACAATAGATAATCGATTCTTCCCAAACAGTACCCCGTTGGCGATCATTCATGTAGTGGCACTCATCTAGTACCACCGCTTCCACATCTACCAGAGAAATGCCAACTTGCCCTATGGGTGTGCCATAGAGCATATTGCGAAAAATTTCTGTGGTCATTACCAGAATTGGCGCATCCCTGTTAATGGAAGCATCTCCGGTTAAGAGTCCTACCTGTTCAAAACCAAATTTCTCGCGAAAGTCGCGTAATTTTTGATTTGACAGCGCTTTTAAAGGCGTAGTGTAAAATACCCGCTTCCCTCGTGCCAAAGCACGATAAATCGCGTATTCACCGACTAAAGTTTTGCCCGAACCTGTGGGCGCACAAACAACTACAGACCGACCGTCATTGAGAGAGGCGATCGCGTCTAATTGAAATTGATCCAGATTAAACGGAAAAATTGACCCAAGGTCAAGTTCTGGGGATGATGCGGGATAATTCACTCAATCACATTAGCAACCAGACTGTTTACTATATTAACGGCTATGTTGTCAACTTCGTCAAAAGTCAATGGTCAATGGTCAAAAGTCAAAAGTCAATAGTCAATAGTTATTGGTCATGTGTTAGTTGCTTCCTTCCCTTGTCCTCCTTATCCACGCCACTTGCTCCTTGTCCGACTAGGGCGTGTTTTCAAACTATAACTACAACAAAATCGAGGCGATCGTCAGCGATCGCATTTTTTTTGAGGATACAAGGAGTTTGAAAACAGCCCCTAGCGCCTATTTACTAGAAGTTTCTCGTTCTTCTCTGAGTTGGCGCAACTGCTGGATGAGTTTCTTACCAGGTTCCACAGTGGGAGTTGACTGGCTGGTGTTGTTCTCAGGTGCAGGTGATGGTTTAACTGTAGCGGCTGGTGTAGCTACAGGCTTAATTGTATTTACTAAATTGGGGAATGGCGAAGCTGTTACTGTTGGTGCAGCTACAGGCTTAATTCTATTGATTAATGAATTGGATTGAGGTTTGCCAGTTGTTTCTGGTGCTGGTGCAGGCTGATTATTATTGACTGGCAGATTTAACACTGGTTTGGGGCTTGTTCCCGTTGCTGGTGCAGGTTGATTGTTATTGACTGGCAGATTTAATACTGGTTTGGGGCTACTTCCCGTTGCCGGTGCAGGCTGATTGTTATTGACTGGCAGATTTAATACTGGTTTGGGGCTGATTCCTGTCGCAGGTACAGGCTGATTGTTATTGACTGCGGGAGTTGATAAGGGTTTAATAGTATCCGCCGATGCAGGCTGTTGAGTATTTCCACTAGCGGTATTATTACTATTTTTGAACTCTAAACTAAATGGGTAATGAGCGATTTGGCGATCGCGCTGCGGTGGATTCGCCTTAAAATACTCTTGTGCTTTGACTTGCAATGCACGATTGGAAGAGTCTTCAAATTTAATATCTAAGACACCTTCCGGCCCTACTACTAATCGCCCTAACACCAAACCTTGTACATCAGGTTTATCTGTAGTAATGCTGTCACGAATCACACTTTTTTCTACAGCAGTGGGGTACTGTTGTTGAACTGTTTTTCTCAGGTCTTCGTAAGATTTTATCTGGGCGATCGCCTTTTCTGTTCCTGATGTAGATGTATTAGATCCTACACCTGTTGTCGCTGTAGCTAAATTATTTCCAGCTGGTGTATTGGTGTTAATTCCAGCTAATAGCTGTCCGTTTTGAGAACCTGAAGCTGTATTATCGCCTGTTGGTGTATTTTGTGCAGTATTAATTGTATCTCCTGGTGTACCAGGCATGGAATTAATTGGTAATGGTGCAGGAGAAGTTGGTAAACCAGCAGGTAATTTTCCTGCGGGGAATACTGGTAAGCCACTTCTTACTAAAGGCTGGGATTGTCCCAGGGCTATATCCTTGCTGCTATAACGCGCAATTGAAGAAGAGAATTTGTTTCTAGTATTCAGATCTGAGGTATCCAATCCCAAATCTTTTTTCGAGTATGTGCGTATAGACTGCTGTTTTGGCAGGGCAGAAATACGGTAATTAGTAGGTGATGAGGGGATAGGTTCCAACATCATCTGACTCGGATTCGGCGCAGGTGGTGCTGGTGGTAATACAGATAAATTAGTTTGTCCGCCAAAATTCAGCTGGGGAATTTGCGATTGTTGTAGCTGAACTGGAGATGGAGGAAGAGTTGTCGATGTTCCCGGAATTTCTGGTAGCCGTTTTTGATCGGCTTGGCTTAATTCCATCATGCCAATGGGTTTGGATGATGCGACTTCTTTGGTTTTATTGGAATCTACAGGTACTAAGGGCACAATTAATGCAATAGCACCGTGAATTCCCACAGATGCGATCGCGGCTATCCCAGTTGGTTGGGATAATACTTCTGGTAGATTTCTCAGTAGGGAGACGTAAGACATAGCAGTTACCGTTCACTCAGCTCAATTGCAGTTGACTATCAATAAATTATTTTTCAGGCTCTAAATTATTTATCCGGTTGTACTCTATTCGGTTACGGATGCTTTCCTCTAAAAATCATAGCTTTGTCTGTTGAGCACAAAACGGCTAAATTGCCATTTTTTTAAGTTTTATTTTTGTAATAAAGTAATATTGTAATTCAAAGTGGGCATTGCTGACTGAGCAACTAAAAAGCGATCGCGTCAAATTCTCATAAATTCTCTAGATTCTCGTCAAACCTTTAAATCAAGCAAATGCCTCTACCCACAGTTATTTTACCTGGATATCTAGAAAGCGCGATCGCTTATCGCCAACTAGAACAATCTTTACAACAGTTGGGTTTTCCCGCAGTCACAGTTCCCTTGCGTCGTCGGGACTGGTTTGCCTTAATTGGCGGTAGGCCTGTAACGCCTATTGTCCAGCAACTCGATTTCACCGTTAAACAGATATTACAGCAATACAACTGTTCGCAAATCAACTTAATTGGTCATTCCGCAGGTGGTTGGATATCGCGGATTTATTTAGGCGATCAACCTTACGGACGCAATCCACTTGCATCTTCTCTTTGGCAAGCTCACCCTTTAGTCGCCACTTTAATTACCTTGGGTACACCCCATATTAGCCAAGAACGCTGGACGCGGTGGAATTTAGACTTTGTCACCCAAAACTACCCCGGAGCGTTTTATCAAAATATTCGTTACGTATGTGTCGCTGGTAAAACCATTTTTGGTCAAAGGCGACGCGGTAGTTGGTTAGCTTACAGTAGTTACCAATTAACCTGCGGTCAAGGTAACACTTGGGGAGATGGCATCACACCTATCGTAGCTGCTCATCTTGATGGTGCAGAAAATCTTGTGATTGAAGGCGTTAACCATTCGCCTAGAAGTTCTGGTATTTGGTACGGTTCGCCGGCACCCTTAAAAATTTGGTCACAATATTTGGCTTAAGGGACTTCCAAATAAAAAAATATCCCAATCATTAACTTACCAAGCCCGCAACTCGTAGGGGCGGGGTTACCCATTGGTGTCAACTTAAGGTGAAAGCTATATAGGGCAGGCGTTGTGCAAAACCCTCTCGCCCTCATCCCCTAACCCCTTCTCCCCAAGGAGAAGGGGAATTGGATCTCTAGCTCCCCTCTCCCCAGGGGAGAGGGGCTGGGGGTGAGGGCGAAACCTTTTCACCAAGAGGGTTTCGCGTTAAGTTGACACCTATAGGGGTTACCCCACCCCTACAATTTGGGATAATTTATTTTCTGGAGTTCCCTAATTAATAATTCATGATTTTTGGCTCATGATTTTTGCCAAGATAGGACTTTCTCTATCACAAGCATAATTACCATAGATTCTAATTTAATTAGATTTTTTAATATTTCTTAGTTAAAATCGTAATATTAATACATATTTACATCATGTAAAGAGGTGTCAGCCATGCAAAGTACCCAGTTCGATAGGATTTTGCGGCGACTAGCGACCATATTATCAGTCGTAATTTTGACCTTGTGCTTGATTGACCTCACTACGGAAGTTTTACTGTCTTTTTATTACGAACCAACAGCAGGTGGTGCTTATCGGTCATTGAAAACAATCGATACTACCGTAGCTTATGGATGGTTATTTCATAAAGCACATGAATTTGCTGGTAATAGTGTAATTGCGATCGCCTTAATTCAACTTGTAGTCATGTTTTTAGGTAGACAATTCCGCAAGAGTTGGTTAACTGCTTGGATTAGCGGAATTTTCTTTACCCTCAGTGCGATCGCTCTCGATTGGACAGCTATGCTTCTAGACTGGACTCAAGAAGGATACTGGCGGTTCATGATTGAGTTAGGAAGCATCGAAGCCATTCCTGTTATCGGCGGACAATTACGGAATATCCTGGTAGGTGGCGACGCAATTAATACCATCACAGTCCAGCACCTTTACGCTTTAAACAGCTATATTATTTCCCCCATTGCTTTATTGCTGGCGATCGTGCATTTAGCTGCTTTACTGTGGCAAGAGAAAGAAATCTACAGCAACTTTAATCAACTTCCAGCAGCTTCACTAGTAGAAAGTTGAGCCAGCTTTGCTAAAGGAACCTCTTCTACCTCAGGTAAAGTTTCCAGTGGTAGACGAGTAGACTTACTTCCACCAGATAAACGTTTAAGAAGATTTGGTCTGGGGTCATGTAACAGGTAGATAATGCGATCGCCTACTTCCCATTCTTGATTAACAGGCATTACCTGTAAACGTTGTTCCCTTTCCAACAACAAAGGTACTAAAATCCCAGTCCGAATCTTTTCTTGGATGTGATCCTGCTGACTTGTAAATTCCAACTCACTCAGCGTTGTCGTTCCCAGCTTCACCCGCCCATCATTCAAATACTCATTCCAAGTTTTAATCGCCAAGTCTGAGACAAAAGCTTGATTAACTTTACTCGTTGCCGAATTATTAGCTTGTGGATCGCGCGGATAAACCGCTAACACGCGCGGCGGATTAAATTCCTCAGCCGCTCGTTGTGCCAAAACAAAATTTACCTCACCATTACTAGTCATCGCCAAAAAAGTGCCCATCGATGCTAATCCAGCCTCTTCTAACACATCGGTATCTAAGGCACTACTAGCAATTACGCGCAAATTCTGGGCTTCAGCTTGAGCAAAGCAATCTGGATCTGTATCAATCATCACCACATTTTCGCCCCGTTCTTGAAAGAATCGGGCAATCAACAGACTCAACGGATTGCAACCGACAATTACCGCCCCAGTCGCCTCTTTTGAAGTAATTTGCAGCCACTTGGCAATTTGTCCAGCTGTAAGCCCTTGGCAAACAACCGTCATGATAATTGTCAAGAAAACCAGGGCTTTAATCGCATCGCCGCCATTAATACCGCGTTGCGTCAAAGAAATGGCAAACAAAGACGCCACAGAAGCCGCCACAATTCCTCTAGGTGCAACCCAGCTTAAAAATAATTTCTGTCGCCAATTTAAGTCACTATTCCAGGTACATAACAGGATGTTAATCGGTCTAACGACAAACATCAGCACCAGAACTGTGAGTAAACTACCCCAACCCAAAGCAAACACGCTGGCGATAGATAAATCGGCTGCAAGTAAGATAAACAGTACAGAAACGCTAAGAATCGTTAATTGACCTTTAAAATGGCGTAAAAGTCGTTCTTCTGGTACCGAAGAGTTAGCAAATACAGCCCCAGCCACAACCGTTGTCATTACGCCCGATTCACTGCGAATAGTCTGCGCTAAGGTAAACAGACCCCAAAGTATAGCCAGTACCACCAAATTTTTCAGTTCAAACGACAGAAAATTAGCTCGTTTGAAAATCAAACTCATTAAATAACCACCAGCTGCGCCAATAGTTCCACCTACAGCCAGACGCATCAGCAAACCGATGATGGCATTTAACGGGTCTGCATCGCCGTTTAAAATCGTATCCAAGACCACGAAAGCCAAAATTGCACCAACTGGGTCAATTAATACCCCTTCGCCTTCTAATAGGGTGGCTACTTGGCGATCGACGTTAATTTGTTTCAGCAGGGGATTAATGACTGTGGGGCCTGTAACCACAATTATCGAGGCGTAGAGAAACGCAATATTCCAGGGAAACTCTCCCAACCAGTGAGCCGCCATACTTCCACCTAGCAGCGTCACCAGCGTTCCTAGAGTAACGAGCAATTGTAGGCTGACAGAAACCCTACCCAACTCACGCAAATCTAGGTTTAGTCCACCCTCAAACAAAATTATTGCCGTTGCGAGAGCGACAATCACTTCCAAACCCGTACCCAGCAAATGCGGGTGCAATAGACCTACACCATCAGATCCCAGCAAAATGCCCAACAACAGCAATAATACAATGCTGGGTACCCGGAGATAGGCAGCCAGGACTTGGGCGCTAATACCTGCAAAAACAGCAGTCACCATCTGTAAGGTGATTTCAAAAGATGCTTCCATGTTGTAGATTTTGAGCGATAAATATCAAAATCTTTTGTAAAGAAGAGTAAATATTACCTCTAAAGGGTACAACATCACACCCTTTTTCGTGATTAAAATCAAATTTTTTTCCATACTTAGTTTCTTATAATACTATATTTTCATTTGGTTGGCAAAAAGGACGCTGGGGCCTGGGGCATGAGGCATGGGGCATGGGGCAGGGAGGACAAGGGGGACAAGGAGGACAAGGAGGACAAGGGGGACTAATGACCAATGACCAATGACCAATGACTAATGACCATTGACCATTGACCATTGACCATTGACCAACTAAAAATTTTTTTTGTAGAGACTGTTGACAACTTCTGGAAAATTGGTTAATTTATAAAAGGCTTGAGTCCGACGCGCCCCCATCGTCTAGAGGCCTAGGACACCTCCCTTTCACGGAGGTAACGGGGATTCGAATTCCCCTGGGGGTATTAAAAATAAAAGTGAACTTCAATGAGTAGTTTTACTTTTGGTCTAATATCTAAAATTTGAAACCTATCCTAAGTTTTTGATGTGTACTTAGGATAGGTTTTTAGCATTCACCTTGATTGAGGGGACATCCAATTTTTTAAATACCCAATAAATTTGTAGTGCGAGCATCTTGCTCGCTTTTGAACACCAGTGAGCAAGACTTCGGCGTGAGCGCTCAGTCGAACGCTGCTCACACTACGACATATGGGTAATTTATTTTTTGTAAGTCCCGATCGGCTACTGACTAGCTATTTGCTGGACACGTTGGTAAATAGCTACAAGATTTAACTGCAAATCTTTGCTGAGGCGATTTTCGATAATTGCGATAGGCATAGTGAGCTTAGGCCAAACTTGAATTGTGTAGCAGAGATTTGTACCTGTAATCTCACCGTTGGTATAAGGCTCTAAGCACCAACTACCAGAAAAGCCTTTAAAATCTCCTTCTACCATGCAGAATTTGATTTCTTGCAGGAATGATTCTTGCAAATCAAGCACTACACGGGCACAAAAGTTAAAGTTGAGTAAGCGTTGGGAACCTACTTGTTCGAGACGAATACCACCATCAGGATGATTTAACAGACAACTTTTAGCCAAATTAGGAATGAAATCGGCTAAAGCTTCGTAATCGGTCAATACTTTCCAGATTTGCTCTACTGGATGGGGTATGTGGATTTTCGCGGTGATTTGTCGTTGTCTATCGGCAATTTTTTCAATTTGGATATCTACAGATGGCGCAACACCTGTATCAAGGGTCAAATTGGGTTCTAGGCTGGTTTCATCACTAGCGGTGTAATTCATGTCCGCTTGAGTGTTAGGTTGTTCAATCACTTTCGGAATATAGTTTACTTTCGTCAGCGAACTGGGGTAGGGTCAAGGTAAAACAAATTTTGCTCAGATCGGAATCTGCAATTTGTGTACTCTCAACGGCAATTGTCCCATTTAAATGCTGCACAAGGGATTTGGCTAAAGCTAAACCTAAACCAGTCCCAGGAGTCCAGCGTCCTTTACCACGACGGAATTTGTCAAATATATAAGTCGCTTCTTCAGACGAAATTCCCCGTCCTGTATTAGTCACTTTAATAATAACTTGATCTACCAGTTGGTTAACTTGGTGATTGGCTTGTAACTCAACAATGGTGTCATGCTCTGAGTATTTACAAGCATTAGTCAACAACTCTTGGAGAATGCGGTCAAAACTTTCGATTTCCGTTTGCAGTTTTAAGGAATCTTTTGGTAAATCGAGAGTAATGTTGAGTGATTTCTCTGCTAGTTTTGTCTCGAAGGAAGCTGCTAAATCTTGAACTCTCGTATTTAAATCGATATTTTTAAATAGTGGAGTTGCTTGTTTTGACTCTAGTTTTTGGAGTGTGAGCAAGTCATTAATTAAGTTGATTTCTTTGCTACATTCCTGCTCTAAAATATCGAGATAGCGATTTTGTCGATCTGCGGTGATTCCTGGCAAGCGCAAATTTTTAATTGACATCATCATGTTTGTCAATGGATAGCGCAAGCGATCGCTCATATTGCTCAAAAATTCATCTTTGAGTTCGTTGAGTTCTCGCAATTGCTCTACATATTGCCTTGTGCGTTCGTGTAATTTTGCTTGTAGTTCCAGGCTGCTTTGGAGTTTGGCTGTGCGCTCATCAACTAAATTTTGGACTTGTCGCAATGTCTGTGACTGAATAATCGCATTGCTGACTTGGGCACAAACCATTTCTACTAGATTTAATTCTGCTGCTTGCCAAGTACGAGCGGCTGCTTGCTGTAATACCAAAAATCCTAAGATTCTACCTTGGCTTTCTAATGGCATTAACAGCATCGCTGGATATTGCTCAAATGCAAACTGTGGCGCGGCTGCTACAATATCTTTTTGTTGTCCATAGTCATTTATGACTATTGGTTTTACGGAGTCAGCGAAGATGTGTTGGCATAAGCCACACTCAGCAATCACAAATGATTGGTCATTTAAAATATCTGATGTACTGCTAGAAAGATTTTGAATATCCTTAGTCCACTGTCTGACTATGGTGGCTTTAGCGTTAGGAATTTGTTTTTTCGTGCGATTGCGGAACAGGGGATCTGTATACTTCAACATAATAAACAGGGCCCGATCTGCCTGTAGCGATTCTGCTGCTGAAGCGATCGCTAATTGCAGCATTTGATTTAACTCTAAATTGCTGCGGCTAAGTACAGTTAATTGCTTGATCAGGTTTTGATATTGATCGTTTTTTTGCAAATACTGCTGTTGATCGGCGATTAACAGCGATTGTGCGACTTGCGCCACTGCGATCGCGCAAGATGACTCGATAGTTTTGAGCAGTTCTTGTTCTGATTGAGTCCAATTATGGGGATGAAATTTAATTAAGCTAATTACCCCATTATTTTTACCGCGAAATCTGGTGGGAATTGCCAAAACTGCTTTAATTGGCAATGGTAAAGATTGACAACCATTTTCCAAGCTTTTTTGGATAGTGGAAATATCCTCGATATTTAAAGGTTCAGGCGCACATTGAACTACATTCAGTTCCATGAGCAACTGTTCTGTCGAAAAGATTTCCTCTGACTGCGGTAACCCTAGATATTCTTCATGACACCAATAAGCACTAGTAGATTCAGTAGATGGCTCGCTCATCACTGTCACTAAGCAGCAATCTACCCCAAAGGTAGCTCCCAGGAGTTTTGCCAGTTCTTGCAGCATTAATATCGTCGCTGGTTTGGTAGCGATGAGTTGATTAATCTGTTGTAACAACTGGTGGGCTGTTTCTTCCGGATGCTGCATCAGCTTGACTGGGTATGATTGTAGTCGATCTACGTCATCTGGGCACTGTGGTGGCGATGATAAACGCTTTTTCATTCCTGGTACGCTCTTGGATAACGACCCCATTTTTTTGCACCCAACCTCGTTGGCTTACTTAGTTATTCACCTTTTTTATGTTTGGTGCACCCTGATGAATTGCAAATCTTTAATGAAGACTTCTCTCACCTGTTATAGCCCCTTTCTATGGCAGATGACTAAGTATCTGGTATATTAAACGATTTTTTACACAAGTAATCAGATATCTAAGGATATACTAGAACACCTTTGCCAGATTGTGTTTAACTCGCTCAGGTTCGGTTAATTTACTAACTTGGACATAGAATATCCTGTCTGTAACTATACATAAACCGTAATTTCTCTGGAATTGAAGCCACAAGTCAGGCATTGTCCCCCGTGTTAACACGGAGAAATAGCTGGGGAATCATTATATTTTTTTCACAATTCCTGTTCTCAGTAAACTACCCTTCTATGGGTCTGTTTGACGTTAAAATCCGATTTAGGCAGAGCTTGACAAACAATGTAGATACCTACTGGATTTTAAAAGCCAAGTATAGATGGGTATTGTTGCTGTACTCCTATGCTGAATAATCATTTACTTAATATGCTGATGATTTCGAGATGTCAAGTGATGTCAAACCCCCTGGGGGTAAAATAATGATTTTTTTCACATCGCTGAACGATCGCGATCGCCCTCGATAAATTTCCTCATTACTTATAGATGTCTCACAAGTTTGATATAAGATTTATTTATAGTTTAGATAAAATTCAATGCTGAATGCAGCTTAGTTTTCCGAATCAGTAATAACTAGGCTGCATTCAGATGTAGAAAAACTAGCCAGCCAAACTGTCGATGCTTAGAGGAACCATATCGCCATTTCTTGTTAGTCCTAAAAGCATCGGCTGTTGTGGTTGAATAACTTGACCTGTGAGTACACAACGTTCTTCTTGTTGCGCCGTGGCTGCTATGCTCGCTCGGATATCAGTACGGGAAAATCGCGGTTTCCACTCACCGGATTTTTGCTGCACATAATTCCAGAGAATATCTCGAATTAAGGCTTGATATCCCTGATTTCCAGCAATATCTTTAAGTTTCTCTTTGAGTTCGCGTTCTAGACGGATGCTGGTAACTTCCATATCGGTGGTTGGGGTGCGAGCGATTGTATGCATGACTTTTTCTCCTTAAAGGTATGGACAGGATAGTAATACAAGTGTAGTATGTTTAAAGGAATGTTCAATAGGTGAAATTTTCTGTGAAATCCATTTTCCCCATCTCTACTTCTTTAGGTGCTACCAATTGCCGATCCAGTCGGGAATCAGCACTGTTGGGAGTGGAGTATTTTTTTATGGGTAATGGTGGCTACAAGTATGAGCAATTCACAGACGGTAATTATGATTTGAGAGATATCAGCATTGATGGGCTGAGTGCAAAACCACAACTAGACATAACAAGCGGGAGGTACAGGCGCAAGAGTCATACTGTACCGATATAGACCAGAAAACTTTAAGGTCAATTTCCTACCCCCGCTTCAGAGAAACAAGAAGCGGGGGTTTTTTCATAAGGAGTCAAGCTGTGACGATCGCAATGCAAGTGTTAGAGCAATATGTAGTGGTAATTCGTGAAAATTACTTACCACTGTTTCCGGTCAATATCAAGCCATCAAAACAATTCAATTTGGCGGTAGCAGGCGGATTGATATTAGACGCGCTAAAACACATTGGTTTAAAAATTGCAGCTGGTGGACGTAAGGGTAAAGTTTCTGCCAATAGGCGAGAAATGTTGCGGCCAGACAATAACAGTTGCCAATATGGCGATAGTAACCAAAATCTAACACTAGAGCATGTAAGTTTGCGATCGCCTGGTGCTTCTTATATAGGGAATAACTACCGCAACAGAAATCGCCGGATCACAGAGGCTGGTATGCGACTGCGTAGCCAACTCCAGCCGATTTTCCCGCCAACGATTTTTGTCTACAAACAGTTCTGGATCAATTTGCAAGCAAACCTGGAATAACAGGAGAGCAGAAGGAATGCTGAAATTAACTTACACCGAAAGGAGCTTTTATTTAGAGTGCTTGAGTCTCTCGCTGGAAGAATGGGTAGCACAGCGAGTGATTTTAGCCTTACGAGTCGGTCAATCTCTTTGTGTTGAACCCAGTACAGCTTCCTTTTTGCTTCCTGTTGATTTACCAGGAGTAGAAAGGCTCAAATCTGAGGTAAAACGCAATGACAGTGAGATTATGGCACTGTCTACCTGTGATAGCGAATATTTAGAAGTTACCTTACAGGGTTCTTGGCTATCCAATGGTGCGGAGGAGGCTGTAGGCGTATTCGTCACCACCATGAGCGATCGCACCGAGTTCTTCTTGCAGAAAATTTGGCAAGAAGCGCAAGCTTGCGCCTCAGCAATGAGTGAATGAGGGATGGTTGACTGTTGACGGTTGACGGTTAACGGTTGACGGTTGACAGTTGACAGTTGACTATTGACTATTGACTGTTGACTGTTGAATTTTTAAGAGTTCGGGAACTGTGACAAATCTATAGCCTTGCTGTTTGAGTCTGGTAATGATTTCTGGTAAGGCTTGCACAGTTCTTGTGCGATCGCCTCCACCATCGTGCATCAATACTATAGATCCTGGTTTGGCATCTCTTAAGACATTCTTGACGAATACTTGAGATTTAGCACGCGGATCGGTATCAGCAGAAGTTTGCGACCACATAATTACTGCATAATTTTGGCTTTTGGCATAAGCTGCTAATCCATTATTTAAAACACCTCCAGGAGGACGAAACAAACTTGTTTTTACTCCTGTAGTTTTATATATCAATTCGTTAGTGCGTTCAATTTCACTTTTCGCTGTGGCTAAATCCATACGGCGATACCAATGATGCCAAGTATGATTACCAATAGCGTGTCCTTCAGCTACCACTCGTTTAGCAATTTTGGGATTAGCTTGTACGGCTTGTCCTACCCAAAAAAATGTAGCTTTCACATCATTTTGTTTGAGAATATCTAGCATTTGGATTGTGGTCTTAGGCCAGGGGCCATCATCAATGCTCAAAGCAATAACTTTCTCGTTATTTTGAGGTTGGACATGATAAACAGTTTTTCCCTGAAAGGTTGGCGAAACTGTAAAATTTAGGTTTTTTACTTTATTTGGTGCTTGGGATTGGCTATTAATTTGACTAGTTAAGTTTTCTTGAGAAACGGGAACGGAATTAACTTTAGTTGGTAGCTGGTGAGTTTTTAATTGTGGGGTAATACCCGCAGTTAAACTACAAGCTGTTACAGAAAAAGCGATCGCGAATACAGTAATTATCTTTTGTTGCTGGTGGTGATTGTCTGTCACATCAAGTGCCCAAAAACTCACACCATCATAAGCGGAGTGGGCGTTAGGGGCTAGGGTAGACAAGGGAAGGGGGACAAGGGGGACAAGGAGGACAAGGGGGACAAGGGAAGGGGGACAAGGAGGACAAGGGGGACAAGGAGGACAAGGGAAGGGGGACAAGAAGGACAAATGACTATTGACTATTGACTATTGACTATTGACCAATATCTTTTAGCCTCTAGTACAGGTCAAATATCTAAAGACAAAAAATATCAAAATTGCAAATCCAACGCCTGTATAAAATACGCTATTTATCCCACCAATACTAAAAGCGATACCCATTAAAACAGGCCCTAAGGTTTGCCCTAAGCCAAAAAATGTACCATTTACTGATAGTATTGTCGCAAGATATTCTTTTGGTGCTAA
This sequence comes from Calothrix sp. FACHB-168, assembly GCF_963889195.1. Taxonomy (NCBI): domain Bacteria; kingdom Bacillati; phylum Cyanobacteriota; class Cyanophyceae; order Nostocales; family Calotrichaceae; genus Calothrix; species Calothrix sp. FACHB-168. Next base: position 61,119 of record NZ_CAWPNJ010000074.1, read on the forward strand.
ATCTGCTAATAGTGTTTGGATACTGGGAAAACCTAGCCCTAAACCGATACCAAAAATTGTGGTGGGAATTAATAAAAACCAAATACTGGGCATGAAGGGAACAATAGCAAGAGCTAGGGCATATAAAATAAACGATATTTGAATTAAATTTGTTGCGGGATATATTCTCGCTAATCTGCCTAATTGAGAAGATGAGATGATAATAGCGACAGAAACACTAGAAAGTAAAATGCCAATTACAGATGCTGGAGCTTTAAAAGTATCGTTAATTAATTGGGGGAAGTAAGTAACGTAGGCTCCGTAAAGCAGAACGAAGTTTGCTGCACTAGCAATAAATAATCCAAATAATCGGCGATTTTTGAGAATTTTAGCAGCATTTGTTAAATATTCTTGGAGATTGCGATCGCCTTTTGGTTCTGGATTCTTTAGTCCCAAAAATACGATTAATCCAATAGGAATGGCTACAATTGGCAACAAAAACGGATAAAACCAACCTAATGTTGCTAATGCTCCGCCAATGGTGGGATAACTAGCTGTACCTATACTGCTCACACTAGCATTGTAACCCATTGCCGTCATGCGTCTTGCCCCTGTGTATAAATCACCGATTAAGGTGGTACTCAAAGACAGCAATGGCGCAGCACCAATTCCTTGTAGTAATCGCAAAAATAGCAATAAATTAAAGTCACGCACTAAACCGCAAGCTGTACCTGCGATACCAAATAAAATCAAGGCTGGGACAATAATTTTTTTTCTGCCAATTCTATCAGCAAGTACACCAATAACTGGCCCTAAAACTAGAGTAGGTAATGTAAATGCTGTGACTAATAAACCTAAATTTTGCGGTTGAATATTTAAGGCTTTGGCTAAACTGGGAAAAGCTGGAGTGACACTACTTACTCCCAGTACTGCAATTAAACTAATGGTGCAAACTATTTGAAAATTTATTTCTAAATAAACAGGTTTTTGAGTTTCTAATTGCCTGATTTCATCTTCAGAATTCATGGTAATTGCCCTGATAATGAGGATTTATATAGTAATCAGCTTTGATTCGGTGAAATCATTTGTGTAGGAAGGGAACAGGGAACAGGGAACAGGTAAGAAGGAATAAAAGTTTGCTGAGTTTTTTGATCACTCAAATCTGAGTCCGATATCAATTCAAAATTCGTCTGAGAAAGTTTGCAAGAACATGGGGAAACCGTCAAACGCACTAGCTCAATTTTCCGCCAAATTCAGAATTAAGAAAGCCAGATTTAACCAGGATTTTTAAGGTTGCATCTATTGCTGAGTTTGGGAGAATTGGTAATAAATAATAAGGGCACAACTTTATTTGTTGTGCCCCTACAAAGTGTCGCATTCAATGGATAAATGCTATGTTAAATTTTATGCAGCAACTTTTTCTTCAAGTGGTTTAAAGGTTTTCTTGCTAGCGCCACAAATAGGACAATGCCAGTCATCAGGAATGTCTTCAAATGCTGTACCAGGAGCAATACCAGAATCAGGATCGCCAGTTACAGGATCGTAAATCATGCTGCATTGTCTGCAAATCCATTTACGGGTTTTTGGATCTTCTCCAGCTACTCTAGTAGCAGCTTGTCCGCCATTTAAAACTTCTAAAGCTTCAGCGTAGCGATCGGCGTGATAATTTTCGATGAATTTTAACAATCCAAAGCGATGTGCTGCTTCGCGGAATGTATTAGCATGTTCGCTAGATTCTTGCGCTTGTTTAGTAAATTCTTCTGCGGCTGGATTGTCGCGATCGCGTTCGGCTGCGGCGGCAAACTCTGGATACATGGTAGTGTATTCGTAAGTTTCACCTTCAATTGCTAAAGATAAGCAACGAGAAACAATAGCTCGCTTTTGTTCGTCTGTTAAAGCATCTGGATCTTTAACTACAAGTTCTGGATGCAGCAAAACAAAATGTGCGAAAGCATGAGCAGTTTCTTGTTCTGCTGTTTCTTTAAACAGTTTTGCTAAGTCTTTAAACCCAAGCTTATTTGCTACTTCAGCAAAAAACAGATACTTTCTGTTCGCCATTGATTCGCCACCGAAAGCAGCTTCTAAGTTTTGAAGAGTAGTAAAGTTTGACAAATCCATAATTTGGGGATGTTGGGAAAATGATATTTACTGAGTGAAAACAGCAGCCAAAAGAAAATGAATGCGCATGTTTATATAAAACTAGAAACGTTTTATACAACATTTTCTAGCCCATATTTGCTCACCCATTATATTAGCGGTCTAAGAGCATTATAAAACTGAAAGATTTTTCAGCTTCCAAATTATATCTTTGATTTATGAGATTGGGCATGGGGCATTGGGCATTGGGTATGAGTAATTAGTTATTTTTATCTTATAGGACTAGTGAAATATTCATCGCTAGTTGCCTATTGAGTAAATTTTCCTAGTGAAAATGTTAGGTACTAACTATTCTTCATTTTCAAATCGGTCAATTCCGCGATTGACGGAATATTTTATTTCATAGCCAGGACTCAAGCCCTGGCTACGATAACACTGCTAATTTAGCTACGGTAATTTAGCAAGGTTAAATTTAGTGGTGCGTTGAGTGGTGAACTTTGCCATCATGGGTAGGTTCTGGTAATTGTGGTTGCTGGGGATGACGACGAAAGCGATCGCGAATTTTGCCAATTACAATATATAAGATGGGTACGACAAACAAGCTCAATAAAGTTGAAACGATCGTTCCACCAGCCACTGCTGTACCTAAAGACCTTCTACTAGCTGCACCGGCTCCTTCGGGATTGACTAACGGCCAAATACCCAAAATAAAAGATAGAGATGTCATCAAAATCGGTCGTAACCGTTCTTGAGATGCTTGGATAGCGGCTTTTGCTAGTGGTATACCTTCCTCTCGCAGTTGGTTAGCAAACTCTACAATCAAAATGGCGTTTTTACTCGCCAAACCAATCAACATGACTAACCCGACTTGACAAAATACATCGTTTGGTAAACCCCGCATTGATTGCGCTAACAATGCACCCAAAATAGCCAAGGGTACTGACAGCATAATAATCAAGGGGTCAACGTAATTCTCATACTGAGCAGCCAGTACCAAAAACACAAAGACAAGTCCCAAGATAAAAATCAAGGGTGCTAAACCACCAGATTGTTGTTCTTCGGCGGTGATTCCCGACCATTCATAGCCCATTGTCGCCGGGAGAACTTGCTTGGCTAATTGCTCCATTGCTTGAGTTGCTTGTCCCGAACTGTAACCAGGTGCAGCGCCACCGTTAATTTCAATGGAACGAAACAAGTTAAAGTGATTGATGGTTTGTGCGCCAATGGTTGATCTAACTTTGACTAAATTACTGAGAGCAATCATTTGATTATTCTCAGAACGGACGTATAACTTACCAATATCTTCAGGATTCGAGCGAAATTGCGCGTCTGCTTGCACATATACGCGATAAGTCCGTTGGAGTAAGTTAAAGTCGTTGACATAGCGCGAGCCTAAATAACTTTGCAAGGTATTAAAGATATCGTCTACGTTAACTTGCAGAGCTTTGGCTTTGTTACGGTCTACTTCAATGAGCATTTGCGGCGTATTGGCGTTAAATGTGCTAAATACGGCTTGTAGTCCTGGTGTTTGATTACCGCGCTCGAGTAATTGACCCATGACTTGCAAAAGATTGTTTAAACCACTGTTACCGGCTCTGTCTTGGAGCTGAAATTGAAAACCGCCAAAACTACCTAAACCTTGAATTGATGGGGGATTTACAGGAAAAATTCTGGCTTCGGGAATGGCGGAGACGATTCCGGCTAATTTACCAATGATGGCTTGTGCTGATTGTCCTGGTTCGTGGCGTTCTTGCCAAGGTTTGAGGGTGGTGAAAATTGCGCCGCTATTAGCTGAGTTCCCACTAAAACCAAAACCACCGATCGCAAAAGTACCTGTAACTTCTGGTATTTTCAGAATTTCTGTTTCTACCTGAGCCATGACTTTGCTGGTGTAGTTAAGGGAAACCCCTTCTGGCCCTTGAATAATGGTGATGAAATAGCCTTGATCGTCATCAGGGATAAAGGCTGTGGGTACGCGGGTGTACAGCCAAGCTGTCACACCTAAGGACAAGACAAATAACAGAACAACGATCGCTTTTAGCCGATTCAGACGATGGAGCGATCGCTCATAACTGCGGCGCGTCCAATCAATAAAGCGGTTAATCCAGCCAAAAACCCGCCCCAACCACCCGCGCGGTCGTTGTCCGCGACGTAGCAGCAAGGCGGAAAGGGAGGGTGTGAGTGTTAGCGCTAAAAAGGTGGAAATCACCATCGAAAAGGCGATGGTAAGGGCGAATTGTTTATATATTTGTCCTGTTGAGCCAGGGAAAAAGGCAACGGGGATAAATACAGCCATCAATACCAGCGATGTGGCAATTACAGCGCCGAATAACTCACGCATCGATTCGGACGCAGCCTGACGCGGCGGTAAGCCTTCATCCTCAATTAAGCGCGAGATATTTTCTACCACAATAATGGCGTCATCTACCACCAACCCCGTAGCGAGGGTGAGACCAAACATCGTTAAGGTATTGATGGAGAAGCCAAAAACCTTGATAAAGGCGAATGTACCCACCAAGGTTAGAGGTATGACAATGACCGGAATTAAGGTAGTGCGCCAATCTTGCAAGAAGAGGAAAATTACCAAGACGACAAGTGCGATCGCTTCTATCAGAGTCTTCACTACTTCCGCTAAAGAGGCTTCGACAAACAATGTCGTATCAAAGGCGATTTGATATTTCATCCCTGGCGGGAAGCTTTGCGCCAAGCGTACCATTTCGGCTTTCACCGCCTGTGCAACTTCCAGCGCATTACTTCCAGGAGTCCCAAATATCCCCACACCGATACCTTCATTCCCGCGAAATCGCAGAAAGGAGTTATAGTTTTCTGCCCCCAGTTCCGCCCTACCTACATCTTTAAGTTTGACCAGCGTACCATCTGTACCAGTCTTGATGGTTATATCGGCAAATTCGCTTGCTTCCGTTAATCTGCCGACAGCTTGCAAGTCTATTTGATACATTTGGTCAGGTAAAGTTGGCTGTTGCCCAATTTGCCCCGCACCCACCTGCAAATTTTGTTCGTTGAGTGCGTCAATTACATCTTGGGCGGTGAGGTTGCGACTAGCAAGACGGTTCGGATCGAGCCACAACCGCATTGCATAGCGACGTTCGCCAAAAATTTGCGCCTCACCTACACCTTTAATTCTTTTGAGGGCATCTATGATGTAAAGGTCAGTGTAATTACTTAAAAAAACGTTGTCGTATTCTTTGTTATCGGAGTAAAACCCGATCGCCAACAGAATATTATTTGATTGTTTACTCACCGTGACGCCAGTTTGCTGCACCGCTTCTGGTAACAGAGGTTCAGCCAGAGAAACCCGATTTTGCACATCAACTGCGGCAATATCTTTGTTACGTGCTGGGTCAAATGTGACTGTAATTGTACTAGTGCCATTGTTGCTACTGCTTGAGGTCATATACTTCAAGCCCTCAACACCGTTGATTTGACGTTCTAATACAGTCGTGACGGTATTTTCGACAACTTCAGCACTAGCGCCAACATAATTCGCCGTGACAGTAATTTGCGTCGGGCTAATTTCTGGGTATTGGGCTGTGGGCAGCGTGGGAATGCTGATGGCTCCCACCAACAGGATGATAATGGCGCAGACGCTGGTAAATACTGGTCGCCTGATAAAAAAGTCAACAAACATGTAAATGATTGCTTAAGTTATGGGTATGGGCATGGGGCATGGGGCATTGGGCATGGGGCATGGGGCATTGGGCATGGGGCATTGGGCAAGTGGTGAGCAGAGGGGGAAGAGATGCAGAGGAGCAGAGGGAGAGTATTTCGATAATTTTCCTCCTCTGCACCCTTGCTTCCTCTGCTTCCTCTGCTTTTTGTCCCCCTTGTCCTCCTTGTCCTCCTTGTCCCATGCCTCTAGCCCCTCCTCTCTACTCCGGAGTTACTGGCACGCCATCTCGCAGATTTAACAACCCGGAGACGATGATTTTTTCTTCTGGCTGCAATCCTTCGAGAACTTGGTAATTATTACCTTGGATATTGCCTAATTTCACCCGTTTTTGTCGCGCTACTAATTGCGGTGTACCTTGTGGAGAATTTTCTGTTTGGGCTACATAGGCAAATGTTTCCCCAGCTACCCGCGATATGGCGGTTGTCGGAATTAATACTCCCGGTTTACGATTCCAAATCACTCTAGCTCGCACTAATTGGTCTGCACGGAGTTTACCTTGAGGGTTACTTAATAATGTTTTGATTTGGATTGATTGAGTATTATTACCAACACTAGGAGAAATAAAGAATACTCTACTTGTGCCTAAAAGTTGCCCTTGAGCATCCATCACTTCCACTGGTAAGCCTTTACGCAGTCGGGTTCCCTGTTCTAGAGGTACAGAGATGTTAACTTCTAAAGGTTGGTTTTGAGTGATGGTAGCTAGTTGTGTAGAAGTATTAACGAAATCACCTACTTTTACGGGAATGTCGCCAACTGTACCAGCAAAAGGTGCGGCAATTTTGTAGTATTGAAGCTCAACTACTTGTTGCTTGGTATTGGCTTGAGCTTGCTGTAAGGCTTTTTCGGCTTGAGATATGGTTGCTTGCTGTGCTTGAATGCGGGAATCTATAGCAGCGAGTTGAGATTTAGCGATCGCTAATCGGTTAGCATACTGATCTTTAGTTTGCCGCGAGACTGCACCTTGAGTGGCGAGACTCGTATAGCGATCGTAATCTTGCTGGTTCAATTGCACATCAGCAACATTGGATAAGCGATCGGCTTGTAGAGATTTCAGCGTTGCTAAAGCATTTTGCAGTTGTGCTTTAGCGGCTTCTGCTCCAGCATTTAACCCGCTAACAGTAGCTTGTTGCTGTCTGGGATCTACTTGAATAATTGGCGTTCCTTCAGAAACATTGTCTCCCGATCGCACAAATATTTGCGTTACTTGTCCTTCAATTCTCGGTTGTAGCCTTACCGAACGCCGAGATTCTAGGTTAGCAATAAAATCAGAACTTTCCTCAATTGTGCCTGCTTCTACTGCTGCTAACTTAACTCTTACCCCAATGGGAGCATTAGCGGGTACAGATGCTTGCTGTTGAGGAGCTACTAAACGCCAAACTAAAGCCGTACCACCACCTAGCAATAATAGTGCAGCTAACAATAGCCGAAGCCACCGCCGTTGTTGTGGGGGTGGCTCAAACGATGATTCTGGAAGATGTTCTTCAAAATCAGTTTGATGTTCAGGGGATGTCATGGTATTCAGGCAACCTATGAGAAATTTAACTACAAATGAGTTAGAACAATGAAATTCAATCTCAATTAATCTACTGATTTAGCATGAGTTTTTTGGAAAAGTTATATAGTACCCCACCTTAAATATACTGCTTTTATAACTTACGGTAATCTACCGAAAGGTGAGCGATCAAATCCAGTTTATATATTATGGTAATGCTGCTGAGTGGAAAAATTTAGCTAACAGGCGATCGCTTTTGAGTTATTGGTGGTAAAAAATGTAATTTCTACTGCCGTTAATCTACTGTAATACTTTTATTTTTTACATTTATTACTTTTATTTTTAAATTGAAAAAGCCCTGAATATTCAGGGTTTTAAGCAGAAATAACCAAAGAAATTTATTTACATAATATGTATATCTAATAACATATATGAAGAAATGCAATTCGGCTCAGGTATTAGCCTGGCGATCGGTAAGTTCCGTGAAGATGTTAATAAAAAATAAGTTACAGAGGCGCTAAATTTTACTCATCTAAAAATAAAAATGTGTGATATCAGACACATATTTTTAGCTTAATGCAGTCTGATTTAAATAACTAATTATAAATTCAATAATTTATCTATATTTAGTGATATATTCCATGTTTGGGCTATTTTTACAGACTGTTATCAAAATTATCGGCTCAGTTTAATCAATCAAGTTTTTTTGACTAGAGAAAATCACTCCAGCGCACTGGAAATGGAGGCTAAACGATTGTGCTGTCTTAACCAAGCTGCACACACTTCTGTTGTCAGCTTAATTTCTTCCTCAGTTAACAGTTCATCTGGCTTTTTCTCAGCTAAAATTTGCGCGACTTTAGCCGCTTGATGATAGTCTACGCCCGATTTAACGAGTTCTGTATGCCAGACTAGTTGCTCGGTTTGTAAAAATTTATGTTTCTCTTGAAAATAATTCATTTTTATGATAAATAATTTAGCCTACATTTATAATTTCTAAAATTTGTTAAGGAATGACCTCTTACCCTAGATAGATAAAGTAATTAAATTTAGCTTTCTCTAATTTTCTTGAATAAAAGCCTTATATCTTTAAGCAACTTAATTTTAATGCAAACATTATTGCCGATAAATTTAAAATTTGTAATTTTACCCAAGGTGCAATGTTAAATAAAAAATAGCTCTGTGACAGTTCACAGAGCTATGTTAAGCAATTAGATTTTATGCTCTAAAAAGCATTTAAAATGCCAAAATTGACATTATCCCAAATCAAACAGCAAGATTTCGCCACTAGCGTTAGTGCTGATTTCTAGTGTTTCTTCACCACTGACTTGTACGCCATCACCTGCTTTGAGTTCTTTACCGTTAACAGTGGCTACACCTTGAGCTACATGTAACCAAGCATAGCGATCGCGTTGCACTTCAAAAGTTACAACATCACCTTTTTCCAGAACTGATGCGTATAAATCCAAGTCTTGGTAAACTTTCACCGCACCATCACGGGCATCTTTAGCCGCAATTAAGCGTAGTTGTCCCCGCTTTTCTTCAGTAGGAAAGTTTTTTTGCTCATATCTGGGTTTTAACCCTAGTTCATTGGGTAGCATCCAGATTTGCAAAAAATGTACCGACTCAGTTTGCGAATGATTATATTCACTGTGGGTAATACCAGTACCAGCACTCATGATCTGTGCGTCACCGGGACGAATTACCGAACCTGTACCCAGGCTATCTTTATGTTCTAAAGCGCCAGATAACACATAAGTGAGGATTTCCATATCACGATGTCCGTGAGTACCAAACCCAGCACCAGGAATCACTGTATCATCGTTGATTACCCGCAGGGAGCGAAAACCCATGTAGTTAGGATCGTAAAAATTACCGAAAGAGAAAGTGTGGTAACTATCGAGCCAACTAATTTTAGTATGACCGCGAGATCTGCCATCATGAACTACAAGAGTTTTGGTATTTTGAGACATAAATCTACCTCGTTTTTAGTTGATTTCCTGAATCGACAAATCTAGTATCTTCAATGCTAAATAGTGATTGTCTCTGGCTTTGACTGCAAGAGAGGTGGAATTAAATATCCAATTTATTTGGCTTAATCATCACAAATTTTGCACAAATAAAATTGCCAATACCCTTGCTTTGGCAAATTGTTTAATCTAGATTTAGGTAATTTGAAACCTGTTGGTGAACTATATAAATAGTAAGGTATATAAATACAAAATGAAAAGTACGCACTTAAAAGTGGCGTACTTACCAAAAAGTTACTACTCTTCCTTAGGGATTTTCAAGTAAAAAAATATTTCCGAATGATTGTTGACTGTTGACTGTTGACTGTTGACGGTTCACAGTTAACAGTCAACAAAATAATTACTTGACAGTTGCGGGCTGTTTATTGGCTTTAGCACCAGCAGCGCCATTTTGTCCGGTGATTTCTGCTACTTGCAGATGGGCTTCTAAGAACCAGAGACGTTTATCAATGGTGCGGGATACTTCAGTATACAGGTCAGCAGTGTCAGCGTCACCTAAATCATCGGTTTTGGCGATCGCTTGGCGCAGATGTTTCGCATAAGGTGCAAAGCGATCTGCTAAAGCTGTTACGTGGTCTTTGCCATCTAAAATATCAAAGGGATATTCTGGGAGAATTGAGTTGCTAGCCGCAGCGCGCGCTGTTCCTAAGGCGTAACCACCTAAAGCGGTGATGCGTTCTGCAAACATATCGATATATTCTTCGAGTTCGCCAGCAATTTCATCAAATAACTCGTGCAGCTGATAAAAGTCAGTCCCTTTTACGTTCCAATGGGCTTGTTTGGCTTGAGTTTTTAAATCTAAGCTAGCTGCTAAAGTTTGGTTGAGAAGTACCACAATTTGCGATCGCACTTCAGCAGGAATATCAATGCGGGTGGGATAAAGACGGGATGCAAGTTTATTGTCGCTCATTTGTCGTATCTGCTTGGCTTGTCAGAACAAGTCTACAAATATTGCTTTAGTCTGGGGAACTTCCTCTAGACAGAGTGAATTTTGGCATCCATCAGTTATTATCTTCCTAATGAGCAAATTAGCTCACTCAGACTCTATAGTTATCTAATATACTAAATATGTGCCGCCAAATCAGCGATCGCGAATGACATCGTTTTGCAAACAGTCATGGGGAAATCCGATAGCAGCGATAAGTTGGATTTTGCTGAATATTCATCTCAAAATCTCACTTTTATGGGATTATTTTAGCTTTTAGAAAAGGCAAGCTGATTGTTAGTCAACATCTACCAAAAGTCTGACCTTTAGATAGAGTTGTAATGACAAAATTAACATTAAAATAAGGCTTAACCTATAAATAATTTGCAAACATTAGAACGTTTAATATGGTTACCCGGTGTCCACTAATAGCTGTTAGCTTCATAGCTGCTGGTATTACTATTGGTACAATTCTGGGCGTTCCTACTCCAGCTTCAGCGCAGCAAGTAATTACTTGTGAAAGCTATAATAATCGGGGTAATAGTTGTGCCATACCAACAAGAGGTAGAGTTAGGCTAGTTAGGCAGTTATCTAATGCAAGTTGTCGAGATAATTGGGGTTTTAACAGAAATCGTATTTGGGTAAGAAATGGCTGTCGCGCTCAATTTGTTGTAGGCGATCGCAGAATGAACCGATTTAATAGATACAACCGATACGATAGATATAATAGATCCGATCGTGATGATAGATTTAACAGAAATGACAGATACGATCGAGATGACAGATACGATAGATATGACAGATAAAGACTGATGGGTGCATCAAAAATGGGCGATCGACCAATAATAAATAGCATTAGGGACATCCAATTTTTTAAATACCCAATCAATTTGTAGTGCGTTCGCGTAGCGTGTCCGAAGGACAAACGTCTCGCTCGCTGGTATTCAAAAGCGAGCAAGACTTCGGCGTGAGCGCTCAGTCGAACGCTGCTCGCACTACGGAATTTGGGTAATTTATTTTTTGTAAGTCCCTTAAGGTATCCTCATTAATGGATGTTTTTTTTAAGAAAAAATCACAATTGTATAGATTGATTAACATAAATTTCCACTGCTGTACCTGCTGGAAGAAACCAAACGTTAGTGCGTTGAGACAATTGAGAAATTGCTTGTTGATTGCGTTGGGCAATTTGCGGTACAACAGTGTTCATGCCCCCTTCAAAAATTCCCGCTAAAATGTTACGATCGGGATTAGTACTATTAACAATAGTCGTAGAACCAGTAGTAGTCACAACTTGCGCATCAGTCCGATTCATTAACTCTGCTGCCTTACCAAGTCCGCCTAAAACAAACAGTCCAATATCCATCCCAGCAATAGAAGAGCCTCTATTAGGAAATTGGTTAGCGATTAGGGGTTTACCTTGAGGCGCGCGGATGGTTAAGGCATTTTGCTGTACAGTTCTTTCTGTAAGTTTTCCTTGAACTGGTACAATTAGTTTTAAAACTTCTAATTTGACTAAACCTTGCTCGGATAAGGAACTCATTTGCGTTAATAGTTCCGTATTTGCTGGAATAGCGATCGCGCCATCTATCGCTTTTAATGGTTCTTGTAACCGCACTACAAAGATATTTGCGTTGTCTTTATCTGCAGAATCGGAAGTTTCGCCAAATACAGCTGTCGCTAACACAGCTTTAGCATTACTCCCTACAGCTAAAGTTTGGGGATTTTGGCTGATTCCTTGACTAATTCTTGGTGCTTGCTGCTTGGGTGTTGTGTCAGGTTCGGGGTTTGTTGCTTGTTGTTCCTCGCGATCGCTGTTAGGTTGTGGTTGATCTGTTGTATTGTCATAATTGCGATCGCTATTACCCACCTCTCCATAGCTACCTAACTTTGCTAAACTTTGCCAAGTTTGCCAAGGATTAGGCGGTGATGATGGAATCACAGGGACTAATGGTTGAGGTTGTGGGTTAACAATGATTGGTGGCGATGGTGGTACAGTCGAAGCAGTTGAAACTACGGGTACAGAGGGAGATTTTACAATCCGTTCTACTGTGACTGTGCGAGGTACGTAAACTGTTGATGTTGGTATGGGTGTTTGTCTGACAGAATTATCCCCTCGTGAAGTCTGGGGAACCCGTGACTCAGCAGACGCTATCTGTTTTCCATTTCTGAGTTGCTGTTGTGCTAATTTCACCGCTTCAGTTTGTTCAGTCAAGGCTAATTTTGTTTTCAGCGTCTCGACTTTTTCCTCTAATTCTGCTTCTTTTGATTGTTGTGTATTTGGTAATGGAGTTTGTTGAACTGCAATTTGCTTATTTCTGGGTTGTTGCTCATTACTGCTCATAATTTGCGTTAAAAACCCACCAGTAAATACAACTACAATCAAAGTAGCAGTACCTACCAAACCTAACTTAGCAAAGGGATTTGTTGATAATGGCTGTTCTGTCTTTTCTGCTATTGGTTCAGGTGGCGATGGTTCTTTATTAACTGATTCTTCTACAACTTCCCCATCATCAGATAAAGGTTCTTCCGCAAAACCGACTAATTTTGCTATTCGTAATTCCCAATCAACCCCATCTCCTGCTAACGGATAGTTATCAGCTTGATGATTAAGCGAATTTTGTGGAGAAGCACCAGAAGAAATTGAATTTTGAGACATAGATTGCAGCAGTAGGATTATTTATAATTACTTGCTTTATTGAGAGGTTTTTATATGTAGTAAATTTTTAAATAATGACATAAAAATAATGATTTATTTTTAATATTTGGGTAAGACATGGTTAAGACAAGATAATTTTCACCTCACCAAGTCACAAAATTTGGTTTTTACAACTTCGGTAAAATTTCCGGTAACATCTGCGCCGGCACTTTCGATAAAGCTAAATTTTGTCCTTGGATTCCTAATTCGCTATGGAAAGCGCGGACTGTTTTTACCACATAAGAAAATGTGGTTTGATAAGCTTCTGGTTGTTTGCTCAATCCATTTAAAGCTTGCAAATGATTATTTAATGCAGCTTCTAAATGTTGAGTACGCTGTGTTTTATCACCATTAAAATATTGATCTGTAGCAATTTGATAATGAGCTAATCCTAAATTATTGTGAGTAGCTAACACATCAAAACTTAAAGCAGCAGGATTAAGTGAATGTGCTAAAGCTAAAGCTTCATCATAAGCAGCAATGCACAATCGTAGATAATTATATTTGTCTTCTTTCGGCGTTTGCGAAAGATTAGCTAAATGCCAATAAGCCGTCCCTAAATTATTTTGGGTTGCAGCACAGCCGCTAGGAACAGTTGCAGCTGTACGATATTTGAGCGCATCACAGTAAACATCTATCGCCATCCGCAGATTGTGCGCTGGTTGCTCGTATTGTGCCAGATTCCAATAGGCTGTGCCGATGTTATTTTGAATCATGCCATACTTGAGCGGTTCATCTTGAGGGTTGTAGTGAGCCAGTGCGAGATTGTAAGATGCGATCGCTTTTTTTAAATTCACTACAGGTTGATTATATTGTCCCAAATGCCAATAAGCCGTACCCAAATTATTCTGACAAGCCGCATACTTTAACGGTTCCATCGCCACTGTACGATAGCGCAACGCTTCGTTATAAGCTATAACTGCTTGTTCCCAACAATCTGGTGGATGAGCAAATCTCGCTAAATCTCCATAAGCCGTACCTAAATTATTTTGTACCCGCGCATAAGTTTCTGGGTGAGTTTGTGGTGAGATTAGCTTTAACGCTAACTTATAAAATTCTATTCCCTGTTCTATATAAGTTTGTCCCTCTTCTGGTGCCGATGGAGTACGATATAACATCCAATAAAGCGTACCCAAATCATTTAAGATATCTGGTAACTGAGGTGAAGTATCATCAAAAGTAATTGACTCTTGGTAAGCAATAATAGCTACCATCAAATTTTCCGCAGTTACCTGTCCTTGTTCGATCCGCAGACGATAAAAATTGCCTAATTTATGATAAGCAGCACCTAGCGCTTCTCCCGGAGCATTTTCTGCGTGTAATCGCTCAATCTCCGCGAGCATTTGCTGCGCTTGGGAAATCTCCTCATCATCCGCAATTATTTTTGTATTAATTGTTGTTAATACTAATTCAGATAATTGTTTACTAATATGAGATAAAGATGGCAGCGATTCCAAATAATTTTCGCTATTATTTGCCGCATGTAATTCCGGATTTACCTCAACTTTCAGAAGTTCTGTTGGTAAAGCAACTTCCTCTTGTAACTCTTGGTGATTGACTGGTTCATCAGCAGGAAAATCAAAATTCTCTTCCAAGTCGAGTTCGCTATCCTTTGCAGCTTCTAGTTCTGCTGGGATAGGTACTTCTTCTAAAATCGATGGTTGAAAATCATCAAAATCTAAATTTCTCGAACTTGCAAACCGTTCTGAATAGTCTGGATGTTGTACTGTAGGTGTGGGATCTCCCGCAAAATAAAACACACCAGTACGGCTATGCCAAAACTGTGGCGCTGACTGCTGAATCGCCGACAACCAAGGACGCGGTACCCATAAAAGTATACTCGCTTCTAAAAAGCTGCTGGTTTTTTCACTAGATAAATATTCCTCAATGACGCGCAGATGGTGTAAAAACATCCGTTGGATAGCTACTGACTGTCTAGTGAGTAGTTCTACACCCACAATTTGAAAAGCAGGTACGGGTAAAGGTCTACCTGGGGTATCTTTTGATGCTCCAATAGTTGGCGGTGGATAATTCGCCAGCCATTGATTAATTTGAGCTATCAGATTAGGATCGCTGAGATTTAAACGTAAAGTTGCGAGGCGGGGATAGGCTGCTGTACTACTTTCTAGGCTATCATCAGGCTGATATAACACTTGCCCCACAGGATAAGCCAAGGTAGAATGCAACCGCGCCGCTATTTGATTTCTTAAGTGTAAATCATCACAAACTGCGATAAATATTTGTCTTCTTAAATTCAGACTCAAAGCAAGTTTTAATCGGTGATATACTTGCCGATTCCAAGCAAAATTATCTGTGTGTGCAGTATCGTTCACGCTCATAGCGGCTAAAAAGCCAATACACAGTTTACATTTTCTTTAAGGGTACATCTAAGTACTCAACCACTAGCTAGAAAATAGAGGCTAGGGATGAGGGCTTTTTGGATTTATTTGGGGGTTTTTCCGGTGATTGAGCTAGAAAAATAGCTGTTCCAGAAACAGGACATGATATTTTTCGCTTTTTGCTTTACCTAATTCAAGTTTATATTTTTTTTATATTTTTTACATAAATGTAATTGTATCTAGTGGTCTGTCCCATTAATTCTGTGGGGTAAGTTTCTTCTTCTTTTCTCTTCCTGCGAGTACTTCGTGTCTACCCTGCGGGAACGACTTCGTCGAACGCGGTTCGTTTTTTACCCCTCGAAATTTTTGCGACAGACCACTAGTACAGCTTTGGTAAATTCGTGAAGGTAAGCTGAGGATTCGCTACGTATTAATTAAATACGCAATAATTTGGGTATTTTTCGTAAGCATAAAACTAAATTACTTTTTCTTTTGAATATTCTTGGTAGTAAATTGCAAAAAATTAGGTTCCTCATGGGTGAAGAACCTCTAATCAGAGAAAAATTAAATTTTAATAAAATTCTTTGCGTTCAACTGAGTCACGAAACAGAGAAGGCGACGAAAATCAGACCACCAACCAAGACTGTAGCGACTACTCCTAGAATAACGTAGGTTCGCTTTTGCCCTGCATTTGGAGGTTCTGCTGCATAAATCTTGGGTTCGCGAGCAAAATTATTGAGAAGACCGCCTTCTTCATTTGTATACGGCATGAACTAATTCCTTGTTCTTATCTTTTGTTTAATTGTTGCATAAACTTTATAGTGACTATTCACAAAAAGTAAACAATTGTTACTTTCGGTATAGTCAAGATGGAACCAAGGAGGACAAGGGAAAGGAGGAGTAATAAGCAATGACGCCAGTTGCTACAACGGGGGGAACCCCCGCAACGCACTGGCTCCCCAATGCCCAATGCCCAATGCCCCATGCCCCATGCCCATTAACTAATTGTCCCTGTGAGTGGGGAACTAGCACTAGCGTAGTCTTTAATTGGCATTCTCCCTGCGAGGTAGGCGAGACGACCGGCGACGGCGGCTAGGTTCATGGCGCGTGCCATTGCAGCTGGATTTTTTGCCAAAGCGATCGCACTATTAATTAATAAAGCATCTGCACCTAGTTCCATTGCTTGAGCTGCTTCTGATGGCGCACCAATCCCCGCATCGACTACGACGGGAATCTTGGAGTTTTCAATGATGATTTGGATATTCGCTGTAGTCTTCAAGCCTTGTCCTGAGCCGATGGGCGAAGCTAAGGGCATGACTGTGGCGCAGCCGGCTTCTTCTAAGCGCTTGGCTAACATCGGATCGGCATTGATATATGGCAATACAGCAAAGCCTTCTTTAACTAATTGTTCTGCGGCTTGCAATGTGCCTATGGGATCTGGTAATAAATATTTAGGATCGGGGATAACTTCTAATTTGACGAAATTATTATCTTCCTGTCCCAAAAGTTTCGCCATTTCTCGCCCTAACCGCGCTACTCGAATTGCGTCTTCTGCAGTTTGACAGCCGGCTGTATTCGGTAACATCCAAATTTTCTCCCAGTCGAGTGCTTCGGCTAAACCTTCATGTCCCGCCGCTTTGGTTTGGACTCGACGCACGGCGACGGTAACAATTTGACATTCGCTGGCGATAATACTTTGCTGCATTTCTGCAATGCTGCGATATTTACCAGTTCCAGTCATTAGGCGGGAACGGAAGGTTTTACCTGCAATGATTAATGGTGAGTCTTCAGTGGTAATGACATTGTTATCTAAGTTATCTAAAGTCGCAACAGAACGATGCCCGTTGGTGAAATTCGCAGAGTGAGTAAACATGGGGGTAGATTGCGGCAGGAAGCGCGAATAATGGAAGTGAGATAATAAAGGATCTGATTTTTGTTCTGTAATTAAATCAGCAATGATGGCGGCGGTGATGGGTGCTAGCAAAATCCCATTGCGATAATGTCCCACCGCTAAAGTTAAATTTGCACAGGGACTAGTTCCCAAAATTGGTAATTCATCAGGTGTACCGGGACGAAATCCCCACCAAAATTCCTCAATTGGGTAATCTTGTAATTGGGGATAAAGGCGGGTAGCTTGTTGGAGTAATGTTTGTATCCCGGCTGGTGTGTTATTCGGGGTAAAACCAACATCTTCTTTTGTCGCACCAATAATAATTGTGCGATCGCGTCTGGGTACTATGTAGGTATTCTCCCCATATAAAATCCGCTTCAGGGGCAATTCTGGTAAAGATTCCGGTACGCGCAGCCGCAACATTTGCCCCTTGACAGGACGCACGGGAAATGGTAGTAATTCATTTGACCAAGCACCAGTGGCTAAGACATAATGGCTAGCGCGGAAAACGCCAGCGCTAGTTTGTACGCCTAATACTTTACCTTGTTGCTGTAAAAAGGCTTCAACACTAACGCCGGTTTTAATTTCTACGCCAACGGACTCAGCCACCGTCCACAATACCCTTGCTAAGGCGCGATTATCTACTTGTCCGTCTTCGGGATACCACCAGCCACCAACTACTTCAGCTGCTAATCCTGGCTGATGTTGCTGGATTGCGGTTTTATCTAACCAATAAGCAGGTGATTCCCGCGCTGATGGTGACAAAAGGGTATTTTGCTGCTCTTGCTGTTGATAAACAGGTGCTAAGATGCCACAAGGCCAATAAAGTGTGGGTAAACCAGCGAGTTCTTCAAGTTTGTGCGTCCATTCGGGATATAAGGCAAGCGATCGCCAGCATAAAGCATACATTGCTTCATCTGTCAAATTTTCCGCATCTGGTGCCAACATCCCAGCCGCCGCATGGGTAGCGGCGGCGTTAAAATCACGGCAAAGCACGGTGACATTTGCCCCGCGCAGTTTGAGTTCTACGGCGATCGCTAAACCAATCGCGCCGCCGCCAATAATTAAAATGTCACTAGTCATTAGTCATTAGTCATACATTATTAGCCATTTATCATTAGTACATAACTAACAACTCACAACTAATAACTCATCACTCATAACTTATAACTCATAACTCGCAACCATTGACGAGCAAACTCTACCACAAGGCGCGAATGGGTTGTGAAGTTGAATTTTCTTCAGTAGATTGAGTATCTGTAGATTGAGTATCTGTAGTGGTGTCGGTATTTTCGGTATCTGTGGTGGAATCGCCAGTTGAATTGTTATTTTGCGCTACATTGCTTCTATTTTCGTTAGTAGAATCGTTATTTCTGCCCGCTTCTGTGCTATTAACGTTAATATTAGCTGGGAGGACTTTTGAGGTTTTGCTATTTGTTGGGACACTGGCGCTTTGTCCCCCCATTGGAAAGTTAATTCCTAGTAACGTACCTAGCAATATAGCCAAGCCTCCAGCCATCAGAATTAGCGGTGTCCATCTACCCATGTTGCTTTGCTCCTTGTGAAGTTGGTGTTTTTGTGTTGATTTGCGAATTTGGTGAAATCCAGCAAATTTTTTATTTCATACTATTGTTTGTCTAAAACCTCGATTGGTTTGTCAGGCGAGATGCAGATCTGCTGTAGGACAATAAGCAGAAGCGATCGCAGAAAAAACTTCGCCTTCTACCTTAACTGCTCAGTTACTACATCTGCCAACAGAGTGATAGTTTATTACCTTAACACCGCCATTGTAGAGGTCAATACCATTTTGCACCAAAGTTTCGCGGAAGTAGGCTGTCTAATGGACAATATTTCGCCTGGGTTGTTGAGTAATCTAACTGCTGTGGCGATCGCATACAATCTCAGTTGCTATTTAAAGCTAGTTGTGTGGACATTTGGGAATTAGTAAACTGGCTTTTTGTTGTATATTGGCACATTGCCTAAAAATATGACTACATATTCTTCACCTCAACTTTGGCTCTATGACACTACGCTACGGGATGGTACTCAACGTGAAGGACTATCGGTGTCCATAGAAGATAAGTTACGCATCGCCAGAAGACTAGATCGATTAGGAATTCCCTTTATTGAAGGTGGATGGCCTGGTGCCAATCCCAAGGATGTACAATTTTTCTGGCAATTACAGGAAGATCCGCTAAAAAATTCCGAAATTGTTGCTTTTTGTTCTACCCGTCGCCCTCATACCAATGCAGCATCAGAGCCGATGCTGCAAGCAATTCTGGCGGCGGGTACGCGCTGGGTGACAGTATTTGGTAAATCCTGGGATTTACATGTCACCACAGGGCTAAAAACGACCTTAGAAGAGAATTTGGCGATGATCCGCGATACCATTGAGTACCTTGGTAGCCAAGGGCGGCGGGTAATCTACGATGCAGAACATTGGTTTGACGGTTACAAGCATAATCCCGATTATGCGTTACAAACATTAGCAGCCGCGATCGCCTCTGGTGCAGAATGGTTAGTTCTCTGTGATACCAATGGCGGAACTTTACCCCATGAAGTTACAGAAATTGTCCAAGCAGTCAACGATCATTCGTCATTGGTTGTTGACAAAAAACAGATGAAAATTCCCCAAATTGGGATTCACACCCATAATGACTCGGATTTAGCCGTGGCGAATGCCTTAGCTGCTGTCATGGCTGGGGCGAGGATGGTACAAGGTACAATCAACGGTTATGGCGAACGTTGTGGAAATGCCAATCTTTGTTCTTTGATTCCTAATTTACAATTAAAGTTAGGTTATAGCTGTATCGGTGAAGACGAGCTAGCCCAACTTACAGAAGCCAGTCGCTTTGTCAGCGAAGTCGTCAACCTCGCACCAGATGAACATGCGCCCTTTGTGGGGATGTCAGCATTTGCACACAAAGGTGGGATTCATGTCTCCGCAGTCGAACGCAATCCCCTGACTTACGAACACATTCAGCCAGAACAAGTAGGGAACCGTCGCCGCATCGTCATTTCCGAACAATCTGGAATCAGTAATGTCTTAGCTAAAGCCCGGACTTTGGGTATTGAATTAGATCAGCATCAACCGGAAGCTAGACAAATTCTCCAAAAAATGAAAGATTTGGAGAGTGAAGGCTATCAATTTGAAGCCGCAGAAGCGAGTTTTGCCCTGTTGATGTATGAAGCCTTGGGAAAACGCCAGCAATTCTTTGAAATTAACGGCTTTCAAGTACATTGCGATTTAATCGCCGGCAAAGAAACCACAAATTCTTTAGCGACAATTAAAGTATCTGTAAATGGGGAAAATATTTTAGAAGCTGCGGAAGGTATAGGCCCGGTAGCAGCTTTAGACGCAGCTTTACGCAAGGCTTTAGTCAAGTTTTATCCCCAAATAGCAGAGTTTGAACTCACAGATTATAAAGTCCGCATTCTTAACGGCAACACCGGCACAACCGCCAAGACGCGAGCTTTGGTACAATCAGGTAATGGACATCAACGCTGGACTACTTTAGGCGTTTCCACAAATATTTTGGAAGCTTCCTATCAAGCTGTAGTTGCAGGGTTGGAGTATGGTTTGCTGCTGTACTCGCAACCAAAAGCTTTATTTATCTCTAGTGAAAAGTTAAAATCTCAGAACACAACGGTTTCTGAATCCTAATATTTGCTGTCTTAAAAAAGATTTTAGCTGCCCAGAATTATTTCTATTAACAGCAGCGTAATTGCCAATCTCAATCAAGCATCATTTTACTTCCCACACCAAATAAATCCGATTGGCAATTTGGGGAAACACGAAATATAGCTACTTATTTTTACTCGCACTGCTGTTATGAGAAACTATCCCAGGCTTGAGCAACCAATTTACTCAGCCAGCGACGCTGCTGTTGATCCAGCATGTGGTCATCAGCTAGCACCTGGGCGGTTAATTCTTCCAAGGATTGACCTTGAGCGCGGACAATTTTAATGACTCCAGCGATCGCAGATGCAACCAATTCTTCATCAACAGGTCTTTGTTGCAGGGCAACAATATCTTGGGGGCTGTCTGGGATGGGATAATTCATGGCGTGGGTTTACAGAAATTCAGAATGAACAATAAGTTTGATAAATTATTAAACTTTCTTCACCAAATCTTTATGTAACTGATAGGGCGGAGTTTAGCGTATTTCATACCTTCTTGAAATCTGTCTTAGTGAGTAGATTTAACGGAGATGTCAGAAAACAATGAAAGAATTACTTTATTTAGAAGTTCCGACCTCAGAGACACAATCTGTTTGCAGTTGGCTACAAGCAGATTTTCAACCGGGGATTGGTGAAAAAATAATCACTCCTGACGGATTTCGCCTCAGAGTAACTGCTGAAACTACAAAAGCTGAGGTCGCTATTTCCGAAAATTTACCGAGAGAACTTTCCATATTTGTTTGGTCAGTGCAGCGTACTACCTATGTAAAAGTGTTCCGTTGGGGAAATCAGCCCTTTCCCCAAGAAGGACAAATTTTACAACGCCTGACTGCGGATATCAGAAACAGCTTTCCTTATAAATATCCCGAACCCCCAGTTATTGATTTATCTCAACAATCAATATTTGCGGCTTTAGCACCCTATTACCCCCAAACGGTCAAGTATTTCCAGAAAATGCCCAATGGGGAATACGATTTAACCAGGGCTTATTGGTGGGAGCAAAGATGGCGTGAGGGTGTACGCAATCCCCAGCAACCCCGTCAAGTTGTTTTTTCTCACAACAGGGAAGATAAATCCCCCTTGTCCCCCACCTACGACATCATCTATATAGGCGGAGCATTAGGAGTCATTCATGCCGCAGTGATGGCGAAATTAGGCTATAAAGTTCTACTGATAGAGCGAATGCCTTTCGGCCGGATGAACCGGGAATGGAATATTTCTCGTGATGAACTACAAAGCTTAATTAATCTCGGTTTGGTAACCAGTAGCGAGTTAGAAACCGTAATTGCACGCGAATATAAAGACGGGTTCAATAAATTTTTCGATGCCAATAATCCGGTGAAATTGCGATCGCCTGTTTTACATACTCCCACAGTGCTAAATATCGCCCTTGACTCCGATAGATGGCTGCAAATGTGCGGGCAAAAGCTCCGTGCCGCAGGTGGCGAAATCTGGGATGAAACAGAGTTTTTGGGCGCAGATATTTATATATCACAAGTTGAATTGAATGTCAAGCATTTACCCAGTCAAACTCAGAAGCGAGTCACCGGGAAGTTGCTAGTAGATGCGATGGGTACAGCTTCCCCGATTGCTTGGCAATTAAATGGCGGTCGCGCTTTTGATAGCGTCTGTCCCACAGTAGGGGCGGTCATAGATAAGGGATTTGCCCCCCAAGTTTGGGATTCCCAGTATGGCGACGTGCTTTATAGCCACGGAGATATTTCGCGCGGTAGACAACTAATTTGGGAATTATTTCCCGGAATTGGCGAAGAATTAACAATTTATTTGTTTCATTACCACGAAGTCAATCCCCAAAATCCCGGTTCCTTGTTAGAGATGTACGAGGACTTCTTCACGATTTTGCCAGAATATCGGCGCTGTGATGTAGATAAGTTGGTGTGGAAAAAACCCACCTTTGGCTATATTCCCGGACATTTTAGCGTCAGCAGTAGCGATCGCACCGTAGCTTTTGATAGATTAATTGCGATCGGTGATGCCGCATCCCTACAGTCACCCTTGGTATTTACTGGCTTTGGTTCCCTGGTACGCAACCTAGAACGCCTCACCAAACTTTTAGATATCGCCCTCAAGCATAATCTCTTAAGTTTCCGCCACCTCAACCAAATTCGCGCCTACCAAAGTAACGTATCTATCACCTGGCTATTTTCCAAAGGAATGATGGTACCCACAGGTAAATTTTTACCACCCCAAAGAATCAACGCCATGTTGAATACCTTCTTTGGGCTATTAGCCGACGAACCCCTAGAAGTCGCCGATAATTTCATTAAAGACCGTTGCGACTGGTTCACCTTTAATCGCCTCGCCATTAAAGCTGCAAAGAAAAACCCAGCTTTATTATTGTGGATTTGGGAACTAGCCGGGCCTAAAGATTTACTCAGATGGGTAAGTAATTATCTTAACTTTGGTCTTTATGCCCTAGTGAGTGCATTGCTAAATGGCTGGTTTGAGCGCTTCCTCCATCAAATAGAACCTTGGCTAGAACCCCGCTATCCCGCATTGTGGTTAAGACTATTAGCCATTAACTACGCTATCATCACAGGCAAACCGCGATCGCCTAATCAAGTAACCAACACCAACCCAAAAGAAACAATGCAAAACTCAGAAGCGCAAATTTTGAATTAGAGACGCGATTAATCGCGTCTGTACAATTGTCAGTTGTCAGTTGTCAGTTGTCAGTTGTTTTTACTAATGACTAATGACTATTGACTAATGACTAATGACTATTGACTATTGACTAATGAC
This sequence comes from Calothrix sp. FACHB-168, assembly GCF_963889195.1. Classification (NCBI taxonomy): domain Bacteria; kingdom Bacillati; phylum Cyanobacteriota; class Cyanophyceae; order Nostocales; family Calotrichaceae; genus Calothrix; species Calothrix sp. FACHB-168. The sequence goes on from NZ_CAWPNJ010000074.1 coordinate 84,699, forward strand.
TATTGACTCTTCTGCTGACGAAAATTTGGTAACTCTACAGACGCTAAAGACTTGCGCCCCTTTGGTGGGCGTTTGGGATAAACTACTGGTGAAGGTGATTTATCGTCGATAGTAGAGTTACCAGATACTTCTGCTGCTATATCTGACAAAGACAAGTTCACTTGATTTACTTGGGCAATGTCTGACCAATAGTCTTCATTGTCTGCTGGCTCCGTTGTTTGTGCAATCGCCGCAGTCGGAGATACTGGTAAATTATTAGCTGATGCCGAAGCATTATTTACTACCCAACTAATAGGCGTATTGCTGTCTGGTAGAGTTTCTGCTGGCTCATCATCAGTAATAGTAGTGGCAGAAGTATCCCAAATAGATACATCAGCTTGGTTGCTATCTAAATCTTTGTCTATCTTCTGTGTCGCAGATGACGCTGTAGGTTTGGCGTTAAAGAACATTTGCATGAGATGATCGATTTGCTCATCAATGTTCGCAGTTCCCATATTTGAAACGGCTTCTGGTGTAGCCGTAGCGTCATCAATGATGGGGGATGAATTTAAAGCATTATCTGATGTTGCTGATTTTAGCTGTTCTTTTTTGTCTGACCAATCCCAAGGGGAAGATGGAGTAACAGGAGTTGAAGCTGATTCTTTCCAAGAACTATCTAAATTATCAGTTAAAGCATCTGATTCTGCTGACCAAGGCTTAATTGGCTGTGCATTGGGGAACAAAGACCGAGCTTTTTTGGCAAATCTGGATTGCTTGGTGTTTTTCTCCCGCTTCGGAGTTGCAGCATCATCTAAAGAATCATCACCAGGAACAGGAGTTTCTAAACACTTTTCTAGAGCTGCTTTAAATTGTAGAGTCTGGCGCTGTTGCCGCATCAGCCTGGTACGCAATTCGCGACAGGAATTTTCTGATTGTAATAGCTGCTGAGATTGTTCGCTGTAGTTAGATTGCAGCAGGGAACATTCCCGTTCTAATTGGGCGAGACGTTGTTGACTAATTTGTAGCTGTGCTTTATATGTTTCAATGCAAAGTTCTTGGCGCTGCACGTTTTGCGCAGCAGTTTCTAATTCTTGAAATAAAGATTTGATTTGTTCTTGGGCGGCGGTGAGTTCCTGAGTTTGTTGGTTGAGCATAGACTCAGTAACGCTAGCTCGTCTTTTCTGCCACTGTATCACCTTATCCGACTCAGATAATTCCTTTTGCAGCTTTTCTATTTGCTCGTACAAGCCATCATTAGCAGCACGCAATTCTTCATTCAATGTTAGCAGTTTTTGAAATTCAAAATCTACTAATACTTGTTTGTCTAAATCCGGTTCAGCTACCCAGTCCGGCTTGGTTGCATCTTCAGGGACATCCGGGACTTGAATTTCGGGCTGTTCGTCTTTTGCTGGCTGAAGAAGTGGTAATTGTCGAATTACCACATTCTCATGGGGGACAACAGAATAAAACGGACAACTCGCCTGCTCCACTTGTGGCGAATTAGCAGAATTTAAGGATTCAACAAAAGCCCCATTATTTGAGGGTTCAGCTTCATTCATCACTCTTGACCCACCTGCTTAAGAATGTTCAGCAGTGCTGGCGTTAGCATTGCTTATCGACAGTGTCCGAATCGGGTTTGACGCAAGTTGCTTGGGGAAACCTGACAAGCCCCTGGTTTGAGCCGTGGGGAGAGTCACTCTATAAACCAAGGGTAGCCCTCCTCCAGGATGAGTAGTTAATCATTGATTCAGTATTCCCCATTTTGCATCTATAACTGATGACGTTATAACATTATGAAGTTATTCTCCGCCAATATGCGGATCAGGGCGTAATCTATTGTAGATGCGGGTTACAGGCGCGTTCCTGCTTGATTTTAATTAACTAATTTTTGGTAGTAAGTTATCAGCGAAAACTCATCACAAGGGAAGCGTTAGCACTGTATCTAATTTAGCAAACACCCTACCCTCAGACGCAAGTGGTAGGACAAATGTTATGGGCATTGGGCATGGGGCATTGGGCATTTGTTAGAGACGCGATTAATCGCGTCTGTACAATTGTCCTCCTTGTCTCCCTTGTCCTTGTTGCCTTACGGTAACCAATATGGGGCAAATCCATCTAGGGGTAGCTTCTCTGGCTTAATTTGGGCTGTAGTGGTGTCGGCTATGGGTAGTAGGGGCATTAACCATAAACTGCTAGTACTAATCTCCGCTCCATCGTCAGTTTTTAAGGCGTTGGTGGATGGTGCATTGAGTGGCTGGGCGACTACTTGGTCAAATAATAAGCCTAAACCATCTGGCGATAGGCTCATTTGGACATTTCGCTGTTCCACGGGTAATAGTAGCAGTGGTTTCTGTTTGGCTGTCTTTAAATCGATGGCGACTAAATAAGGCTGTTCTATGTATTCTTCTTTAGAGACTAATTGTGTTAACAAGCAGTAAAGAGTAGGTGAAGCTGGATCGAATTGACAGTTAAGAATTGAACCTGTGGTTTTTAACAAGGGTTTTTGAACGCCTTGATTAGTGACCAAAAATAAATCACGGGTGTAATCTGTATTAAATTTGACCATTGCGGCTTGGGAGCCATCTTTGGAGAAAGCTTGAACTAAACCAAACTGGGGCAGGAAATCTAAAGGTCTATTACTATCTCCTTCTAGAGAGACAATTGCGGCTCCTTGTCCTTGGGCAATTGCCACAGCTTTACTGTCTGGTGTAATCATAAAGTCTCCCCCTGGCTGGCTTTTGAGGGGTTTAGCGGTGGGTTTTTCGTCAGATTTATCGCTAGTTGATGGCATTACCCACAAACCAAATTCTCCCGGATTGGATCTTTTACCACGCTGAATAACTATGGTTTTGCCATCTGGGGATAAGTCAAATTTGAGGTTTTGATATTCTTTACTATCTAAAATGCGGTTAACTTTACCTGCTGTTTGTGGCTTTGTTTCGGGGTTGTGAGAAATACCTGTAGTAACTGTGTATAACTCAGCCGAAAGTAAGTCTGGATTTTTATTAGTGCGAGCCGAAAAAACTATTTTATCGCCATCGGGAAATGGCTCAAAATCCATGATAATTAAATCTTTGGGAGTCAGTACTTTTTTTTGTTCTTGGGTTAAGTTATAGAGAATTAATTGTCCTCTTTCTTCGGGATTTACGCCTATATAAACAATGGCGCGATCGCGTGTCCGGAAGTTTCCTCTAAACGGCTGAATTCCGCTATTTATGCCTTGTTTTTGCGAAAATTTATCTTGGGCTGTGTCTAACTGGACTTTATAATTTGTGCCGTAGGGGGCTGGTGTCAACAGGGTATACACCATCCGCCTTCCAGCCCAACTAATCTTTCCTGCTAGGGGCGGATCGATTTTCAAGTTATCCTCGACGCTTTTCGGTTCCATTGGGCGGCTAAAAGTCAAAGAAAAAGATAAATCTTCTGAGCCTATTTGCTGATCTTCCCAGGTAAAGGTGCGGACTCGCGATTTGACGCCATCACCTTGCCAGATGAGTAAACCAATCAGTAAACTCAGAACTAGCATAAAGGCGATCGCTACTCGATCTAGTGGTTGAATAAATGATTTGGAATTTGTCATTTGTTAGTTGTCAAGAGTCAATGGTCAATGGTCAATGGTCAAGAGTCAATAGACTTTGGACTTTGGACTTTGGACTCTTGACTAATAGTCATAAGGATTTTTCGGCTGGGGAATCTTTTTCAAGGAACTAGCGGCGATGGTAAGTTGGCGTTTTCCCGAAAGTGTTTCTGTGATCATTTGTCCTTCGATTTCTAGCCAGGTATCTGCTGCATAGCGTTCTTGAGCGGCTTGGAGTTTGACGGGTAAACCTACGGGATAAGCATCGGCAGCGCAACAACTTAAAACGAATCTAGCTAAGAAAATATATTCTTTGCCTAACTCTGGCGGCTGAATCACAAATCCTTGTACCTTGACTTTTTGTCCTGTATATGAATCTGGTTCGGGATAAACATTCAGGGTGCGTACCCAGTCTACAAGCGATCGCTCTTCTGGACGCACTGTTGTGCGAAAAGCTTGGGGTTTGAGGCGCGAACTTCCCAAGGAATCAATGGTGACACCACGCTGGAGTGCTTTATCACTGGCGAAAACTTGCGGTGTAATGATGAAACCTAAAATGGCTGCGATTAATAACAAAGTCGCACCCCAACCAGGGGGAAATACATTAATATGCATGGGGTTGCTAACATCATCTTGACGCCGCCGTCGCAACACTTCTTGAGCTTTAAAAAAACCGATAAACAGTAAGCCAATAGCGCCAGCAATTGCTAATCCAAAATAATCGGGGTGAATTAACAAATTCAGCTTACCTGTAACCCAATATTTTAAGATTAAAATTCCCCAAGCTGTAATTGCTAAGATATCCAGCCAAGGTGCAAAGCGAGTGCTAAGTTTAGATTTAGATTTAGATTTCATGGGTAAATAGTCAATGCTCAAAAATCAATGGTCAATGGTCAAAAGTCAATGGTCAAAAGTCAATTGTCAAGGCTCATTTATCATTGGGCTATTAACTATGGACTATGGACTATGGACTATGGACTTTTGACTAATTGATTTACATGACATGCAAATTCAAAAACAATGTGAATAAGAAAGTTAATAATGCTGCTAGGGCGAATAAATAAAATAAAGCTTTGGCTTTGAAAATAGATAACATCAAACCTACGCCTTTGATGTCAATCATGGGGCCAAAAACGAGGAACGCTAATAAGGAACCACTGGTAAAAGTAGAAGCAAAAGAGAGGGCGAAAAAGGAATCAACTGTTGAACAAATTGATACTACTGCTGCTAATATCAGCATGGCAACAATTGAGCTAATGGGGCCTGCACCTAGACTTAAGATTAATTCTCTGGGTGCGAGTACTTGAATAGCTGCGGCGATCGCACTTCCTAAAACCATGACTGCGCCTAATTCCCGTAATTCCTGCACAACGTTATCTACTACTAACCGCAGTTTATCTGGGAGGGGTTTTTGGCTGGGAGATGATGGAGTAGTTGAGGAGATTAAATTATTATCAATTCTGGTTGCTCCCCCGGATCTACCTCCGAGAATATAAGTTCCAGATTTCAATAAACCAGAATTTGGGGTGTTTTGTTGTGTTGGCGAACGTCGCCCCCGGCGTGTGGTTTCTGGCGGTGCTGGTGGATTAAACTTGAGGTAACGGGCGAGCGCTGGTTGAACAATTGGACTCAAATCTTTTTGAAAGCTGAAAATAAAACCGACAGTTGTCGCGATCGCTAAAGAAAAGACTACGCGCAATACTACTATTTCTGGCTGATCGCGAAACGCTGTCCATGTTGACCAAATTACAATTGGGTTAATTGTTGGTGCTGCTAGCAAAAAACCAATTGCTACTGGTGTGGGTACTCCCTGCATTAGTAATCGCCGCGCTACCGGTACATTACCGCACTCACACACCGGAAACAAAAAGCCGATTGTGCTACCTACCAAAGCTCCTAGTAGTGGATTTCTGGGCATTTTTTCTGCCAGTTTGCGCTCATCTACAAAAAATAGCAGCACGCTGGAGAATAACACTCCCAGAAGCAGAAAAGGTATCGCCTCGACTAGCAGACTTAGAAATAGCGTAAAACCATTGTTCAGTTGATTCATGTGTGTCGCAGTCAAAAGCGGTTTGGAGTTTTTAAGTTATGCCTAGTCATTTTATCGGAATGGGGATCAAATGCAGATCGGGACAATTTAAGCTCATTTTGACTAAAACTAGATATGGGATTTATATTAGCGCTTTCACCCAAAAAAACCATAGCTACTCAAATATAGTTATGTTTACTTGGGTAGATTTACTGACTAGTATGATTGTTAAGAATATCTAGCTTCATAAATGGTTCCAATTATCTAGGTAAGCACCTACTGTACTATAAAGAATCAGATTTGGTTCATATTTTTAAACATTTGAGAATAGGACTAGCCACTGATGCCGCAGAATGTTGGTTTTTGACAACTTTTACCACTAAATCTTGTGATTGAGTAAAGATTTAACACATTAGTTGATGTAGCGCTAATTGTCGATAGCTCAAGCTAGGTATTGAACTAAGATGAGCAGGGGCTAGAATGATAGTTTCCTCATTTGCCAGTTTTTATACAATTTCGAGTTTCCCGTGTCACAAGATTCCAGTTCCCAAATATCACCACCAGTTTTATCTCAGGGTAGCGATCGCGATCTCGGTTTAGATTCTACTCTCGAAGAACTGTCAATGTACGACTTTCAAGTGGAAATTAGCTGTACAGCTATGGAAGTGGCGCAAATTTTTGAGAAATACCCTTTACTCCCTGGTGCAATTTTACGAGAACAGGGAAAATACATCGGGATGATTTCACGGCGACGGTTGCTAGAATTTTGGATTCGTCCCTATGGAAAGGAGTTGTTTTTTCACGAACCATTGGGTATGCTCTACAGCTATGCCAAAACATCGATTTTGCAACTACCGCAGACAACGCCAATTTTAACAGCAATGCAACTGACTTTGAGGCGATCGCCTGAACTTGTCGCTGAACCTGTGGTGGTAGAAACTGCACCGGATAGTTATAAGTTATTAGATATTTCCGAATTGAATCTTGTATCTTGGCAAATTCGCGGTATCGAAACGCAAGTACGCTATGAACGCAGCCAAACTCAAATGATCCAAAATGATAAAATGGCAAGTTTGGGACGATTAGTTGATGGCGTCGCCCATGAAATTTTAGATCCTGTAAGTTTTATTTGGGGTAATTTAACTTATGTCTCTAACTACAGTCAAGATTTACTCAAACTCATAGCAGCTTACGATCAAGAATGTTCGCCAAATTCTAATTATATTAATTATCTCAAAGAAGAAATTGAATTTGATTTTTTAGCAGAAGATTTATCCAAATCCTTAGCTAGTATCCGCACGGGAGCAGAAAGATTAAAAAAACTCGTCACTAGTTTACAAAATTTCTGTCATATTGATGAAGTTTACCCTAAACCAGGAGATTTACACGCCTGTTTAGATAGTATTGTTTTATTAATTAATAGCCGCATTCAAGGTGAGATTGAGATAGTTAAAAACTATGGTCATCTACCTCCAGTTTATTGCTTTATGGGGCAACTTAGCCAAGTTTTGATGAATTTGTTTACTGAATCTATCGATAATTTATTAAACGAAATTGTCAGAAATCAGTTTCAACCAGAAAATACCAGTAATCAGAATAAGCCACGCATAGAAATTACTACAAAAATTATTTCTCAAGCCGCCACTAAGTCAGAAGCGCCTGATTCGCGGTGGGTTTCGATTTGTATTGCTGATAATGGCCCTGGTATGTCTTCGCAATTACAAAAGCAAATTATTGAATCATTTTCAATGGAAAAAAGAGCCGATAAAGCCACTAGTTTAGCTGTCAGCTACCGGATTATTACAGCTAAACATGGTGGTAAATTAAATTTGCGATCGCAACTTGGTAAAGGTACAGAATTTGAAATATTATTACCTTTACTTTCATAAATCTCTTAAATAAATCATTACCCTAAATTCATGACAAATGACCAATAACAAATGACCAATGACAAACTATATAGGATAAATATGTAATCTCCCATAACCGAGAAACTGTCCATGAGATTTTTCGCCTTGAGGAAATGCTGTCACTCCAAACATATAAACCCCGCTAACTTGAGGATTTTGTACAGGTTTTAAAGCTACAGTAATATTTTTACCAGGTGTTATTGGTGGATTAAAAATCAGGGTTACAGTTTGCGTTTTTCGATCGCTGCTAATATCTTTTAATGCAAACTTTTGTCCTTCTTGAGAATATGTCCCTTCATAAGCAAAACTCTTATCTAAGTTAAAGCGAATCGAATCTACACCTTGCTTTTGTTGGATCGTAATTTTTTCCAATGGCTCACCAGCATTATCCGGTAAGTTAATTGTAAAGTAGTAAACTGCGGCTGGTTCGTTAATGCGATTGTAGCTAGTGGTAGTTCTTACTAAACTAGGTGGTTTGGTAAAATAGCTAATTTTTTGAGAATTAATTGGTGATTGAGAATTAATTGGTGATGGAGTTGGTATCGTTTTAGTAACTGGTGGTGTCTCGGAAGGAACTGGTGAAGAAATAGGCGAAGGCGACGGTGAAGGTTGAGTAACTGTTGTTGCTATATTACTGTTATCGGCTTTGATATTAAAAGCAAAATTCCCAATTAGCGAAGAAGATTCCCAAGGTGTTTGCTTACCTCTAGTTTCTTTTACCACATCTGCGCGGACTTGCTTGAACATTTGCTCCACATCTAAATTAGGCGTTTTAATGTGTTGTAACAAAGCTGTAGTATAAGGACTATTACTACCTCTGCCATCTAAAGCAACTTTACCCGGTGATGTTGCATAAGCAATTAAAGTACCTTTAACACTTTGGGTTGGTGCGGCTAAACCTCCTTGAACAGAACGCCATTTTCTGCCAAAGGGATTATTACGACAAGCATCTAAAATAATAATATTTACATCATTAGCGGCATCTTCCATAATATTAAGAACTTTGCCCAAAGGTAAAGTTTCATATCGCACATCTTGTTCTCGTTCTAAACGCGCATCTATAGGAATTAAATAATTTTCGCCATCTACTTGTGTTCCATGTCCCGCAAAATAAAATAGTCCTGTTCCCCCCTGACGCAACTTGCGATTAAAATCTTCAATAGACTGTTCCATTTGTCGCAAATCTGCATCCTTTAACAGGGTGACATCAAATCCTAACTGCTTCAGTGAATTAGCGATCGCAGTTGCATCATTAATAGGATTGCTTAATTCCGTCGCTAATTTATAATTAGAATTACCGATAACCAATGCTGTACGATATTGGCGTTGAATATTAGAACCTTTTTGCGCAATCAAGTTTTCCTGCTTGTAACTCAGCAGTAAATTTTGATTAATATTTGTTAACTTACTTGTAATTTTAGGTATCTTAACTGCTGTTGCAGTACCTAACAAAGAAATATTAAGATACTTTTCTCCTATATAAACGCTAGCGAATGGTAAAAATATTAGCGTTATTCCTAAACCAGTCAGCCACCTTTGCCTGAACATAATGTTATTTCTTTCTGAAGATTAAAAGTAAATTTGGTGATTTTACCCTTAATCATACCAATATACCTTTAGCAAAAATCCTAAACTCCTCAAAAACTCTGCGTACCTTTGCGTTAACCTTAGCGTACCTTTGCGTTTAACAAAAGTATAAATCATCAGCGCAAGTCAACCCCACCCCTACAGTTAGGAAGATTTACAATTTATCTAACAAAATTTCACCACGACGATAAATTTCCTTAGCGTAATCAGTCCAAATACCCTGTCCCCAATAACGAAAACAACTAGTTTGTAACAGTAGGTTATGTAATAGTAACTGGCGATAATTATCTTGTTTAGTCAGAAATGGTGCGGTTGGAGAATCAACTAATAACTTATCGACCTTATCATGAAATAAACTACTTAATTCATACATAGGAGACAAAACATTTTCATAGCCCTTAATCCAACTAATATGATTAGTCCAAGAAGCTCCATCCATATGAAAATTAGGGTTAGTTTGCTTTAATTCTAAAATAGCATTTTCAACGGCTTCAGGTTGAATATTATCAGGTGCGACTCGCTCCCAAATATAATGTTGTCCGACTGGCTGACAAGCTGGATATTCTTCTGGTTTACAGCCAGCAGCTTCAATTAATTCTAAATATTCTGTGCCGCAAAATCCTACAACGCCTGTTTTACCTCCACCATGATTTACCATATCTCCCCATGCTTGTTTAAAAGCACTGGGAAATTCATTCATCATGACACCGCCATTTTCACCATCGCCGATTTGGCTGACAATTGGCGGGATTAATACATCTCCTAATTGTTGTTTATTCAGAGTTTTGGCTTCATAATAAGGTTGCATCTGACCGACTAATTTAGTATCTGAACCTTGGGTTTTAATTAAGGCGGTGATACTAATTGTTTCACCTTGGGAATTACGAGCAATTAAACGGTGTGGTAAATGTTTATAACTTAAAGGTTGTCCGTTAATTGTTTCTACAGAATGTTCTTGAACTAATAGCCATTTGTAGCCACATTCTTTCAGTGCTTTGACAAACGCAAATAAAGTATCGGGATGATTTGGTAGGTGCATTTCTGGGGGAGAAAAGCCTTTGACTCGCGCTAATGCTTCCCAACCAAAAATTGCAGCGAAGTGTTGTTGCCATGCCAATATTTGTAATTTAATATCTGCTATGGGGGTAGATGGAATTACAGCATGACTCCACATAGTACCCAACCATTCTACATAAGGTTGATAGGTGGGATCGCAAGTGATGCGTTTGAGATTATCGATAATATCATTGCGTCCCATTTGTCTGAGTCCCCAAAAAAGATTACCAGAGTAATCCAGCATGACGCGGGGATTGCAACCTTGATTGACAAGTTCGGGGATAAAATCGCCCATACGGCTGTAACAATAGGCAAAAGGTGCGGCGTTGTGGTTATCTCCTTCGCCTTGATGTTCAAACATATATTGCAGATTGCTGATTAGTCCGCCATCATAGCCAGCAGGGATGGTTGGCTGATGCATGTGTAAGGCGATCGCAAATCCGGACTGAATATTTTCTAAGCTTAGGTTAGTTTTTGGTAAAAATACGGGTGAATCGTGGTTGACTACGGAAAGAACCTCTGTTTCCCAACCGGAAATATTGGGGAGTCCATCGATGATTTCGGGGATAATTGGGAGATTATCGGGCAATTTCAGCATTTATGATGGCTCCGCAATGAGGTTGGTTTGATGATTTAACCGCCAAGACGCCAAGAGCGCCAAGAAGAGATCGTACAATCTTTTTCCTCTGCGTTCTCTGCGTTCTCTGCGGTTGAAAAATAATTTATTGAACCGCAGAGGCGCAGAGTACACAGAGAGAAGAGAGAGTTTTTCTGTCCCTACTTATGTTACTTGCGGGCGGAGACGAAAGATACCATGTTTCGGGATATGAGTAATTCTCTGGTGATCAGGCTGAGTTTTTGCGCGATCGCACTCAGGATATTTTGCGGCTGTTTGGCTTTGAAGGCTGGAGGACTAGCTATTTGTAAAATTGGTTCTAGTAACCAAGGTGTCAGGCGTTGACACCATACAGCGAGATGACTTTGCCATCCTACCAAAATTTCTGGCGAGTCTCTCTGTAAGCCTGCGACAAATGTTTGGGCGACTTCTTGGGGTGTCATGGGGATTACCCAGCGAAATAACTGAAAGCCGCGCACCATGTCTGTATCTGTGAGGGAAGGTAGCAATGCTTGCACTTGAATATTGTAAGGTGCTAGTTCCTGGCGCAAGGCTTGAGTAAATCCTAAAATGGCGAATTTGGTAGCGGAATAAGTCGCCATTGTGGGTGCAGCAATTTTCCCCATTAAGCTGGAGACGTTAACGATTGTCCCTTGTCTGTGGTTCGCCATGCGTCGCGCTACCAAACTTGTGAGATTGTACATCCCTAATAGATTCAGGGAAATTTCTTCTTGAATTTGTGGGAGTTTAGATTGGAGAAAGGGAGTTTGGTAGGCGACTCCGGCACAATTAACTAGTAGATGAATGGGGCCGTGATTGCGCCATAGTTGAGCTACAGCAATATTTACCTCAATAGCTTGGGTTAAATCGATGGGTACAATGGTGACTGCTGCACCTATAGCTTCGATTTCTTTGGCGACTGCGGCTAATTTTTGGCGATCGCGTGCCAATAGTATCACGCGCTTGATACCTTGTTGGGCTAATTCGAGAGCGATCGCCCGCCCAATTCCACGGGAAGCCCCGGTAATCAGGGCTACCTTACCTTGAATCTTCATGAGTATTTACCTCCAAAATCTTTAGTCTTACCGCGTTCTCGCATCCGGAGGGTAAGACGATTGAGTTATGTTTATTGACATCAAAACTTTGATAGGAGAAATTTCTGAGTTAATCTACAAATCCCTTATAGTCAGCCTCCCAACTGCAGAAATCTCTCTCTTGGTGTTTGACAATTACGACTTTGCACAATTGGCTGCATGGATATAGCTCATAGGTTTTTTAATCTCCTTAATCCAAGCATTAACCAGAACGCTGTCATACACACGTTAACAATTTCATCAAGTTATGGCAACATTTATTAATAAGTATTTCTTAATACTTGTTTACAAATATTATATATATAGGCAAAATTTTGGGGATAAGTTTTTATTAATACTGCCTAACTAATATAAAAATTTCTTGACAATCAATAGAAACTGCTGGCATTAATGCTAGAAAATCAGCGATTTAGTTAATTTTGTTACAATTTGCCCGATCGCTTAAATATTAACCGTACATCAACTTTTGGAAACATTCCATTAACGATTGTCGTCAGCAAATTCACTAAATTTCAGTGATGAATACTCCTAGCCATGCGATTCTCAATCTGGTAGTTTTCAGCCAAAACATCCGCAATCAAGCAAATCACGCGATTTTCATTGGTGCCATCTTGCCTGATGTGCCAATATTTTTGTTCTACTTCTTGATGAAGTTTGTCTATCGTCTACCGTCACATCAAATTTGGTCAGAGGTTTACTATCAGCCGTTTTGGCAAAATATTATTAGTACTTTTCACTCGATTCCTTTAGCATTTATTGGCGCAATAATTGCCCATTTTTTAAATTGGCAAGTTGTAGAAATAGGGTTTATTAGTATGGTGTTGCACTCACTTTTAGATTTACCAGTGCATCATGATGACGCCCATCGGCACTTTTTTCCTTTTAGCGATTATCGTTTTATTAGCCCCATTTCCTACTGGGATCGCCGACATTACGGGGGGATCGTCGCTTTCGTCGAAATTTCTTTAGTATTAATCGCCAGTATTTATCTATTTCCTAATATGCGATCGCACTTCAGTAAAGGTCTATTATTAGCTGTCAATATATTTTACTGGGGCGCATACATCAAGTTTTACCTGCTAGCTGGAAAATAGGCATAGGGCATAGGGCATGGGGCATGGGGCAAATGTAGGTTAGGTTGAACGTAGACACCGAAGGTGGCTTCCCGAAGGGTAGTGAAACCCAACAAATCTCCGAAAATGTTGGGTTTCGTTCCTCAACCCAACCTACATGGTTTAAGAGGATGTTTTAAAAGTCCTGTCGTTTGTAGCAAAACGTTTTAGATCCCCCTAAATCCCCATTAAAAAGGGGAGCCACTGCGTTGGGCGGGTTCCCCGACTTGTAGCAAGTGGCGTGGATTTTAAGAACTTTTCCCCCCTTTCTAAGGGGGGTAGGGGGGATCAATAAGTGTGAAGATACAGCCAACCACTTTTCAAACAAGCTCTAAGGTTTTTTACGCTAAGGGACTTCCAAGAAATAAATTATCCAATCTTGTGGGGTGGGCAGCGTTCGACTGAGCGCTCACGCCGAAGTCTTGCCCGCCTTGAACTATGGGCGGGCGAGACGCCCACCCCACAATAAATAGTTGTATATTTTTTTATTTTTTGGAGTTCCCTTAACTACTGTTTGTGTCAAACTAAATTTGATTTAAACCAAACTTACAAATGCTCCAGTCATTTAAACAAATGCTGATGTCAAATGAAGTTTGGTTTAACTAAACTTATGAATGCTCCAGTCATTTAAACAAATGCTGATGTCAAATGAAGTTTGGTTTAACTAAACTTATGAATGCTCCGGTCATTTCAACAAATGCTGATGTCAAATTAAGTTTGGTTTAAACCACGAATTAATTCGCTTGCTTGGAACCCGTTGAGATTCTTTAAATTTTGAATCTTCAATCCAAAATTTAAAATCTAAAATCTAAAATTCAGTCATGGATGGCGTTTAGGGCTTGGGTGCTGGTGTGGTTGGTTGGGGATCTAAGCCGTTGAGTGCTTGTTTTAACTGTTCTGGTGTTAAGGATTGTATAAGACTGAGATTTAGTGGACTTTGACTAATATATTGGGCGTAAGCTGGCTGTAAGTAGGTACGGGATTCGCTGCGGTTTAAAAGATGGGTTTGCAAGAAAGCTAGGCTTAAAGCTTTGATATAAGAATAAGCTGGCGCACGATTTGGCCCTAGTAACGCCTCTGGTACGGGTAAGACATTATTATTAGCTGTAGGTTCGGCGATCGCGCTAAAATGTGTAGCATTTTCAATAACAACTAAGTATTTATTGGGATTAGGCAACCAAGTAAAGGGATAAATCTGTTCTGCTATGGGTGGGGCAAAGATATCTTCGCTACCAGCTACTAGCATGGTGGGGACTTTAATTTGACTGACACCAGCTTCGCCTAAAACAGAACTATCAATTGGATTAATCGCCATTACAGCTTTAATGCGATCGTCTTGCAAGGGATAATTGGCGACAGGTAACTCAAAAGCGCGACATTGCAAAAATACTGATACATTCAAGGTGCGATTGGGATTGCAATCGTCGCGCAGTTTATCAAAGTTAATTTTCCCTCCGCCTAAAGCCATGACGGTATAACCGCCGAAGGAATGACCAATTGCGCCGATTTGTTGGAAATTGATTTTACCTCGGAGATTGGGATCGGTTTTATCTAATTGCTGGAGTTGATCGAGTACGAATTTAACATCTAAAGGTCGGTTAAGAAATTCTTGGGCTTCTGGTGGCCCTGCTAAACCGGCAAAGTATAACTGAAAGCGTTCGGCGTTACTACCAGGATGTTCTAAGACAGCAACGGCAAAACCATGAGATGCTAAATGTTCAGCTAGGTAAATAAAAGCATAACGGTCAGAAGCAACACCATGAGAAATTACAACTAAGGGAAAGGGCGGTTGAATATTTCCTGTAGCAGCTGCTGATGCTTGGGGTAAATAAATATCTACTGGTAAACTGCGATCGCGGGAATTATCGTTAAGTTTGAGGCTGGTGATTTGAAAGGGTAAATTCCCAGGCGATCGCAAATCTGGCTGTTGAGCGAAGTCAACTGTAGCATTATTAGTTTGGGCGATCGTTTGTTGTTTGATCAAGGCCACAATTTGATCCTTAGCTCTACCCAACTCTACCAAGCTATTAACTACCTGTAATCCCTCAGAAAAATTCAACCGCAAACTGTCGCTAGGATATTTACGCAACAAATTGACCACATTTAACCCTTCTGGTGAAGCAGCAGACAGAATCAAAGCTGCACGAATGGCGTAAAAACCATTTTGGCGAGAGTCGGTAAGTAGTAATTCTCCTAAACGTCGCACCACCGCCTCACCTAGAGGTGAGTAGGTAAACTGAGATACTAAAACTGGACTGATCTCAAATTTTTGTTGCAGTAGTTGTCTTAATTGTGCCAGTTGTTCGGGAGTAGCACGGCTGGCATAAAATGCTAATTCACTATTGATTTTGCCTTCTTTAGCAAATTTTTCCAAAGATTCAGCCGATAAAGAAAATTCTCCAAAAGGAGGGTAAAAAAAACTAATGCGTTCAGCGCCTAATCCTGGTGTTGCTGTCAAAATTGTCGATAATATACCTAAACTGAGGTATTTTAGGAATTTTTTCATCAGTAAAACCCGCTATCTAACCCGTCCACACAAATTTGGACGGTGAGGAAAACGGGGCGGGATGTTTACCGCTTTCCTATTGGCTTATTTAGATATATCAAAAGAGCTATTTATGCACATATATCTCATAGGATATTTGACACTCCACCGCCCTATAAGGGCGGGGATTCTACATTCAACGACTCGCCATTAGACGACAGGTTTACACCAATCGCCCAAGAGGAGCCACTGCGTTGGACGGGTTCCCCGGCTTAAAGCAAGTGGCGTGGCAAATCTCCTGTAGCGTAAGTTCCCGTGTGCCCCACGGTACTGAGTCCTAATCTCAAAATGTTGATTGCTGCATTGATGTCCCTGTCTTCGGTATATCCGCAATGAAGACAAACATGAGTCCTGGTGGACAGAGATTTTTTCACCTTCTTGCCACAATTAGAGCAGTTCTGGCTTGTATTGTGGGGTGGCACGGCAACAGTCACCTTCCCATATTTGTGACCAAAATACTCTAACCAACTGCGGAAAGTGTACCAACCAGCAGACGCTCGAAGACTCGCTAACGCTGCGCTATCAGAAATTGATTTAGCTAGATGTCGATTTTTTACCAGCCCTTTGACATTTAAATCTTCATAGGCTACCAAATCGTTAGATTGGATGACGGAGTATGCCAGTCTCTTGCAATACTCTTTTCGTTGCCTACTTACCCTTAAATGTTTCCGGGCATATCTATTTCTAGCTTTGTGGTAATTGTTTGATTGCCTTGCGCGCGCTTTTTTCTTCTGCTGACTGAACTTTTTAGACTTCTTACGATTGGCTCGGTTTAGCTGTTTCTCCGATTTACGGTAGAACTGGGGTGATGGTTCTACATTACCTTTATTGTCGGCAATGAAATACTTTAACCCCAAGTCAATACCAACTACCTGATTGGTTGGTTGAGATGGGGGAAATGCGGGCACAGCCTGACACATTTTCCCCATCTCAAGTTGACTTTCTATCCTGACATCGATATCAATTGAGAATTGGGCATAATACCCATCTGCACGACGCACTAACCGCACACGCTTAATTTGCTTGATGTCATAGTAATTAAGGTCATAGGTTCCTTTTAGCTTGAGGGTTCCAATACCTTTCTTGTCTGAAAAGGTTATGGCTTTCCTGGTATCAGAAAGTTTCCATCCAGTTGACTTGTACTCAACCGAACGGCAGTTTTTCTTAAACTTCGGGAAACCTTTTTTGCCTTTAACTTTACGCTTGCAGTTATCGTAAAACCGAGCTATTGCACTCCAAGAACGTTCAGCCGCAGATTGTCTAGCCATCGAGTTTAATTCATCAGCAATCATGAACTCAGCAGCTAATACAGCACAGTATTTATTGAGGTCATATCTTCCTACTTTTTCGTTATCCATCCAATAGCGCAAGCATTTGTTTTGGATGAATTGTGATGTGCGGATAGCCTCATCTATTGCTTGATATTGCTTGTCTTTACCTTTGACTTTAAACTCGTAAACAATCATGGGTATCGACCAATTAACCACATCTTTATGTTAACATAAAATACATAAATACGTCCCATAAGGACGGGGTTTTAAACCCATTTTTTCGATAAAACTCGGAAATGATTTCCGCTACAAAATATACTCAATTTCTTAACGAAGTTAGGTATGCCAGCTTGGTAATTTTGGTTATTTAAATATTGTGATTGTTCAGCGTGCAGCTAGGATTAATTCTGCCTATATAAACCCGATTTTCGTCGCCTACAGATTTTTTTCAGCAGACAACAGAGGCTCATACTATTTCTGGAAATACCTTTGCTGTGTATTGCCCACCCTAAATCTACTTTTAATAGTTACTTCTGGCTGCTGCAAATATTACTTTATATGTTGCAAACAATATTTAAATTGGTATAAATTTGGCAACTTTTTCGGCGTCGATCAAATCATTCTTTGTTAAACAGGTAGGAATGTTGCACAAAAAATTTAAAATTCCTTATATCCTGAGAGAGATTTGATCGCCCATAGCATCTGCTATAGAATCCAAAGCAATAGGTAATGAAAACGAAATGTATTCTCAAATGAACTGCAAAACTCAAAAAGTAGCTCTAGAATGCAAGCGATCGCCAACTAGCAAGCTGATTCGGGAAATGTGGCATTTGATCAAGCACGATGGCGGGATCAAGAACAGATATCATCTGCAATCAAATGCTAATCATCAAGCTATTTGGCAGAATTAGGGGAACTATAAAAGATAACTAAATTACTCTGCCACAAAACCTGGAAAGCAATGGCGACAATTTTTGATCAACTATGGGATTTAGGTGAATAAGTATGTCAACTCATCGGACTGTGATGGTAATTGTTGATGCAGAGGAAAGCGATCGCGATTATGAGCATCAACTACAGCAAGATGGGAGTTTTGCATACAGAATTATTCAAGAGAAATATAGCAATCAAATTGATCTACTGTTGCGATCGCCATCTGTTGACGCCATTGTTTTAGCCCTTTCCTCACCCGATTCTCAAAGTTGTGATGCGATTCAACAATTGCAAGCCCAAATGGGCAATTGCTGTCCGCCGATTGTGGTGATTGATCGTGACGATGCAGATATCGCAGTACGGGCTTTAAAACATGGGGCGGTGGATTATTTAGTCAAAGAAAGAATGACGCCGGAAGATTTACGCCAAGCAGTGAGAAATGCGATCGCCATAGACTTAACCCAGCAAAAACAGGCTGAGGCGGTAATTCAACAATTAAATCGGGATTTGGCAAATCGAGTGGTGGAACTGCAAACCCTGTTCGAGATGATACCAGTGGGAATTGCGATCGCCACCGATGTTGACTGTCTGCAAATGCACAGTAATGCTTATCTGCGCCAATTACTTGGGGTTGAACCTGGTAGGAACGTCTCGAAAAGTGCGCCGCCACAAGAGCAACCGCCCTACCGCACTTTCCGCGATGGAAAGGAAGTACCAGCTACAGAGTTACCAATGCAAATAGCCGCCAGATTGGGTGTAGATGTGCGTGATGCTGAATTTGAGATTCTCTTAGCTGATGGTACAGTCTGCCAGATGTTAGCTTATGCAACTCCCTTGCGCGATGAACAGCAGCAAATTCGCGGTTGTATTGGCGCTTTTGTCGATATTACCGAACGTCACCAAACCGCAGCCGCACTCAAAGCCAGCCAACAACGCTATCAAGAGTTAGCAGAAGCTATGCCGCAAATGGTGTGGACAGCCGATGCTAGCGGAGCAGTGAATTACTGGAATCAACGCTGGTATGATTACACAGGCTTGAGTCCAGCCGAGTCAATGGGAGTGGAGGGCGTAAATACAGTTCACCCTGAAGAACGCGATCGCACTTTAGAAAAGTGGCGTCAGTCAGTAGCCAACGGCCAGCCCTTTGATATTGAATATCGCATTCGCCGTGTTGATGGGGTGTATCATTGGTTCATCTGTCGCGGCATTCCCACAAAAGACAGCCAAGGTCAAATTACAGGTTGGACTGGTACAATTACTGATATTGACCATCAAAAGCAGTTAGAAAAACAACTGCTGAATGAGATTGCAAATCACGAGCGCAGCGAAGCTATCCTTCAAGCATTTATTGCCGCTTCTCCGACAGTTTTAGTTTTATTTGATCGGGAGTTACGCTTCCTTTATGGTAACGAAGCCCTAGCGAAAATCAATGGCTTACCCTTAAGCGAGCATATAGGAAAAACTTTATGGGATATTGTGCCGCAAATGGCACCTGATTTTGCTCCCTTACTGTTCAATGTAATGGAAACTCAACAGCCAGTCCTGAATCTGGAGTTCAGGGGTGAGGTCAGACCAGGTATATTTAGGCATACCATCGCCAATCACTATCCTGTGTGTTTACCCAGTGGAGAAGCGATCGGGGTAGGGGTAGCGGTGATGGATATCACCAATCTCACCTTGGCTCAACAAGAACTTGCAGAAAGCGAAGCCCGCTTCCGCACTTTAGCAGATAACATTTCTCAGTTTGCTTGGATGGCAGACGAGACGGGAGCGATTTTTTGGTACAACCAACGCTGGTATGACTATACAGGTACAACTCCCCAAGAAATGCTTGGTTGGGGTTGGCAAAAAGTCCATCACCCGCAACATATTGAACGGGTAGTTAAAAAATTCCGTCATTCAATGGAAACAGGGGAAATCTGGGATGATACCTTTCCTTTACGCAGCCAAAATGGCGATTATCGCTGGTTTCTCTCCCGTGCCATTCCCGTCCTTGATGAACAGGGTAAAGTTTTGCGCTGGTTTGGTACCAATACTGACATTACCGATTTACGAGAAACCGAAATTGCTCTGAAACAAACTACAGAAAGACTCAATCTGGCTTTAAAAAGTGTGCCTATTACCTTGTTTAACCAGGATCTCAACCTCCGCTATACCTGGATTTACAACCCCTCATTTGATTTTGCTGTGGCGGAAGTGATTGGTAAACAAGATGGGGATTTACTCTCGCCAGAGACTGCTGCTTACATTACCCAGCTAAAGCAGCAGGTGCTAGATACAGGTGTGGGTTTACGGCAAGAAGTCAAGCTGACAAAGGATCTGCAAACTGCTTACCACGATTTAACCATCGACCCCATCCGCGATGCTCAAAATAATATTGTGGGTATTACCTGTGCGGCTGTGGATATTACCGATCGCAAATATGCAGAACTCGCCCTGCAAGAAGTTCATATTCAACTAGAAGCTGCTTTAGCGGCGGGTTTAATTTACACTTGGCGTTGGCATATCCCCGATAATCGCGTCATCACCGATCGCAGTTCTGCCCAACTATTTGGCGTCGATCCAGAAAGTGCGGCGGCTGGCTTACCAATTGAGCAATTTCTTCACGCCATTCATCCAGAAGATCTACCGCTAGTCAGCGCCGCCATCAAACGCGCGATCGCCTATCGAGAAGATTATGTAGTTGAATACCGACTCATCAACACCGAGCAACAAGAACGCTGGGTAATTGCTAGGGGAAGGGTAGAATACGACGCCAATGGTAAAGCGATCGCCTTTCCTGGTGTCTTGGCTGATATTACCGATCGCAAACAATCAGAAACCGCCCTGCGTCAAAGCGAAGATCGTCTGCGGATGGCGATTGAATCTGCCCAATTAGGTACTTGGGATTTGAACATTAGGACTAATCAACTAATTTGGGATGTCGGCTGTAAAGCTATGTTTGGTTTACCACCAGAAGCGGAAACCAGCTTAGAAGTATTTTATACCGGGCTGCATCCCGACGATCGCGATCGCTTAGAACAAATAGTCCAAGCTGCCCTGAATCCAACCACTGCTGGTAAATACGATGTGGAATACCGGACAATCGGGATTAATGATGGCATTGAACGTTGGATTAGAGCCAAAGGGCAAACCTATTTTGATGCTGCTGGTCATCCTCTCCGCTTCATTGGTACGGTATTAGATATTACCGAGCAAAAATGCGCCGAAGCCCAACGAGAACAACTATTACAACAAGAACAAGCCGCCAGAGAAGCCGCAGAACGTGCCAACCGCATCAAAGATGAATTTCTCGCCGTACTTTCCCATGAATTGCGATCGCCCCTCAACCCGATTCTCGGCTGGACAAAGTTATTGCAATCGCGGAAGTTAGATGAAAGCAAAACTGTTGAAGCCCTAGCAACGATTGAACGCAACGTTAAATTACAAACGCAGCTAATTGACGATTTGCTCGATGTTGCCAAAATCCTCCGTGGTAAACTCAGCTTAAATCTGACATCGGTGAATTTATCTTTTATCATTACGGCTGCCATCGATACAGTCAAGACAGCAGCCATAGCTAAATCCATCACTATTCATCCGGTATTACCGAATATTGGGCAAGTACCAGGAGATGCTGCCCGCTTACAACAAATTATTTGGAATTTACTGTCTAATGCGGTAAAATTCACCCCTAATGGTGGGCGTGTAGATATTAAACTGCAAAAAGTAGGCGATCGCGCGGAAATTATTGTTAAGGATACAGGTAAAGGCATCAGCCCGGATTTTCTACCCCATCTGTTTGAATCTTTCCGTCAGGAAGATGCTTCCATTACTCGCAAATATGGCGGATTAGGACTAGGATTAGCCATAGTCCGGCAGTTAGTAGAAGCACATGGTGGCGCGATCGCGGCTGATAGTCCAGGTATCGGCTTAGGCGCGACTTTTACCGTCCAGTTGCCCCTACTCAATTTAGTCTCAGAAATTCAGCCAACAGAGGATTTTTTCGCCCAAAAACTCGATTTAACTGGAATTCGCATCTTGGCAGTCGATGATGACACCGATGCCCGTGAGTTTTTAACAGTATTACTTACCCAACATGGTGCAGAAGTTGTCACAGTTACCACTGCGGCGGAAGTGCTAGCAACCCTAGAGTTTTTCCCAGCAGATATCTTAATTAGTGATATTGGGATGCCGGAAGTTGATGGTTATACCTTAATTCAACAAATCCGCGCCTTACCACCCAAAAAAGGCGGACAAATTCCCGCGATCGCACTTACTGCCTATGCCAGAGTTGATGATTACCAACGCGCCTTAAACAGTGGTTATCACAGACACCTCACCAAGCCATTAGATCCAGAAAAATTAGTTCAAGCGGTTATCGCACTAACAAAAAATAAGTAATACCAATTCAAAATTCAAAATTCAAAATTCAAAATTAAGAATCCAGACAGAACAAAGCGTTGAGGTTGTGTATCTATCGCATTCTTTTTTCAAATTGGTATAAGTTGGTGTAATTATACCTTTAAAACTTACGCACAAACTACGGAAGAATCGAACCGCAAAGACACGAAGGACACGAAGAAATAAGAGTTTCAAAGGTATTTTGCGTAAGTCCTGACCTTTTCTCTAAAATCTGGCTACACATTAATCTCCGCGTCTCGTTGTCTCCGCGTCCCCCGTCATTATCTGTTGCTTCCTTTTGGAGAATTGGTATTAGAGATTAGTGGCGGAGCCTGTCATTAGTCATTAGTCATTTGTATTCTTTATCTTCCCATGCCCCATGCCCCATGCCCCATGCCCAGCCTCAGCTTTGAATAGAAATCCAAAGCTGAGAACTAAATTCAAGCTTTTAAAACCAAATTGAAGGAATTTAAATAGCCATTGATAGTTTTAGCTAACGATGGGCGTTGTTTTTTGGTAGTTACAGCCATTACTTGATACAACCGCCCTTGAGCAAAATACATTCTATTTTTGGTGAATTTCCCCCCAGCGTCTACATACTCAATTTCTTTGCCAGGATGACCATTAGTACTCTGAATATCTCGCTGACTAATTAAATTACTTTTTGTAGTCTTTAAGGCGATATCTCTAGCGTTATTCAGTACCGTTTGGGGGTTCGCCATTTGACCATAACTGTAAGGAAAATCATTGTAAGCCACTACATAAGCTACTTCCTGTTTTTGTGGTTGGGCAATAAATAATTCCACATTAATTTCCCCCATAAAGGTTTTTTGGGTTTGGGTATTCCTTTTAGGGTTTCCTGGCATTAAAACACTAAAACGTCCATCGGGGCCAGTAAATAACTTCCATTTCGTCTGGACTGGTTGATTAACTTTGGTGTTAGCGGAAGTTGAAGTAACTTTTGGTTTAGGTTGAACTGCTTCTACCAATAAAGATCCGCCACATACAAGTGTGGCAGCAAGTAAGGGCAATAAAAGTTTAATTGTCATAGATTTTGCTTTTGATGATGCTAATATCACCGATGCTAGCTGTTATAACCTAGCAGCATACAAAGCAGCACCAATTAGCCCTACTTGTTGGTTGAGAATAATATACACCGGTATTTCTTCGAGGAGGGAACGCATTCTACCTTTTTGGGTGAAGTTTAACAGAAAACTACCCTCTTGGATTAACGGCAAGATTTTGGGAGCAATACCACCAGCAACATATAATCCGCCATAAGGTAGCAGTTTAATCGCTAAATTTCCCGCTTCTGCACCATAAAGTTCGACAAATAGCTGCATGGTTTGTTCACAAAGGCGATCGCGTCCTTGAAGTGCAGCTGTGCCAATAATTGCATTGGGATCGACGCTTTTCTCTAATTTTCCTGCTTCTTGTTCCCACACTCTGACAATATTGGCGATATCTGGTGATTCCGTCGCAATTTTTTGATCGCGTAAAAACTGGTAAATAGAGATAATACCTTGACCTGAGACAACTCTTTCTACAGAAACTCGCTGGATATCATGTTTATCTAGCAGGTATTTCATCAACCGAAACTCTAACTCGGTACGCGGCGCAAAATCTGCATGTCCACCCTCAGAAGGAAAGACTTGATAATGTTGTCCTTGCTTAATTAAAAATCCTTGTCCTAAGCCAGTTCCCGCACCAATAATTGCAATCGGTGCTTCCGATTTGGGTTTCCCTGCTTGTAAAGTCAGCAGATGTTTGCTGTTTAAACCAAAAATGCCGTGACCAATCGCTGTAAAGTCATTGATTAAGGAAACAGAACCAATCCCTAATTCTTGCTGTAGACGTTCGCTATCTAAATACCAAGCCAAATTCGTCAACTTAGCAGTATTTTTTACTACTGGCCCCGCGATCGCAAAGCAAGCTTTTTCTGGTGTTGCGGCTTTGGCTTTAGCTAAAAACTGCTGGACTATTGGTACTAAATCAGGAAAGTCTTGACTGTGAAAACTTTCCTCGTAAATGTTGCGTAACAGATGCGAGTCTGAGGTTTCATTGATTCCCGGTGAGTCTGTGGTTTCCGTTAACCGCAGAATAGTTTTTGTACCGCCGATATCTCCCGCTAGTAGTAATGTCATAAAACTTATCAGTAATAGAGTGAATTCTCAGTCCATAGCAATATCTAGATTAGCGGAAGCCAAGATTCAAAATCTCTATCAGAGATTTAAACAAATCGAACTACTTCCTCTACCTCCACTAGATGAGAAGTATCTCCCTTAAGTTCTAGTAACCATTCTGAGTCTTGCAGCACCACTTTGACTAAAGAACATAAAGAAGCCTTCACTTCCGTTTTTGCAACTTCTCCGACTAATCCCATAGCCGCACCCAGTACAGAAGCGCCATGTGCTACTAACAGGATATTCTCCGGGTAGAATTCTGTAGCCAGACATCTAGCTGTTTGTCCCGAACGTCCTCTGACTTGTTCGTGTGTTTCCGGATATTTGGCAGCAATGCGTGCGGTATAACTGATATCAATTCTGGGAAATAATTCTGCTAACGCTGATGTAGAAAGCCTTTCTGGTTCTTCTGTCATCCAAGCAGGATTTAGCCATTCACTTAACCCAGTTTCTAGCTTAATCGGTAAATCTAGGGCTTGGGCTACTGCATTAGCCGTTTGCACGGTGCGGAGAAAGGGAGAGGCAAAAATATGACTGATTTTCTCTGTTTTTAGGCGATTAGCTAGCTGCTTGGCTTGAATGAAACCATCCTCTGATAAAGGTGGATCGTAGCGGCGTTCAGCAGTGAGAAACCAATCGGGGTTGACAAAGTCAAGGCGGTTGGCGTGTCTGGCGATCCAGATAATTTGACTCATGGTTTTAATTGTTCAGGCGAATACAATTCGCTACAGTAATAGACACCCAAAAACTGGGCTACAAATCTAAATATATTATAAATATTGTGATGTTTTGTAAAAGTCGGCTTGTGCAGCTAGGACATCTGAGATTGTTTCTCATCTTCAGAAGCTGAGTAAAAAATCGCGAGGTAAAAACAATGTTAAAAAAGTTATTGCGAAATATAAATCAAGTCAACTAAACCTCGTCCATTTTGAAACCAGGAGTAGTGCGGGCAGCGTTCGACTGAGCGCTCACGCCGAAGTCTTGCCCGCTACTACCACTAGGGAGCAAGATGCTCCCACTACTTTTAATACTATGGTTCTCAAAATAGATGTGGTTTATATTACGAAACGTAAATAGACTTGAATCCCTGACAAATGACAAATGACAAATGACAAATGACAAATGACAAATGACAAATGACAAATGACAAATGACAAATGACAGCCCTTACCAGTATTTTAATTACACCGACTTACTTAAAAAGTTGTATAAACTTAAGAGATAATAAAAGATTAAAAATTTGGAAACATGACAGCGTAAATTTAACTTGAGGAGAGTATGGATAAAAAAAATGATACCCCTGTTTACCCGTTGTCTTGCGGAATTTCTCGGAACATTGGTGCTAGTTCTTGGTGGATGCGGAAGTGCTGTTTTTGCAGCAGCATTTCCTGATGCTAAAGCCAATGAATTAGGAATTGGTTTTTTAGGTGTGTCTCTAGCATTTGGACTGACAGTTTTAATTATGGCCTATGCCATTGGTCATATTTCTGGTTGTCATCTTAACCCGGCTGTATCATTTGGTTTGTGGGCAGGAAAACGGTTTCCCGGCTCCGAATTACTGCCATATATTGTTTCTCAAGTATTAGGTGCAATTGTCGCCGCAGGTTTAATTTATTTAATCGCCAGTGGTAAACCAGGCTTTACACTTTCTGGCTCGAATCCATTAGCAACAAATGGTTTTGCAGAACATTCTCCCGGTGGTTATTCACTATTCGCTTGTTTCATCACAGAAGTTGTACTCACCTTTATTTTTTTAATAGTAATTTTAGGTTCAACCGATGGCCGTGCGCCTAAAGGTTTTGCACCAATTGCTATTGGTTTAGCGCTAACTTTGATTCATTTAGTCAGTATTCCCATCACTAATACATCAGTAAATCCTGCGCGTACTACTGGCCCTGCACTTTTTGCTGGGGTAGAAATGTTTCGCCAAGTTTGGATGTTTTGGATTGCGCCTATTTTAGGTGCAATTTTAGCTGGATCTTTCTATTCACGAGTATTAGGTGAATCAGGAGAACCTGTTGTAGGCGAAGCAGAATTACAGTTGAAATAGCAATTTACAAATACAATATGATTCACAATGCCCACCAAAGATATAAAATGGTGGGCATTGCTTATTTATAGATTAAAAATTTTTTTCTTTTACAAAATTAGATATTCAATTTTGATTATTGTCTAGCAGTATTAACCTGCAATATCTGCATCTTCAAAAATTCCATTACAATCAATCGAGACAATAATTACATGTCCGCCAAATAAATCGCCATTTGCATCTACAGGAATTCTTTCCCAAGCAAACACCGCGACATCAGGGACAATTGAACGTCCGCCAAAGGTACAACGTAATTCTGGAAATGCTAGCTGCGTAGGTTGGGTTGAGGAACGAAACCCAACATTTACAGGGGTTTGTTGGGTTTACACACGGTAAGCCCAACCTACAATCAATTGTCTAGTTTTGCATTAGCTTATAATTTTAACCATGCAAATAATTGTCCTACAGTTAATTGCAAGTTACTCACTAAATCGGGAACTGGTAATATTTCCTGTTCTGCTTGTAAAAGTTCTGGTTGCTGTTTTGGGGGATAAACTAACACAGATTTTTCATCTGGATCGATCAGCCAACCTAAGCTAGTACCATACTTTAGACAATGTAAAATATTGCCAGTAACTTTGGTCTGACTTTGTTCAGGTGAGAGTATTTCAATTGTCCAATCTGGATATGTTTCAAAAACATTCGCCACATCCCCATTTGCATCTACAGGAATCCTTTCCCAAGCAAATAAGTAAGTCGGCGTTAAAAAATCAAGCTATGTGACGAAATGTAAAATCATCGAATAGCTTAGAAATTGGTCATTCTACAGTTTTTACAAAACTAAACATACATGGTTTTTATCGTGCCGACTTACTTACAGCGACATCAGGGACAATTGAATGTCCGCCAAAGGTGCAGCGTAATTCTGGAAAGGCTAGGGCAATTTTTTGAGTCTCAGCTACTTGATTGATGCCAGTAACTAGCTTACCTTGTAATTTACTATGTTTTCCTTGTGGCATAGGTTTTTGAATAATTTGCCCATTGATATATTCACTAGCTGGCTTGGTTTCCGGTAGTTTTAAAAATTCTTCTAAAGTTAGAGGTTTGGTAGGTAACTGTACCATATATTACGCCTTAATTATTCATTTAATTTATTTATCCCAAATATGCTTTTTTCACGCGCTCATCGGTAATTAATTCCGATGCTGCACCTGTTAAAGTAATAGCACCAGCTTCTAAAACATATCCTCTATCGGCAATTTGTAGAGCTAAGTTCGCGTTTTGTTCAACTAATAAAATTGTCACGCCTGTAGCGCGGAGATTTTCAATAATAGTAAAGATTTCCCGGACGATCGCAGGTGCTAAACCTAAGCTAGGTTCATCTAAAAGCAGGAGTTGAGGCTTACTCATTAAAGCACGAGCGATCGCTAACATTTGTTGTTCACCACCGCTCAGGGTTCCTGCTAGCTGATGGCGTCTTTGGGCTAAACGGGGAAATAGCTGATATTGCTGTTCTAAATCTGCTTTAATTTGTTCTCGATCGTTACGAATATAAGCGCCTAATAATAAATTATCTAAAACTGTTTGTCTGGCTAATACTCTCCTTCCTTCAGGAGAATGGGCGATACCTAGTTTTACTACTTCGTAAGCTGGACGGCGCGTGATATTCTTACCACTATAAAAAATCGCCCCGCTTTTGGGATAAACTATTTTCGAGATAGCGCGGAGTGTGGTAGTTTTACCAGCACCGTTAGCACCAATTAAAGTGACTACTTCACCTTTTTTAATAATTAAATTAATTTTTTTTAAGGCTTGAATACCGCCATAATTTACATCTAGGTCTTGAACATCTAAAATCGTAAAATCTTCTTTACTAATTAAATCTTGGCGTTCATCGGCGTTCATTGGCGGTTTAATTCCTCATCCACTTCCCAAATAAGCTGCGATTACGGCTGGATCTTCTCTGACAATAGCAGGTTTACCCAAAGCAATTAATTGTCCAAAATCCAAAACAGCAATGCGATCGCATAATCCCATAACTAAGGGTACATGATGCTCAATCAAGATAATTGTTAAGTTAAAGCGTTCCCTAAGACTGCGAATAAAGTCGCTAAGTTGCTGTTTTTCGCTGGGGTTCATCCCTGCTGCGGGTTCATCGAGGAGCAAAATTTGCGGTTCTAAGGCTAAAGCGCGGGCGATTTCTAAGCGACGCTGATCGCCGTAAGCAAAGTTCTTGGCTTTTTCTTGAGTGCGATCGCTCAATCCCACCATCTCTAATAAATCTAAGGCTTTTTTGCGACTTTTAGATTCTTCACTAGGCGCTGGTGGCAATCCTAGAACTCCTGTAATCATACCACTATTAGTATGCAAATGTCCGCCAATAATCACATTTTCTAAAGCTGATAATTCACCGAATAAGCGAATATTTTGAAACGTGCGGGCAATTCCTAAAGCTGCAATTTTATGGGGACGTAATTGGGATATATCTTGACCTTGATAAATTAATTGTCCCTCAGAAGGGGGAATTAAAGCAGTGATTAAATTAAATAATGTGGTTTTTCCTGCACCATTAGGGCCGATTAATCCGAAGATTTCATGTTTTTGGACTGCGAAAGATACATTATTTACAGCCACTAAACCACCAAAGCGGCGTGTCAATGATTTTGCTTCTAAGACAATAGAATTGTTATCCATTTTTATAGGGGGTAGGGGCTAGAGACTAGGGACTAGTGGTTCATCACATTAATTCTGTGGGGTAAGTTTCTTCTTATTTTTTCTTCCTTTGTGTACTTCGTGTCTTTGCGGTTCGTTTTGTACCCCTCGAAATTTTTGCGACAGACTACTAGTGATTTAAATATTAAATTAGGATCTATTCTTAATTTTGCGCTGCTTAAAAATATCTGGTGTGACTAATCCTTGAGGGAAAAAGATAGTTCCGATAACAATTAGCACGCCAAAAATAATTAATCTCCCATCCCGTAAAAATTGCGCTAACCACAAAGGTAATCCGCCTGTATCGGCTAGACTGCGCAAGATTTCGGGTAAAGCTGTAAATACCATTCCGCCCACAACCGAACCTAAAAACGTTCTCGAACCGCCAATTAAGACAAAAGTTAAGTAGATAATACTTGCATCAAATGTACCTTGGCGGGCGTTCCAGGTATTGAGAAAATGGGCGCTAATTGCACCAACTACCCCTGCAAGAATAGCCCCTAATGTAAAAGCTAAAACTTTGTAGTATGTGGGGTTAATTCCCATTGCACCGGCGGCTAGTTCATCTTCTCGAATTGCAGTAAATGCTCTACCTACGCGAATCCTTTCGAGACGGTAAAATAACACCATTGAAATTATGAGTAATGGTAAAGCAATCCATAAATATTCGATTTGGTTTTGGAAGGGTTGGGGAATACCAAAAATACCGACTGCACCGCCAGTAATTTCTAAATTAAGGGAAATAACCCGCAAAACTTCGACAAAAGCAATAGTTGCGATCGCTAAATAAATTCCCCGCAATCTTAAAGCGGGAATTCCGACAGCGATACCCAATAATCCAGAAACTACACCAGCAATTATCATCTCGATTAACAACAGCCAAATCGAAAATGAACCACTATCAGATTTAAAGACTGTTGTTGATAAAATTGCAGCAATATAACCACCTAAAGCATAAAATCCGGGGCTGGCTAAAGATAGTTGTCCTGTCATTAATGGTAAGTAAAGGGATAGCCCCAATAAAGCCCCTAATACCATAGAGACTATTAGCGAACCGTAAGTAGAAATAAATTCAGTCATTAGTCAATAGTCAATAGTCAATAGTCATTTGTTATTTTTCCTCCTTGTCCCCCTTCCCTTCCCTTATCTTCCTTGTCCTCCTTATCCTCCTTGTCTCCCCTTAATTCCCTTATCTAATTATCATAGGATTTACACACACTCTACTAATTCTTGGCGTTCTTGGCGTCTTGGCGGTTCAATAAATTAAGGTTTTTGATGATTTTGCGTAAGTCCTGCCGCATTGCGAATGCATTATTATCATAATTCCTAATAAATCTTAGGCTTAAGCTGTCAATATTTGCTCTGCTGTTAATGTTAATTCTGGAAAGGTTGGGGATATGATTCGTTCAGAACCTCGAAATTGATGGCGTTGATATTTTCCATTACTATCTAATACAAAAACAAATACAGTCGGAACTTTGGGATTACCTAAATATTCTCTTAACCCTATTGCCAAATAATCGACAATCCAATATTCTTTGATGCCTAAACGTTGATATTCGTCTAATTTATCAATATAGTCATCT
The DNA here is from genome assembly GCF_963889195.1 of Calothrix sp. FACHB-168. Taxonomy (NCBI): domain Bacteria; kingdom Bacillati; phylum Cyanobacteriota; class Cyanophyceae; order Nostocales; family Calotrichaceae; genus Calothrix; species Calothrix sp. FACHB-168. Next base: position 115,301 of record NZ_CAWPNJ010000074.1, read on the forward strand.
TCCCAATTAGTTGATGTCACTTCTACAGCTAATTGAATCGATTCTTCCAGTGCAGAGTAAGCAGTACGATTTGAGCGCCATATATCCTTATCTATGACACTGACATCAGGCTTGCGTCCTTGTTCTACTCCTTCAGCAGTTATTGTTTTAATTACTGCTGTGTTATTAACGACATAATTTAGTAGTAGTCGCCTGATTTCATCATTGAAAGCAAATAAAAGCAAATTGGCGACATCATCATGATTTCTCGTAGCACGCACTTCAACAATTTCTCCATTTACCAATTCATAAAAACCTTCCTCTGGGCATTGTTCAAGAAACTGATAAAAAGTTAATTTCTGTTTAGTAAAGGTCATACAGTCTTTAAACCTTCTGAATAAACCTGCGTCCTAGTAAACCTTGGGGTCTAACTAATAGCATGACAAATAAAATTGCAAATGCTACGGCGTCTTTATAACCGGAATATTCGCCGGGGACGAATGCTTCGACTAAGCCAATGAGTAAACCGCCTAATACCGCACCGGGAATACTTCCTAAACCGCCTAAGACGATGACTGCTAACCCTCTTAAACCAAAGGCGATACCAAAATAAGGCCCGGCTATACTGACGCTAGAAGCGACTAAAGTACCGGCTAATCCGGCTAAGAAACTGCTGATGAAAAATGTCAGGACAATAAAGCCATCGGTGTTAATTCCTAATAAACTGGCGGTAGTTGCGTCTTCGGCGATCGCTTGCATGGCTTTACCATATTTAGTACCGTTAATAAAATAGGTAAGAATTGCCACAAATACCACAGAAACCGCAAAAATCACGATTTGCACGCTGCGTATAGGAATCGGGCTTTCAGCAGTACCAAAGTTTATAGAGGGTGGTAAATTCCCGTAGGCATTGGAAGGAAAGGTATAACTTTCTGCACCGACTAGATATTGGATGAGGTTAACGATAACTACCGCTACGCCCAAGCTAGAAACTACAGTTAATAAAGGATCAGATCCTTTACGACGTAGGGGTTGAAAAGCGATGCGTTCCATTGCTATCCCTACCAATCCCGCCAAGCAGCTACCTAAAAATAAGGCGATCGCAAATGGTAATTTGATGGGTAGAGTGGCATTAGCTAGCAAACCATTGAAGCCAAAACTACCACCCATGAGTGCATAAGTAAAATATGCGCCTAAGGTAAATACTGCTCCATGCGCTAAATTAATGATGCCTAAAATGGAGTACACCAGAGTGTATCCTAAGGCGAAAATTGCATAAACGCTACCAATCGATAGCCCGTTTAAAAATTGTTGCAAAAATAAGGTGAATGTCATTTGTCAGTTGTCAGTTGTCAGTTGTCAGTTGTCAGTTTTCCTCCTTTTATACGTCATTTTAAAAATGTAAATTTACCTTGGCTACCATCTTTATCCATTTTGATTTGCGCTACGTAAAAATCTTTTTGGATGACTTCACCAACGGGGGTAAAAGCAATTTCGCCTAAGGGTGTATTATATTTTCCTGCTAGTATCTGTTTATTTAATTCATTGCGCAATTGTGGCAGGGCTAAGGTATTAACTTTAGTTTTTTTATCTAAAGTTTGGAGTGCTTCGACATAAACTTGAACTGCTGTAAAGGCTTGGGCTGTAAATTGTGGCGGTTCTTTTTTGAATTGTTCGCTATAGGTTTTACGAAATGTTGAATTAATTTCACCAGGATGTTCTGGGCTGTAAGCTTGGGCAATTAATACGCCATCACATAATGCTTTACATACTGGGAAAATGTTGGAAGTATTCAGCCCATTACCGCCGACAATTAAACCTTTATAACCGAGTTCTCGTAATTGTCTGACTAAGTTACCACCATCAGCAGCCAAACCGGAAATAATCACTAAATCTGCTTTCAGGTTAATTGCATTGGTAGCTTGGGTTTGAAAATCTGTATCGCTAGTTTGGAACTTTTGAACTGTGACTAATTCCAAACCCTGATCCTTCACAGTTTTCTGGAAAATGTCGGTTTCTGATTTACTATAAGAATCATTTTGCGCAAAGAAAACCGCGACTCTTTTAATATTAGGATTTAGTTTGATTGCGGCTTTAACAGAATTCGGTGCAACTACAGAACTAGGTGCAGAAATTCGCGCTATATAATCGCCAATTTCGGGAATTTTATCTGCGGTATTAGACGCTGCTAATACAGGTACTTTAGCACGATCAGCTACAGGGTCTGCACTAAAAGCTTGCTGTGATAAAGTCGGCCCCACAATCCCGACAACTTTATCTTTATTAATTAAGGTTTGAAAGGCGTTAATTGCACCATTTTCATCACCGCTAGTGTCTTGAAACACTAGTTTAATTGGCGTACCATTAATACCACCTTTATCGTTGAAATACTTCTCGGCAATTTTTGCACCAGCTACTTGTTCTTGCCCTAGTAATGCTACGTTACTAGTTTGTGCAAAGGCAATACCAATGGGAATTACGCCTGATGTATTTGTTGTTGATTGACTGTTAGTTGTAGTCTGAGTAGGTGTAGAAGTTCCTCCATTATTAGCACTGTTACCACCATTACAGGCTGTTAGCAGCAAACTTAAGGTAATACAAAATGTAGTTGTTAGCGCAGCAGAGTTTTTCATGGATGAGCAACGATATATTTTGGGAATCATCTTTATTTGACCACATAAGGATCAAGATTCCAAGTAGTTATATGCTCTTAAATTTTAATTAACAAAATGGGGCGATTTCCTCATCATCGCTGGGGTAATTTGCTGTGCTGGTTACAACTATTTCTCGTCTACCATACTCATGGTTTTTTGGCGTTCGGCATAATCCTCATAAAACCCGGCTACTTCTGCTAGGGTATAAAGCGGCCTTTGTTTTACTTCTTCATAAATTCGCCCAATATATTCACCCAAAATGCCAATACTAAATAGTTGTACGCCGCCAATAAAGAAAATAGCCATCAAAATAATAGCCATTCCCGTGAGGGAAGAATGGGGTTGAACAAGTCGCCAGTACAACACCATTACACACATAAACAGTGAAAGTAGGGCGGCGAAAAATCCCATATAAGTTGAAAGTTGTAAAGGTACTTTAGAAAAGGAAACTAATCCATTAATTGCCAATGCTAAAGATTTCCGAAATGTATATTTCACCTCACCAGCAAAGCGCGGATCGCGTTCAAATTTAATCGCTATTTGATTAAAACCTACCCAAGCCCGCAATCCGCGAATGTAACGATTGCGTTCTGGCATAGCATTGAGTACGTCTACAACTTGACGATCTAATAAACAAAAATCCCCTGTGTCTGTGGGGATATCAACATCTGCAAGATTTTTAAGAATGCGGTAAAAAGCATAGGCGGTGAAACGTTTAAACCACCCTTCTTGACGGCGTTGGATGCGTTGGGCGTAGACAATTTTATATCCTTGTCGCCATTTTTCTACCATATCGGGAATCAATTCTGGCGGATCTTGTAAATCGGCATCTAAAATCACAATTACTTTGCCGCGAACAAAATTTAGCCCCGCCGTCACAGCAATTTGATGTCCAAAATTTCGCGCCAAACTTAAGTAAACCACGCGCGGATCTTGTTGATGTAATTCTCGCATCATTTGTAAAGAGCGATCGCGGCTACCATCATTCACCAAACATAACTCTACCTCGCCATCCATGCGATTCATGACTTGGGAAATGCGGCGATACATTTCTTGGATGGTTTCTTCTTCGTTATAAATCGGGACGATAAAAGAATATTTAGGTAGCATGATTTACTTAACGTTTGCGATGAAAGGGAAAACGGCGACGACGACGATACCAAGTAGAGCCAGCAACTAGCATTCCTAGTAAGGCTAAAGCGCCCACAAGTGGCATAACTTCGCCGGTACGGATTGCTTTTAAGCCAGAACTACCCAATAAAACAAATGGTAATACTGACGGTACAGTCCCTAAAATAGTGCCGATGAGGTAATCTTTAAAGCTGACTGATGATAGCCCAGCTGCGAAGTTAACCAAACCGTAGGGCATAATCGGTAATAAACGAATGGCAAACATGTAATAGACTCCGCCTTGCCTAATTTCGGCGTCAATCGCTTGCCAACGCCCTGCTAGCCTTTTGGATACTGCATTATATCCAATTGTCCGGGCAAAAATAAAAGCCGCGATCGCGGCGACAATTGCCCCTGTACTTGTCCAACATGTCCCCAGCCAAGGGCCGAAAATCGCACCCCCGGTTAAATTCAGGGCGGTGGAAGGTAATACTAAAATGGTGGCGATGACATAGATAACTACATAAGTTACAGGTGCCCAAATACCAGAGTTTTTCAACCAAGATTTAATGACATCCGGACTAATTCCCCCTAAATAATAGGCTGTTAATGCAGTCGCTACCACACAAATAATAAATAATAAGATAAAACTAGTTTTAAAATTAAACATAAATACATTAATGTTAGTACAGCTTGGCAGAAATAGCGTAACATCCAAAAGATGTTGAGAAATACAATCTAGACCTATAATATTTTTTCTGTTGATATTGGCGAACTTGGGCGATCGTATCCTTTCATTTATACTGTCTCTGTTAAACGGTTATTTATGGACGATTATGACAATTTTTTGCGGGATTTAAAAGAACGCATACAAAGCGCTCAAAAACGAGCAGTATTGTCTGTTAACCAAGAATTAGTATTACTCTATTGGCACATTGGACGAGATATTCTTAATCGACAGCAGCAGCAGGGATGGGGCGCAAAAGTAATTGATAGGTTAGCAGTGGACTTGCGCCTATCTTTCCCAGAAATGAAGGGGTTTTCGCGGACAAATCTACTTTATATGAGGGCTTTTGCAGAAGCTTACCCTGATGAACAAATTGTCCAACAACTTGTTGGACAAATTCCCTGGGGACATAACATTCGCATTCTAGATTCTGTAAAAGACGCTTCAGCAAGACTATGGTACATACAAAAAACAATCGAAAATGGCTGGAGTAGAAATATTCTCAATCTACAGATTCAAAGTCAACTTTATAACCGCCAAGGAAAAGCTATTACTAACTTTAATGCTACTTTACCCTCTAGCCAATCATATTTAGCTAGAGAAACCCTTAAAGATCCCTATGTCTTTGATTTTTTAAGTTTAGGGGAAGACGCCCAAGAACGAGAAGTTGAGAAAGAGCTTGTTAAACATATTACTAAATTTCTTCTTGAATTAGGAGTTGGTTTTGCTTTTGTAGGAGAACAATACCCATTAAAAATAGGTGAGGAAGAATTTTATATTGACCTTCTTTTTTATCATGTCAAATTGCATTGCTTTGTGGTTGTTGAATTGAAAACTGGGAAATTTAAACCTGAATATACAGGAAAAATAAATTTTTATCTCTCTGCAGTAGATGATTTATTGAAATCCAATTTGGATAATGCATCTATTGGCTTAATTTTATGTGCAAGTAAAGATAATGTTATAGCTGAGTATGCATTACGTGATGTTAATAAGCCAATTGGTATTGCTGAATGGCAGGTAGGACTAACTAAGTCACTGCCAAAAGAATTACAAACACAATTACCAACTATTGAGCAATTAGAAGCAGAGCTAGATGCAGTTTCTGTAGAAATAGTAGATTCAGAATGAAATTAAAAATTGAACTACTATATATCTTCGATTTGTGGTAGCTTTTGAAAGCGTTCCATGAAACGGCGATCTAACCAATCTTTCCAATACCACAATAATTTATTGGGTGGTAAAGTGAATGCACCTCTTGTGGCGATCGCACTTTTATCTCCTGTACCGATTAAACTTAGGTATTGTTTCTGCGGTACATAGGCTTTGAGAGGTTTACCTAACAAATATCGTCGTAAATTTGTATACAAAGGCTTACCTTGTCTGACAGCAAATACCCCAGCTTTAGGACGGGGATGATCGATCATTGTGGCAATATCACCAGCCGCGAACACATCAGGGTGAGACAGAGATTGTAAAGTATCTCCTACTAAAATAAAGCCTCGCTCATCAGTCCGCAGTCCTGTAGATTTTAACCAATCAGGTGCAGCAGCTTGAGTCACCCAAAAAATTTTGTCACAATCTACGGTTAATTCCGATTCACATTTAACTTGTAATGTCGGTTGATTTCCTGTCTGTGCAAGGGGTGTGACTTGCGTAACAGTTTCGCCTAAATAAAGTTTTATACCCCGTTGGGTGAGAATTTTTTCAACGAGTCGCTGCACTGAATCATGATGCTTGGACATTAATTGGCGATCGCGCTGGAATAAATGCACCTCTAGAATCGCTGATGGTGATAAGATTCGTTTTAGCTGTGCTTGCATCGACAGCGCCAATTCTACACCACCTGCACCACCACCTGCGATCGCTATTCTTAGCAGTTGTTGCGGATTTGCTTCTACACTTTTCAATAATTGATACCAGTGTTTGAGTAGTTCGGAAACAGGTTTAGCGGGAACAACACATTCTGCTGCATCAGATACAGATATTTTTGCGGGAGTACTGCCAATATCAACAGACAGTACATCAAAATCTACAGCAGGATGATGCGCACAAATTACTTTTTTATTTTGTAAATCTAGGTTAATCGCTCGATCAACATAAAACTGTGCTTGTGCAAATTGAGTTAATCGGTGTAAATCAATATGACATTCATCATGGTTGTAAAAACCAGCAATGTGTCCCGGAAGCATCCCCGAATAAGGAGTATCTGAATTTGGACTAATTAAAGTTAAACCTACTCCAGCTAAAGGTTTCATCCCTAACATCCTCAGCACAATTGCATGGGAATGGCCCCCTCCTACTAAGACCAAATTTTTTGATTTCGCTGATTTTTCTGGCGGCATCTGATAACTTTCCCTAACTCTGTGACATTATCTATTGTGAACAGATAAATTCCGGAAATAATTAATTTCTCTGGCTAATATATATTACCGATCGTTGCTAAATCTAAGTTACCAAGATTACTTATACATCTCAGTGATATACTTACAGATAAAGTGTATGATTTTTTTGGTGACAAATATCTAAATTATTAAAATTAACTAGATGTATGTTAAAAGTAATTATAGATGCTTATAATACGGTAAGAAACAATAATAAGAGAAATATATCTTTATTAGACAAAATATATCAAGCGCTATTTGCTAATAAAAATAAATTAGAAAATATTAATAAATATTCTTATATCCAGAGTTTAAATCAAGCAATTGAACAACTAGAACACCAAAACAGAGAAATTAATTTAGCTGTCTTTGATGATTTAGCCACAATGGCGCAAGGCGATCCAAAATTACATAGAAAAATTATGGCAGCGTTAACAAATTTTATTCGCAATAATGCCGCCCAAGAGACTCATATCCAAGTACAAGACAACCCATTATCAACAATTCGTGCTGATATTCAAGCAGCTTTATCAATACTGGCTAACAGAAATACTCAACAAGATAGAGAAATTGAACAACTAGATTTAAGCCATATAGATATTAGGGGTGCTAAACTCTCCGGGGCTAATTTTGAAATGACAAACCTTTATCAAACTAATCTTTCTGGCGCAGATTTATGTAGTGCTAATTTGCATGGAGCCATTCTAACTGCGGCGAATCTTTCCGGCGCAAATCTGGCTGGTGCTAACCTCAAAGAAGCAATTTTAAGTGCGGCGAATCTCTCCGGCGCAAACCTTTCTGGAGCCAATTTAAATCAAGCAAACCTATATTTAGCAAAGTTAGATGGGGTAATTCTTAAAGATACGATCCTCAATGGAGCTAACTTGAGAGAGGCAAAATTTTCTGATGTCGATATCTCTAGCAAATAGTAAAATCGAAACTCGCACAAGGGCGGGGAAACCCCGCCCCTACTGGCTAATGATATGGAAAGCAAAAAACTCAACCTTGGGGGATATATGCAAATGGCTGGCAATATGCTATACTGTTTAGCCTCAGAATATAAGTAATAATCCTGAGTAACGAGGAATATTTGGGCAATGTCTGCTAACAAGACAGGCTTACTGTTAAATTGGTTGATAGCGATCGCAGTGATATTTGTGCTGTTATTGACTGTGATTTTCTTTACATTGTCAAATATTCGGCAATTATCAATTCAACAACAAATACAATATGGAATTCAAGCCGTAGCCACCTTAGCAATTATTTTTTTAGGCTTGGCATTGCTGGTGAATGCATATTATGGAGCCAAGCGTGCCCAAGCTTTAGAAAAAAGTGCGATCGCGGCGGAAAAAAACATCGAACTAGCGATTCAAAATGCTAAACTCTCCCAAGAGCGGTTAACAGCCGAACGCTTTATGACAGCTATTGCCCAGCTAGGGCATGAAAAAAGTGAAACCCGTACAGGAGCAATTTATGCTCTGGAAAGAGTCGCCCAAGAATTTCCTAGAGAACATTGGACAATTATGGAAATTCTCACGGCTTTTGTTCGCGAAAATGCACCTCTCCATCACCACGAACTCATGCGTGAGGAAAGTGTTGCACCTCTAGATTTTGATAAGTACAAAAAAGACAATCATCGCACACCACAAATTGAAGTAAATACCCCATACGAATTACCCAAAATTCGCACCGATATTCAAGTAGCCCTGACGGTAATTGGTAGGCGTAATTATTTGGAAGATAGAGAAAACCAGAAAATAAACTTACGCAATACAGATATTAGACAAGCCGACTTACAAGGAGCTAACTTAGAAAATTTTGATTTACGGGGTTGTGACTTATCTGGTGCAGATTTGCGCGGTGCGGTTTTAGTTGGTGCGGATATGGCTGGTGCTAAACTTTTTGGCGCAATTTTGTATGAAGCTAATTTACTTAAAGCTAATTTACGGGGAGCAAATCTGGCTTGGGCTAACTTAAATCGCGCTAATTTGTCTAATGCTAACCTGCGGGGTGCTAACCTCACAAGCGCAAGTCTGCGTGCAGCTAACTTGCAAGGAGCCAACCTGTATAAAGCGAATTTACAACAAGCTACCTTAAAAGTTGCCAATCTCTCCGCCGCCAAGTTATTTCTAGCTAACTTGCAAGGTGCAAAGTTGGGTAAAGCTAACTTACAGCTCACAGGGTTAATTGGCGCAAACCTCCAAGGCGCTAACTTAAATGGAGCTAATCTTCAAGGCGCTAACTTAAATGCAGCGAAACTGCAACAAACAGAAATCTACTTTGCTAACCTTTCCGAAGCTAGCTTGGCTGAGGCTGATTTGCATCAAGCCAACCTGATAGGCGCTAACCTTTCTCAAGCCGTTCTCTATGAAGCTAATCTCCACGGCGCAAATTTGATGGGTGCTAACCTGTTCGAGACGAACTTTTGTGATGTCAAATTAGCCGGAGCGATTTTGACAGGGGTGAAGAATTTAGAATTACAACAAATTACAACAGCTTTAGGCGATCGCACAACTCGCCTACCTGATGATGTAGAAGCGCCTACACATTGGCGGCAATCTAGTTAAGTCAAAATAAATAATTTATGCCAAAAAATTGGCATATTTTTGCTGTTATTGGCTATTTTAGCGATCGCATTTATTGCTGCATCGCGAAATTCATGCTGATTTTGTAATTCGCAGTTTATTGCTGCATATTTCATAACTGTAGCCCTGATGACGAGCTAAATTTACACATTTAATAAATGCGATCGCATAACTAAGTCTACAGAGTATGTGCAAATTTTATCCTATATATGGTATTTATGAATAATCTGAATCGGCAAACCCTCAATAATAGCTTCTGAAAATTTGTAGGGTTTTTGATTGCGCCTAATTACAGTAATTATTATGGTGCTAAGTAAATCCATAGAGATTTTTAGGGGAACAAATTTATTGATTAATTAAGTCAGTGTATTTACTGTACTAAAAGGGATTAACAAATAATAGTATGGATAAGCCAAATTACATAAAAATTCAGCAATGAAGACTCCTGATACGTCTTTATTCAATATAGATAGACTAACTACTTGGTATATATATACTCCTGCTATATTATTTCTGGGCATATCTTTAATTATTAGCGCTTTGGCGATTTTTCCGGCAGTTTCTATCACGCAAGAAATTGCCATATTTCTCCAAATAATCACTTTAATTTCTCTGGTGGCATGGGGAATAGTACTTAGCATTCATACGTACTATACCTCAAAACTTTCTTTAACAATCGGTCAGACTGTATTATCAAAAACCTTTTCCGAAATTATGGAGCGTAAGCAAATCATCAACAGCCAGGTAAATTCTCCACCAGTAAATCCAGAAGAATTAATTGCCAAACGTTTTTCAGAAGCGATCGCACATTTAGGTAGCAGTCAAATAGAAACACGTTTTGCTGCAATTTATGTTTTAGAAAGAATTGCCAGAGATTGTCCAAAATACCATTGGACAATTATGGAAATCCTAGCTGCATTTATCCGCGAGAATTCCCCGATAAATGGTGATATTGAAGAAAATTTAGCGAAAAAAATCCCTACAGATATTCAAACAGCTTTGACTGTTATTGGTAGACGCAATACATTAAATGATTTGGCAAATCATAAATTAGATTTACGCGATATTGATATCAGTGGCGCTGATTTAATGGACGCTAACTTAGCTGGAGCCATATTAATTGGAGCCAATTTACAATGGGTAAATTTGATTGGAGCCAATCTATCAAGCGCCAACTTAGCAGACGCCAATCTTTGTGGCTCAGTTCTTTACGAAGCTAACTTGAGAAAAGCAATACTTACAGAAGCAAATTTACAAGAAGCAGTTTTGCGAAAAGTGAATTTATCTAAGGCTGTCATGTGTGAAGCGGATTTGCAAGGCGCAATGTTGTACGATGCTGACTTGCAAGATGCGATACTTGAAAATGCTAATTTAGAAGCAGCTATTCTTTGCGATACTAACCTAGAAGGGGCAAATTTAGAAGGAAGTAACCTTTTTGGCGCAAATTTGATTGGTAGTAACTTGCAAGGCGCAAAAATGATCGGTGCCAATTTAGAAGGTGTATTGTTCAGTACAGCTAATCTACAACAAGCTAACCTCTATGAAGCTAACTTAGAACAAGCCAATTTCTATGAAGCCAATCTAGAGCAAACAATTCTCACTGGTACGAACTTAAATCAGGCTATTCTCCAGAAAGCGAGAGTTTTTGGCGCAGATATGACAAGATGTGAAAATTTAGAATCACAACAGCTAGAGTTAGCTTTTGGCGATCGCACTACTCTATTACCCGAAAACCTCACAATACCTGAAAATTGGTGTCCCAATATAGCCGATATTTCGCTTTTTGAAACTGAAACTTAACCAAAAAGCCTAATTCTTTAGCTGCATCATCCATTTAATCCCACGTTTACCTTGCAGGTGAGCGTGGGATTAATTTTGATAGGTAAATTGGTAATTGCACCCAACAATATATTCTAGAGGGCATGGCAGTGCCATGCCCCTACAATCTGTCACATTGCTGGTATAACCAATGACAAATGACAATTGTACAGACGCGATTCATCGCGTCTCTAATGACTAATGACACTTAATATCTTGTGCCTGAACCCGTGACTTGATTAGGATCTTGATAAGCGCGAGGAGTTTTGCGATTACGCGCTAAACCTGCTAAACCTGCTAAACCCAGCAATCCTAACCAACCCCAATCAGTACCGCGATCGCTTCTGACATCACTGGTTCCTCGCAACGAAGGGTTACCTGTAGTCGTACCTGTCGAGTCAGTTCCTGTAGTGCCTGTACCACTAGTACCGGTACCTGTCGAGTCAGTTCCTGTAGTGCCTGTGCCACTAGTACCTGTACCTGTACCACCAAAATCTGTAGTACCAGTACCTGTAGAACCTGTACCCGTAGAACCTGTACCCGTAGTACCAGTACCTGTGCTACCACTACCGCCAATACCTGTAGAACCTGTGCCACTAGTGCCCGTACCAGTTGTACCGCCACTGCCTGTACCTGTTGTACCAGTTCCGCCGAAATCTGTAGTACCTGTACCTGTAGTGCCTGTACCAGTTGTACCACTACTACCTGTACCTGTAGTACCAGTGCCAGTTGTACCAGTGCCAGTAGTGCCTGTACCTGTAGTTCCTGTACCAGTTGTACCACTACCACCAGTGCCAGTAGTGCCAGTAGTGCCTGTACCTGTAGTTCCTGTGCCGCTAGTACCAGTGCCAGTGGTACCAGTGCCTGTAGTGCCAGTGCCTGTAGTGCCTGTACCACTAGTACCTGTACCACTAGTACCCGTAGTACCCGTAGTGCCTGTACCACCAGTACTGCCACCAGAGGAACCACTACCACCAGAAGAACCGGATTGAGCAGAAACTGATATAGATAAGGGTACAGCAACAAAACTGAGAGCAAAGATACCAGCCAAAACAAATTTGGATAAATTCAAAGGCCTCATGATTATTTTTCCTTATAGGCTCTAGATTTTTGTGGTTAATAGATTGCCAACAACGCCGTTAACGACTCAATCTGTGACTAAACTCAGTCTTGGTAAGCACCACACCTTAATACCCTGCCCGATTGTGGCAAAAGTCGAAAAACATTGAAATATATGGGATTAAGAAAAAGCCTCAGCAGTTTTCAGCGATATTTAAACAACATGAAGATTCTCGCTAGATTCATAATTATCTTCATCTTCTGAAAAATTTGTGTTTTGAGTATGAGCTTGGCGAATGCTGATTGCATCAGCTTTATAGATACAGTAATTCTTTACCCTCGTAAAAACCCCCACGACGGTTTGCTATACGTCGAGGTAACTTTGACTAAGAATAACTTTTGCTTTTTTGATAAACGTCTACCATAGGATTAAAACTCTTTCTATCCAAAGTATTAGCCTGTCATCAATACCAGATTTTCTTACCGTTAGATATATCTTTTCTGCCGCATCTTGAATATTTATCAGTGATAGCAGTACAGTTGTTCATATAACTGTTTACAGTGCTTGAAACTTATATATAAAGTAATTAATTGCCATTGATGAAATTTGTTGTTGTTAGTTTTGATTGTTATAAATAAAATTAAGCTGGAAATCTATTTCTAATAAGGTTTTTACTGATATATGAATTTATATTTTTTAAAAGAATTTAAAAACTTATTAAATTACATCTTATTACAGATATAGAACACAGAAATTAAGTTATATATTTTTAGTTATTGCGGTTAAAATTGCTCTTTTAAAAACCTCACCTTTAAGATTTGAGAATTTTCATATACCAGTATGACCATAGTTCCTAGCAATCATCTACCTCAAACTGTTATATCTCCAGAGAACTTAGCCCATCAGCGTCTTGCTGCTCAAAGAATGCAAGATGTTAACCTTTTATTACAAAATTTAGCTAATAGTGAAGAAGCAACTATTAAGCTGATTATTGATTGTTTATATGATATTGGCTCAGTTAACTTAATTAACCGCAGGCTGCGCTTTCGTCCTTTAAACCGGACAATCAAATTAATTGCCAGAGTGTCTAAACCTGTATTCAGAGTAATTGCATGGCATTGGTTCCAAAAGAATTGTCCGCAGTTAATTACTAACTGGCTAGAAACAAAAATTGCTTTTGAAGATCCCACAAATTTACCGCAAGAAATCGCTGTAGAAACTTCACCAGCTAACCCATATTCTCCGCTAGAAGTAGATCGCATGAACCGAGAAATCAACTATTTACGTCAGCAAGTGAGATGGCTAGCTGGGTTTTGTATTGTGGCGCTGTCTGCGTTAGGCGTTACAGTCACTGCACTTACCCGCAATCCAGATGCACCATTGCAAAGTACACAGCAAATTCAATCACAGATCCATCCTTAAAGCCAATACAGTTCAGTTAGCGTCGAAAAACAGATTTGGCGTAGGTTGGGTTGAGGGACGAAACCCAACATTTTCGGCGCTTTGTTGGGTTTACACAAGGTAAGCCCAACCTACATTTATCCTTAACTGAACCGTATTGTCCTTAAAGCGATCGCTCTTTTTCTGTTAACTAGAGAATCCTTCATGCTGATAAGCTAAAGTGGCAAATGATTGTGCATCTAGCTTCAGCCATGAGGAAAAAGTGATGAAAGCAGTCTTAATGACAGCAGCCGGAAGCCCTGACGTGCTGCAAATACAACAAGTGACAAACCCTGCTGTTCCTGTCGGAGATACTGAACTTTTAGTACGCTTGGTAGCAGCTGGTATAAATCCTATCGATACAAAACTGCGTCAACGCGGTACATTCTACCCCGAACAAATGCCCGCCATTCTCGGATGTGATGGTGCAGGTGTTGTAGAAGCTGTTGGTGCTGGGGTACAGCGCTTTCGTCCAGGGGATGCAGTCTATTTTTGCTATGGCGGTTTAGGCGCACACCAAGGTAATTATGCGGAATATACTATTGTTGATGAGCGGTTTGTAGCACATAAACCTGCTTCCGTATCTTTTGCGGAAGCCGCAGCCGCACCTTTAGTATTAATTACTGCTTGGGAAGCTTTATATGAAAGGGGACGCTTAGAACCCAAAGAAAACGTATTAATTCACGCTGGTGCTGGTGGTGTCGGCCATGTTGCCATTCAATTAGCTAAACTCAAAGGTGCGAATGTCGCCACTACCGTTAGTTCTCAAGAGAAGGCGAACTTTGTCAAGCAACTAGGTGCTGACGAAATAATTTTTTATAAACAAACTGACTTTGTACAAGCCGCTCTAGATTGGACTGGTGGCGAAGGTGTAGACTTAGCCTTTGATACTATTGGTGGCGAAACCTTTCACAAAACCTTCCCCGCAGTGCGAGTATATGGCGATATTGTGACAATTTTAGAACCAGATGCCAATACTGTGTGGAAAGCAGCGAGAATGCGTAACCTCCGCATCGGTTTGGAACTGATGTTAACACCGATGTTACAAGGAATGGTGGAAGGATTGCAGCATCACGCCGAAATTCTCCAACAATGCGCAACTTGGATTGATGAAGGTAAGCTAAAAATTCATGTCAGTCACAAATTTCCTTTAGCAGAAGCAGCAAAAGCTCATCAATTACTTGAAAGTGGTTCTATCACAGGTAAAATTGTTCTGCTGATTGGCGATGAATGATTGAAAAACAGTTTGAGTAATTTATTTGGGAAACGCAAAGGTACGCAAAGGTTATACGCAAAGGTACGCAAAGTATTTTCTCTGCGATCCTCTGCGCTTTTTCCTATGTTTCTTTGCGTTTTATTAATTGTTCTACTTATATTTCCCCTACCAGCTTCCGCAGTTCAAACTTCAATTCAGCGTACACCTTTAACTCTGGAGTTGTTACAAGAACGGTTAAAGACACCTATACTCCGCGAAGGTAATTTAACCGTAGATTTGCGGCAGATGGTTATTGATTTACGTCCAGAAAATGCCAGTTTTCGTGATAATTTTTACCAATTGCTGCGGAAAGAATTACAAAAAAACCGCGCCAATTCTTTAGGTTTAGATCTGAGTTATTCTCTGATTCAAGGGGATTTTATGGGGAGCGATTTAGGTTTAAGGACTCCCCTTTATGCTCAAGAGATAGCGCCAATTTTTACCCCAAATGAAAAAGAACAATTGGAAAGTTTACGCCTAGTTTGTTTGCAATCTCTCGCTGTTGGTTTACCTAATTCTAAAGATTGTCGTTCGCTTTTAGGGACGCAAGCAGCAGCTAGTGAAATTACAGTATTTCGCGGTTCTTTAACGTTAATCCAAACTCGGTTTAATGGTGAAGTTTGGTTTCCTAATATCTTCTTTTTACAATCTGTAGATGCCCAAGGCGCAATTTTTACTCAGCCTACACACTGGAATGAAACTCGATTCAGTCGTGATGTCAGCTTTAATGGTGCGACTTTTCGACATTTGAGTAATTTTCAGGAAAGTATTTTTTTTAATAAAGGTAGTTTTAAGCAAGTTCAATTTCAAGAAACTGCTGAATTTCAACATAGTGTATTTGTAGGTGCTGCGAATTTTACCCAAGCTAATTTTAAGCAGTTAGCGAAATTTAATACAGTGCAATGGTTGGGAAATACTGATTTTTCTGATGTGCATTTTTTCGGACAAGCACAGTTTACTAAAGCCAATTTCGATGACTTTCTTTTATTAACAGATGCGACATTCGATCAAGCAGTGATTTTTCGCGAAGCCCAATTCGATCAATCGGTGAGTTTGCAAGGTGCTAGCATTCTCAACTTGGCAGATTTTAGCGATGCAAATTTTGCTCAAGATGCTTTTTTAACTGTGGCTGGTTTGAGTTTTAACTCCAATCAAGCCAAAATTTTAGGTAATACTGGTGAAATTGGTAAGAGATTTTGCGTCCCGACTTTGCAAGGAAATCAGAATGTATTACGTAATTTAGGGCAAAATTTCCGTCAGCAACAGCAAATTGCTGATGCTAATCAACTGGAGTATACAAAACAGCGATTGCGACTGCGGGAGTTAACTCACCGTTTGCTGTCTACAAATATTAATAAGGCTCCTTTAGCTAGTTTAAAGCGATTAGGTTTTACTAGCACCCAAGCAGAAGCGATCGCTCAACGCCGTCAAGTTAAATTATTCCGTAACAGCAGTGAATTACTAACTCTAGCAGATATTGATTTAGATACCTATAACCAAGTACGCGATCGCTTGATTGTCAGCGAACCGCTATCATTAGGTAGCTGGTTACTCCTCGCTTGGAGTTGGTTAGCGTTAAGTTTACTACTGCTACTGAGTGGCTATGGTACAAATATTTGGCTCGCTTTTGGTGTTGGTGGTGTTGCGATCGCCTTTTTTGGCTTAATATTTTGGCTTGTGGATCGCTATCGTCGTCTGCGTCCTACACCAATTATCCCTACATATTACGAAACTATTTCTATATTAGTAAGTTTTACAGGCTTGGAATTTTTCAGTTTATTAGCCATCTTTCGCAGTGCGGAACAACCTTGGCTCACTCTGGGATGTCTGTTAACGATTATTGTCCCCGTCCCAGTAATTTTACTAATGCGACTGTATCAACAAGGGCGCTATCACGACTTATTAGAGGTTTCTTACTTCACAGAAGATGGTACCTTCCGCCAGCTACGATTACTAATTGGACGCTTACCTGTCATTCCCCGAAATCCCACATTCCGCGATCGCTATATGCATCTTTTATGGGATCGGCGCTGGAACTGGCTAAACTACTATGACTTTAGCTTGAATAACTTAGTGCGGTTAGGCTTTAACGATATTCGGATGCGAGATGAGCATTTACCTAGCATAATTGCTACACTTGGCTGGTATCAGTGGAGCTTGGGTTTACTGTACATCACCTTAGTCTTGTGGACGCTTTCCCGTACCATCCCCGGATTAAACTTGCTGATTTATCTCAAGTGAAATGCTGCCAAATGGCACAAATAGCAGGATAAATCTGGTTTTTGGCACAAAATCAACTAACGAGCTTGAATAAACCCTAAAAAAGAAAAAATTCAGTTAAAGGTAGGCAAACCCACCTCTAACCGAAATCAAAGCATTTTGTAACCAAATACCAAATTCAATATGACACATGGTTTTGACGTAGATATTACAAACTCATGACAAGATTGCGTCTATCGCCAATCTGTTTGATGATGCTAACTCACCTTTGCTTCCAAAGATTTCAGCAATTCAGTATTCACACCCGATTCACGGGTTAGAGAAATTTTACCGGTGCGGGCTATTTCCCTCAGCCCAAACTTCTGTAGCACCTGCACAATCGCCACCAACTTACCAGGATCGCCCACTACCTCCAGCGTCAGCGAATCTTCCGCCACATCTACCACTCGCGCCCGAAAAATCTGAGATAATTCGATCACTTCTGAGCGGTTGCTGCTAGTAGCATTCACCTTAACAAGCATCAATTCTCGTTCAACGCAGGGAGTTTCTGTAATATCCTGCACCTTCAGGACATTGACCAGCTTGTATAATTGTTTGGTCAGCTGTTCAATCACGCGATCGTCACCAGGTACCACCATCGTGATTCGGGAAACGCCTCCCTGTTCAGCCGGGCCAACAGCAAGGCTTTCTATATTAAAACCGCGACGGGCAAATAAACTCGAAATGCGGGACAGAACACCCGCCTCATCTTCTACCAGAACTGAAAGGGTATGTTTCATGTTTGCCAACACAGGCTCAGGCTTCATTTGACTAATAAAAACATTAGCTAATGCTTGCCCTACAAGTACTGCCTACTAAATTTCTAAATAAATATGATCTCTAATTTTAAACTTAAGACAGTCAATCACGAGAAAATCTCACAACCAAATATGAAAATCTCTCTTTCCTAGCCCCTAGCCCCTAGGGCGTGTTTTCAAACTCTAAATTAGACTTAATTGTAGGTTGGGTTGAGGAACGAAACCCAACATTTACGTCACTTCGTTGGGTTGCGCTTGGCTTAACCCAACCTACTTTTGGAGTTTGAAAACAGTCCCTAGCCCCTAGCCCCTATTTTAAACTTTTAGCTGGAGTTTAAATTGCCCACAAATCATCCTGCAAGCATAAACCCCTAACAATACATATCTTTTCACTGGTAGATGTCAACAATCACTAGGAATTTTATCCTCAGATTGTAAGCACCTCTGATAGGAGACAAAATTTTATGGGTTGGCTCAAAAGATTATTTGGATTAGAAAAACCACAAAACGCAGAAGTAAACCCCACTCCCCAAGCTGTACCACAAGGTTCTAATGCAACCTTTGCACCGGAAACTACTGCTGGTTCTACTGCTACCCAATCTATTCCCCCAGAACGTTTAGGATTAAACGGAGAATACGATCAAAGTGGTTTAGCCAAGCGAGTAGCGTTAGCTTTTGATCAAGATGCCCAACTAGATGATATTAATACTCTGTGGGTTGCTCAAACAGGCGGAACTGTAGTACTAAAAGGTAAAGTCCCCAGCCAAGAAATTCTCACTCGCATGGTTTCTGTCGCCCGTTCAGTTAATGGTGCTACAGGTGTGGAAACAAACCAAGTAACGATAGGCTAGTACCGCTATGCGGAAGTCAAAAGTCAAAAGGGACTTCCAAGAAATAAATTATCCAATCTTGTGGGGTGGGCATCTTGCCCGCCTTTGACTATGGGCGGGCGAGACGCCCACCCCACAATAAATAGTTGTATATTTTTTTATTTGGAAGTCCCAAAGTCAAAAGCTTAATAAATCAAAGCTTGTGACTGTTTGAAATGGTAGCTTTATTTAGGCCTTGTTGTACTATGGGCTTGATATCAAAACTTAAGTTCTAACTACAGCAGAATTACTGATTAGGCAAAGTCACAAGCTTTTCACTAGCTTCAAGACATTGATTAATCCAATTTAAAATAGCCTGGTTTACTTCCTCTGGACTTTCATCATGGGGACAATGACCCACATTTTCTAAGTTAAGTACTTGCAATTTCTCATTGTATTTGGCAAATTGATTAGCAAGTATTGGCGGCACAAATCGGTCTTTTTGTCCCCAAATCAAAAGCATGGGAATTGTTAAATTTGGCAACATAGTCTTGACACTAGGGCTAAAGTTCACACCCATAGCCGCTCTAAATAAGGCGCTAAAAGCACGAGCAGAACCTCTATCTTGTGGCGGCCCGGCTAAAATATCTATTAATTCATCGGTAATCGCTTCTGGATTGGCATAGGCGAGACTAGCCCAACGGCGTAATACATTGGGCTGACGCACAAAATTAAACACAGGTTTTAGCACCATTGGGGAAGCGACTATCTTTTTAATTGTGGTAATAATTGGCATTAAAATCGGTCGCATTGCAACAGGGATTGCTTCTTGCTCTAATGTAGGGTCAGGCAAGCTCATCATGACTATACCTTGCACCATATCCGGATGAGTGGCGGCAGCAGCTAAAGATATGAGTGAACCATTAGAATTACCAATTAATATGACTGGTTGACGAATAAAAGCTTTCCAAAAGTCATATACCTGTTCTACCCACAATTCTACGCTGTAGTTTGCTGCGGCTTTTTCCGACGCGCCAAAACCCAGCATATCTAGAGCATAGACTGTGTGGTGTTCTGCCAATACTTCTAAATTGTGTCGCCAATGACCAATAGAAGCACCAAAGCCATGCAACAAAATTAAAGGTACAGTCTTTTGTTGATTTTGGGCAGAGCGGATATAAGTATAGCGGGTTTGCCAACCTCGCCAAATCCAGTCTCTCTGATTACCAACCCTCTGTTGCCAGTTTATCCCAGCTGTCACAAATGCCTCCCGTTTTTGAATCTGGAAATCCTCTTCATTTCCATCTTAAAAGCCAATACGGTCTACCACTTCTTCTAAGATATAAGGTTGGGCTTACCTTGTGTAAACCCAACAAACCCCTGGAAATGTTGGGTTTCGCAGAGCCTCAACCCAACCTACGCAGATGGATAAGGGAAGGGAAGGGAAGGGAGACTAATAACCAATGACTATTGACTATTGACTATTGACCAATGACAATTGTAAATTTTTGTATAAAATATTACATTTTATTGGTAACCAGGTATTTTATCTGTAATATTGCTATTCTGGAAATATAGTTGTAAAACTAAATGTCAATTAGTTGTTAACTGATTGATACAATACTTAATGCTTCTCTAGGTTGTGTAATTTAGATTAACAATTTTCGAGAAATTCTCTCAGACTGAGTAGAATGACAAATACAGACTAAATCACAACCACCTTATGGATTAGTTAAGCTATAACTGTAAGGCTCATTTTTAAGTCCTCAGCTATTTTAGTACTTTATCCTGAGGCAAATCAATCAAAAACTCAGCCAATCAAAACCAAGCCAAATTCTTAACAAAGAGCTCCCACGAATCATAATGCCTGTGATTGAGAAAAAAAGAACTCGCGATCTGCCCCAAATTAACGAACGTATTCGCTTCCCGAAAATTCGCGTCATTGATACTGATGGTGCTCAATTGGGAATTATGCCCCCGCACGAAGCACTTCAGCTAGCTGAAGAAAAAGAGTTAGATTTAGTGCTGCTAAGTGATAAAGCCGATCCGCCAGTTTGCCGGATTATGGACTACGGGAAGTACAAGTTTGAACAAGAGAAGAAGGCGCGGGAAGCCCGGAAGAAGCAGCACACAGCTGATGTCAAGGAAGTGAAGATGCGCTACAAAATAGAAGAACACGACTATAATGTGCGCGTCAAGCAAGCAGAACGCTTTCTCAAAGATGGGGATAAAGTTAAGGCTACTGTGATGTTCCGGGGTCGGGAAATTCAGCACAGTGACTTAGCAGAAGATTTACTCAAGCGAATGGCGACTGATTTAGAGCCATTTGGTGAGGTGCAGCAAGCACCGAAAAAAGAAGGAAGGAACATGATGATGCTGATTTCTCCGAAAAAGTAATGTTCCTTATTCGCTGCCAGAATTGTAAACCTCAATTGAAGACTTAAAGCCGATATCCAAGTCGGCGGAATTTCTGAAAACATGATAGTCCTGAACGCTGAGAGGGAAAAATAATACTCAGTTGTTCAGGACTTTTGCCATTTCTAGGTAAGTTCTGTGACTTTTGTTTAGGGGCTAGGGGCTAGAGGCTAGGGACTAGGGGCTAGAGAAAAAATTCCCAATTCCCAATTCCCAATTCCCAATTCCCTATGCACAGTAAAAATACCAGAAAAAAGCTGAATGGAACTAAAACATACCTGGTTAACTGCAAATAAAGGCATTCCGTCTCGGCTGCTACATTGGTTGAATCTTCGACCTGAGGAGACTGAACGGACATGGCTAATGTTTGTTTTTTATACAATCGTATCTGTAGGATTACGATGGGCAGAAGACAGTACAGTAGCGTTATTTTTAGATGAATATGGCGCTAATCCCCTACCTTTGGTGTATATGGCTAGTGCCGCCCTGGGTTTTGGATTGGTTTTTTTATACTCCGGGTTACAAAAGATTTTTCCCTTGCGTTGGGTAATTGTGGCGATCGCACCTTGTATGGTGACGCCATTACTCATATTAGTATTCTTGCATTCGGGAATACAAATTTCTTACTGGACAATTATTCTTGTCTTTTTAATGCGGCTGTGGGTAGACGCACTATATGTAGTCAACGATCTCAATACCTCAATCGTAGCTAATCAATTATTTAATATTCGTGAGATTAAGCGCACCTATCCACTGGTGAGTAGCGGTTTATTAGTAGCTGATGTGATCAGTGGCTTTAGTTTACCTTGGCTATTAGCATTCGCCAAGCTGAATAAAGTCATCATTATTGCTTGTGTATTGATTATTTTTGGTACAGGAATTCTCTTTTACCTGAGTCATCACTATCGCGAAGCCTTTCCCGATGCGCCACAAAAGCTCAATTTTCAAGAAGCAACCGCTAGACACCGCCGCCTAGAAGTACCACTCAGACGTTATATCTGGCTGCTATTTGGCTTTGTTGGTCTTTTGCAAGTGATTGGCTTGCTGATAGACTTTCAATATCTGCGCGAGTTGAAATCTAATTTTGGTGAAAAAGACTTAGCTAGCTTTTTGGGATTATTTGGCGGGATCGTTGGACTGTGTGAATTAATGACACAGTGGTTTATTTCTAGCCGCCTCATTGAACGCTTAGGTGTATTTTTTGCAGCTGCACTGTTACCAATTACTGTAGGTTGTTTAATTCCCGCCGGAATCACCTTTTTCAATGTCATTACTGGTGTGGAATTACCCAACTTTTTCTGGGGGTTAGTAATTCTCAAATTCTGCGATGAACTTTTGCGCTACACCTTTATTATGAGTAGCGGCCCGGCACTTTACCAACCAATTCCCGAAAGAATTCGCAATCGCACACAAATATTATCGGGGGGAACAGCCGAAGCGATCGCCACAGGTTTAGCCGGAGTAGTAATTTTTGTGACTTTAATCTTTTGCGATCGCTATGTCCCAGAAGATTTAAGAAAGTGGGTATTTATCGTTGAAACGGTCATAGTAGCTGCTATTTGTTTAAGAGTAGTAATGTTACTGCGATCGCGCTATGTTGATTTATTAGTGTTCAGTGCAGACAGGGGTGAACTTAGTGCTGCAAATGTGGGTTTACGAGTATTTCAACAAGGAGTAGTTAAGGCTTTAGGCGAAAAGGGTAGTTTAGCAGATAAACGTTCTTGTATTGAACTTTTAGCGCAAATTGATTTGCATGGCGCGGTAGAAGTTTTAGCACCCTTACTAGTAAAATTACCACCAGACTTACAATGCCAAAGCTTAGAAGTTATGCTCATGGCTGAGGCGCAACCGATTTATTTACCCTATGTTCGTCCTTTATTAGAACAGTCTGAAGATAATGTGACGCCAGAGGTGTTTGCTTTGGCTTTGCGCTACGTTTGGCTAGCCGAACCACATCCCAATTTAAGCTTATTAGAAGAGTATCTCCACCCGCGACAACATTCACTCATCCGTGCCACCGCAGCCGCCTTACTTCTACGTCAAGGAACGCCAATGCAAAAAGTTGCGGCGACTAAAGCTATGCGGCGAATGCTCACGCATAAAAACGAACGAGAACGGGTGAATGGAGTTAAAGCTTTAAGAGAAGCAGTTTATTTACAAGCCTTACGGGTTCATATCCCAAATTTATTGCAAGATGAGTCTTTACGAGTACGTTGTGCTGTCTTGGACATGATCGCAGCTACTAAGTTAGAAGAATACTATGCGGCACTCTTAGGGGCACTTTACTATAAATCCACCCGCAACACAGCAATGCGTGCTTTAGTACAGCTAGAAAATGAAGCCATAGAAATGCTGTTGGATCTAGCTACCAATATTTACAAACCTGAACTAGTACGTGTATATGCTTGGCGTACCATTGCCCAAATAGGTACTTCGGAAGCTGTGGATTGTTTATGGCAAAACTTAGAACAATCTTGGGGTTCTAGCAGAATTCATATTCTGCGCAGCTTATTAAAAATACATAAACAACCAGAAATTAAAAGCTTAGAGGATAAATTTTATGAAAGTAGAGTAGAAAATTTAATTAAGGAAGAACTCAAATTTTTAGGCAGTATTTATGCAGCATACATCGACTTTACCTTACTGCAAACTATCAATAACCAGCAAGCAAAAGAAGTTTTTGATTTACTACAACGCGCCCTATTAGAGTTAGAAATGGATGTTAAAGAAAGATTATTACTGTTGCTAAAGTTATTGTATTCTCCAGATAAAATGCAAGCCGCAGCTTTTAATATTCGCTCTGATTCAAATATCAACTTAGCGCGAGGTTTGGAAATTCTCGACCATACAGTGAATCTTTCCTGTAAATCTTTGTTGCTGAATATTTTAGATCGGCGATCCTATGAAGAAAAACTTTATCTGTTGACAGCTTCAGGATTAGTTGAATATCAACAATTATCAATTAGCGATCGCCTGCGACAGTTATTGATGATCTCGAATTTTCTCTCTGATTGGTGTTTAGCTTGCTGTTTTCATTTTGCCAAAGTCAGCCAAATTCGCTTGACAATCCCAGAAATTATGATTGCTTTGCGCCATCCCACAGGTTTTGTCAGAGAAGCCGCGATCGCATATCTGAGTGTAGTGTCACACCGTTTTATCATTCAACTCCTACCTCAACTGCAAAAAGATAAACACCCCCTTGTAGTCGCTCAAGTTAAAAAGCTGATGGCACAATATACAGAGCAGAATTACAGAATTGAGCAGGAAGTTTAGAGAATGGGCATTGGGCAAGGAGGACAAGGAGGACAAATGACAATTGTACAGACGCGATTAATCGCGTCTCTGACTATTAGAACGAACTTCTTCTACTTGACCGACTTCAAAAATTAAGGTGAAGCGTTGTCCCATTTCTCGCTCAATAAAGTTTTCTAATAACTGCACTTGTCGGGGCGTGACTGGTTCCTGGGCGCGGACAATTAAGCGGACTTCTGGCGGATTGGCTAGCCAGTTAGTATTACTGTTGATTAAGCGTAAGCGTTGAAAGGTGACGGTTCGATTTAATAATGCTCGGCGTAAGCTCATTTCTAATTGCCCTTGTCGCACCAATCGAGCAAAACTGACACCTAAAGGAATGAGCAAAACTGCGGTTAAAGCTAATGTCCAAAGTAGGGGGCGGCGTGCCCGTGATAAAGATGTGTATCCTGCAACCAAGAATGTCAGCATACAGGATAGGGTAATGCCGAGTAAGTTAGTTAAATAAAGCAGAGTCGCCCCGATACTTAATGACCAGTTTCCTTGTGCCAAGCCTAAACCAATCACACAGATGGGAGGCATGAGCGCTACTGCGATCGCAGTTCCTGCCACACTACCAGAAATTTTTGGCTGAATTTTAGCGTAGCCACTAATACCACCTGCTGCCACGGCAATTCCCAAATCTAAAAGTGTCGGTTCGGAACGGGCTAGCACTTCACTACCGTAGCTGGGTATGGCAACGAGTAAACCCAGAGTATAAGCCATGACTACAGCTATAAGTGTTCCTACTACTACAGCAATCACACCTTTGCGGAACAGAATTACATTACCTTCCAAAGCGCCATAGGCTAACCCCCGGATAGGTAACATCAGAGGTGCAATAATCATGGCACCGATAATTACGGCAGTACTGTTAGACAATAAACCAAAAGTGGCGATCGCGCAGGAACCCACAATTAAAGTTATGTAGGATGGGTCTAAGGTCGATTCCGCTAGCAAATCTGTTTGTATTTGTTGGATTTGCTCTGGTTGAGAACCTTGGCGACGGAAATTTTTAAAGCGGTCTCGAATGTTATTACCCAAGACCATCCTCCTTGATTTGTGAATTTTGACTTAATTTTGACCTATTGATTATTTAAAATCCTATATTTGGCTGATGTCATCTAGAAATAGTCAGATGCAGAGTAAGTAAAAGACATTACCAGGATTCTCTTTATGATGCTTGAACCAGCAATTGCGGAAGAAGTCATTGCGGCTAATATAAAGCAATTTCTTTTAGTACTATCAGTCTCTTTAGGGGTAGCAACCTTACCACAAATATTTAGTTGGTTTCGCCATATTCCTTATACTTTACTCCTCGTAATTGTTGGATTAGGTTTGGCATTTGTGGATATCCGCTTAGTCAATCTGTCTCCAGAATTAATTCTCTTAATTTTTTTACCACCTTTGTTATTTGAAGCCGCATGGAATTTAAAATGGTTGGATTTGAAGCGAGATTTCCTACCAATTTGTTTATATGCGGTGTTGGGAGTAGTTATTTCTATCTTCGGGGTAGCAATAGGTCTAAATCAATTTGCTGGACTATCATTAACTACTGCTTTGCTTATTGGCGCAAGTTTATCAGCTACCGATCCGGTTTCTGTAACTGCTTTATTTCGAGAATTAGGTGTGAGTAGCCGACTTGTGACTTTGATGGAAGGTGAAAGCTTATTTAATGATGGTATGGCAGTAGTTGCCTTTGGTGTTTTAGTCGCCTTACCTTTAGGAAATGCTCAATTAGGATTCCAGCCAATTTTGCTGCAATTATTTTCAGTTGTTGGTATTGGTGTAGCGGTAGGAGGTTTAATTGGGTTTGGCATTTCCTACCTCACCCAACGCTTTGATTTACCAATGGTAGAACAGTCTCTCACCTTAGTTTCCGCCTACGCTACTTACTTAATTACAGAAGATTTGGGTGGTTCGGGAGTAATTGGAGTTGTTACCACAGGCTTGATTTTAGGTAACTTTGGTTCTCGAATTGGGATGAATCCCCGCACCAGAATTATAGTTTCTGAATTCTGGGAATTTTTAGCTTTTTTTGTCAACTCAATCGTCTTTTTATTGATTGGCGACCAAATTCACTTTACAGGTTTAGCAGAAAATTTGCACATCATTGCTATCACAGTGGCAGCGATGATTTTTATGCGTTTCATTGCGATTTATTTACTTAGTAATTTAAGTACTAAGTTAACTAATTCAGAAATTTGTTTACCCGATCAAACTATTTTGTGGTGGGGTGGATTGCGCGGTTCGGTTTCTATTGCCTTAGCGTTAAGCGTACCGACAATATTACCAGAACGGGAAACAATCATTGCTACAGTATTTGGTGTGGTTTTATTTACTTTGTTAGTTCAAGGATTAACGATTAAACCTTTGTTGCAAAAGTTGAATCTTTTAGGCGATGCTCCTTTACGCGATCGCTATTTAGAATTGACTGCTCGTCATGTAGCTTTAGAGCGAGTGCTACAACACTTAAATACAGATAGCCGTCCTGGTATCAATCTCGAATTTTACCGTTATCAAGAGGCATTAATTAAAGGTGAAATAGCCAATTTGCAAACAGAAATAGACAAGTTACAAAAAGAGTATCCAAATCTGCAAGACTTTACATTGGAACAGTTCCGCGAAGAACTTTTTGCCATTGAGGCAGACACTTATGCAGAATTTGTCAAATCTGGTCGATTAAATAAAGACCTTGCGCCGATGCTTCAGGAAGTTTTGCAAAAAGGTCAATAGTTAGAGACGCGATGAATCGCGTCTGTACAATTGTCGTTTGTCATCCTTGTCTCCCTTGTCCTCCTGCTAAAGTAAAACCCAACAAAAGCCAATATTTGTTGGGTTTATTTAACTATCTCAAGGAAATTACTTTTGCAGAACTGGCGAGATTTTCAGTTGCTTTTAAAACTTCTTGTCTTGCCCATTTATCGGCTGTCAAAATGTCATCTAAAGAGGGATTTTGTAAATTATCATTTTGATGGCGATCGCATACCCATTCAATACAACGGGGAATATCTAAAAAGCGAATTTTTTCTTCTAAAAATAAAGCCACAGCTTGCTCGTTAGCAGCATTTAATACAGCAGGCATGGAACCGCCAGCGCGACCTGCTGCATAAGCTAGTTGCATACAAGGATATTTCTTATGGTCTGGTTCGCGGAAGGTTAAATTACCAGCTTTAACTAAATCTAAGCGTTCCCAGTCGGTGTAAATGCGATCGGGCCAAGATAAAGCATACAACAAAGGTAAGCGCATATCCGGCCAGCCGAGTTGAGCTAAAACTGAAGTATCTTGCAATTCAATTAAGGAATGAATAATACTTTGGGGATGGATAACAATCTCAATTTTGTCATAATCCATACCAAAAAGAAAATGCGCTTCAATTACTTCCAAACCCTTATTCATTAAAGTTGCAGAATCTACAGTAATTTTACGCCCCATCGACCAATTAGGATGTTTCAGCGCATCTGCAACAGTAACTTCTGCTAATCTTTCTACTTCCCAATCTCGGAACGCACCCCCAGAAGCAGTTAACAATATCTTTCTTAATCCGCCTTTAGGTACACCTTGGAGACATTGAAAAATTGCGGAATGTTCGGAATCGGCTGGTAATAATTTAACGCCATGTTTTTCTACTAAAGGTAAAACTACAGGCCCCCCAGCAATGAGAGTTTCTTTATTTGCTAAAGCAATATCTTTACCAGCTTCAATAGCAGCGATAGTGGGGAGTAATCCCGCACAACCAACGATTCCCGTAACAACGGTTTCCGCTTCACCATAACGTGCAACTTCAATCACTCCCGCTTCACCAGCCAGAAGAATTGGTTGGGGATCGAGGTCTTTGATTGCTTCTTGCAGCGCTGACAATTTATCTTCTACACATATAGCTGCTATTTGCGGTCTAAATTGGCGAATTTGAGCAGCCAACATTTCTACATTGCTTCCTGCTGCTAATCCAACAATCCGAAATTGATCCGGGTACTGAGAGACAATATCTAAAGTCTGAGTACCAATAGAGCCGGTGGAACCAACAAGAGTAATCGCTTTCACAATTGTTTAATATTTACAGACAACTCTCACTTTGACACTCCAGCGCCCTAAAAGGGCGAGGATTCTTGGTTCAACGAGTCCACTTAGAATAGATTCCTTGCGTTACCTATCCCAGAGGTGGTTCTCTCCCCAAGCGTTAACTTTTGGTCTGCCCGACCATAGTTGGATTGCTCCAAAATTTGTTTGTTTGAAATACTGAACATCTAGTACCTGTAAATCTTTTACCTACTTCCAGGTGATACTAGAACTACGAAGTAGAACCAGCAAGATTTAGTTGTCAAGGTACAGCGTCTGCGATTTAAGCAGCAATTGGGTTTTTAGACAGGTTAATTACCCTTCCTGTTGGCATTATTTTACCACTTAAAGCCGTCCTATAAGGACGGAGTTTTAGACCCAGTTTTTCGATAAATTGCTGAGGTATCCTTCAACAAAGCAAATTTGAGAAACTAGCGATCGCATTTCTCTATCTTCCTTGTCCCCCTTGTCCTCCCTGTCTCCCTTGTCCTTTTTGTTCCTATATTAAATAGGATTAGGTTGATTCCCTATCCTCCAGTTTGTTGAATCACTTGGTTAATGCGATCGCTTCTGACTGGCTGACAATCACCTTCTCGCTGATAAATACAAGTATTTCCCCAGCAATGCTGCGATGAATAGCCTGGTTGCTGAATGGGGATATTAGCAACCAGATAATTAAAGTTTTGTTTCTGCGTCTCAAATTCCTTGGTTTTTTCCATCAAAAACATTGGCACATCTTGATGTAGGTAGGTATAGCCGCCAGATAATGCCCAATGAATACCCCAAAGACCGACACCACAAACTGTTTTTTCCTGACTTAATTTTTGTAAAGCTTGCAAATTACCAGATTCCGCATTCCAGTGCGTCCATCCCCGATTATTCCACAGCATTTGCCAGCTTAATTCTGTATAAAGGTTAAATCTGCCAGCCAATACCGCAGAAGTGGAAGCCCAAAGTATTAAACATAACGATACTGCTACGAATTTTGCCTGATGCGATCGCCATTTTAACAGCCAGAATTTGACTACCTGTGAGGTTCCTAAGCCAGCTAACATTAAGATTAGGGGCAAGGCGGTATAAATAAAACGGTATTCTTTATGGGCTGGGAGACTGTGAATTAAGATAACTGCGATCGCTAACCATGCCAAAATAGGACTCTGAAAACTACCGATAATTGCTAAAAGTGCGATCGGTACAATAAAAAAAGACCAGCTTTTCAACATGAATACAAAATATTCATACCAAGGAGAAACCCCATAAATATGACTTCTTTTTTCAATAATATTAATCCAAAAATGTTTCCAAAAAGATTGAAAAGGGTAAGACCAAGTAAATGCATCCACCAGCCCAAAAATTAGTAAGGGGCCGATAATACCAGCCATCATAGTAATAGTTCTTTCTTGCCAATCTTTGCGCCAACAAATATATAACAATGCAACAGCTACAGCAGGTAGTAATTGAATTCGTAAACCTAAAGCGCACCCACACAAACAACCTGCTAAAAATAGACGAGTCCGAGGCTGAAACCACTTTCCATGAACGCCAAGGTAAACGCCTGGGAGAAAAAGATGAGTGGCTACTACCTCATTAAAAGCCTTGGGTGCAAAGTAGACAAATTCATACCAAACGCTGCAAATACCCGCCGTGATGACAGCCGTTAATAAACCCCCTGTGCGATGTCCCCAAAGAAAAGCAACAACTATCGTCGTTAACGACAGCACAGACAAACAAATATTTACGCCAGTTACATAACCTGTCGAACCATCTCCCAGCCAAGCAGTCAGGCGCATAATCGCTGCTAACAGGGCAGGAAATATCCACGATCTGATACCATCTCTAAATTCCCAGGTAATTATCCCATGACCAAAAGCGAGGCGGTGTGCGGGTTCTTGAGTCTGGAATATTTCATCCGCCCAAAAAATATTGGGAAAAGCCAACGCGCAGCCAACGCGCAGCAGTAAGGCAAGTAAAATCAGAATGCTACATAAGAGCGTGTTTAACTTGAGTTTGCTATTCATTTGCTGCTGTATACAAAAATGTTATCCTGCTTGCGTCACCCTAAGTTGAGACAAAATTGTGAATTGGGCGATCGCTCTAGATTGATCTCAATTAATGGTCTAGTTTATGGTATTGTGCCTTTGAGCATAGCTTTAGATATTTTGCTATGCTATCCAAATTATCAGCCTGTGGAGCAACAGCTTTATTAATTTCTGGATAACTGATTGACATTTATGGCGAAAACTTCCGAAAAAACATTATTAAAATCAATCAAATCTTGGTTCAATTATCCAGTTACCAAATATTTAATTGCAGGTGTGATATTTGCTATATTCATCCGTTGGATTTGTGTTCCCAATAAATCAGTTGATTATAAATATTTTTTAGATCCTTGGTATGATTTTATCACCTCTAATGGTGGTTTTAGCGCTTTAAAACATGGTTTTGCTGACTATACACCCCCCTATCTCTACTGGATTTTGATTGCAGCTACCCTGCTTTTTGGCTTGCCAAAAATTCTGGCAATCAAGCTTTTCGCTATGTCTGTTGATTTTTTATGCGCCTTTTTTACTTACAAAATTATCAAATTAAAATACCCTACAGGTAATATGCCAATACTAGCATTTTTGGCAATTATCTTAAGTCCGACTGTTATTTATAATAGTGCTTTGTGGGGTCAATGTGATGTTATTTATACAACTGGATTGATAGCCTGTATTTATTTTTTATCTATTTATAAACAAATACCCGCCCTAGTCAGTTTTGGTGTGGCAATTTCTTTTAAATTCCAAGCAATGTTTCTCTCACCTTTATTATTAATCATGGTGGTAAAAAAGAGAATATCTTGGTATTTATTACCGATAATTCCCTTAGTATATGTAATTTTCATGCTGCCAGCTTGGTTTGCTGGTAGACCAATTACAGAATTACTTCTAGTTTACTTTAATCAAGCGAATAAATATAAAGAATTAGCGAAAAACTCTCCTAACCTTTATCAATGGATTCCGAATAATTTCTATAATATTGTTGTGCCTATTGGGTTAAGTTTAACTGTAGCGGCAATGCTATTTTTAGCATATCGTGTGTATAAAAGTCGGCTAGAAATTACTCAAGATAGGCTGATACATTTGGCGACAATCTCTGTGTTGTTTATGCCATATATCCTCCCGAAAATGCATGAAAGATATTTCTATCCGGCTGATATCTTATCAATTATTTTTGCTTTTTACTTTCCTCAATATCGTTGGGTAGCAATCTCAGTGCAAATGGCTTCATTTTTTAGCTATTTGGGAACTCATATATATATCCAAATCTTTTCGATACCTTTAGGTTTCACGCTTTGGTTTATTGTTCAAAATTGTGATACAATCTTTCCAAAATTAAAAGCTAAAAATTCTTAACAACATTAATAATAGTGGAAAAAGTTTTCCAAAAATCTTATATTCTCGGTGCAATTATTGGGATTAGCACCTGCATTTTATTTATCTCTAGCAGCCTGAGACATGAATTATTCAATTCATCGGGAGATTTAGCATTTTTCGATCAAGGAATTTACTTAATTAGTCAGGGAGAAACGCCAATTTCTTCAATTATCGGTTTTCATGCTTTAGCCGATCATGCTGCTTGGATTTTGTATCCCTTGGCGTTATTATACAAAATTTATCCTAGCGTTTATTGGCTATTTGCAGTCCAATCTTTTGCTTTGGCTTTAGGTGGTTTACCTACATATTTGCTAGCAATACAAGCAGGTTTAAAAAAAAGCCAAGCATTAGTTATGGTAGGTGTATATCTCCTCTACCCGGTAATTTATAACAGTAATTTGTGTGATTTTCATCCAGATGTGATTGCTGTACCTGCACTTTTAACAGCAGTGTTAGCAGCAAGAAGTAGAAAAACAGCTTGGTTGATTTTCAGTATTATTTTAGTGTTGGGTTGTAAAGCTGTATTATCCTTAACTGTAGTAGCGATGGGAATTTGGCTACTTTGGTTTGAACAGAAACGTTTTTATGGTGCGATCGCGCTTTTTAGCGGTACAGCTTGGTTTATAATTGCGAATAACTTTATTATCCCCGTTTTTGGCACAGAAGCAGCATTACTCAACCGCCATCTTTACCGCTATTCCTATTTAGGAAACTCCTTTGCGGAGATGGTGCAAATTTTCCTATCCCAGCCAGGAGTGATTATTAATAATATCTTTTCATCTATTAATCTAGAATATTTATTTTTTTTATTCGCCCCTGTATTATGGGGTTTAAGTTCAGAATCTATCCTACCCCTAATAGGCGCAATTCCCTGTATAGGATTGAATATTCTTGCCAATCACATATCACAAAAAAATCTGGTGCTGCATTACTCTTTACCAGCACTACCATTTTTAATTTTAGCTGTAATTGCCACCCTCACCAACGGTAAAGCCTGGATTAAGCAAAACCGCGTCATTATATTATGGTCTTTAATGGGATTTTTAGTTTTAGGTAAGTTTGGTTTCTTTACATCCAAATATCTCAAAAATTTGGATAATTGGCAAGCTACAAAAGATGCGATCGCTCTTGTCAAAACTCAAGATAGCGTATTTACTACAGATATCATTACCCCCCATTTAACTCATCGAAAGTTAATTAGTTTTAAATATAATCCTCAAGATTTAGATAAGTTCCATTATATTTTACTGAATCTGCGTCACCCAGGCTGGGCTGTAAGCGCTACAGATTATCAAAATTTAGTTAATCAATTGCAAACAAAGTCAGAATTTCAATTGCAATATCAAAAAGATGATGTGTATTTGTTTGTAAAAAAATCCCCTATCCTTCCTTCAATAAGGTTTAATTAGTCTCAAAAAGCTTAATCTGTTCCAGACAAAACTCTACGCAGTAATTCCCCAAAGTCAGCTAAGTTGCCTGGAAGTTCTGCATTATACATTGATAAATCTATTTATGGAGAAACTAGTGTAAATCCTTGAGATTCTCCTACAATTTTACTATTAGTAAGCTTGATTTTCGGTAAAGTTTCTTTATCCAACAACACGTAAGATTTTTTATCTACCATTTGTTGCAAAACTTGTAAATTTGCAGCAGTCACCTTGCAATCGCTATAAAAATCTAAGCTGGGGCGATTATAAGCAAAAGAAGTATAAATTTGTGTTCCTGCTGGTACATTAGCCCGAATTAATGCACCTACTGGCTTAACTGGAAAAGCTTCGTTTAACTCCCAAACCCAAGATTGGGAACTTACAAACAGTGCTAAAACTAAATACATTCCAGACAATAAAACTGGAATAAACTGGCGGTTACGCTGTTGAATTAGCCATGAGTTTACACCCATACTAATTGCCAAAACAATACTCATAACAATTAATGTTGGCTGGGGTTCAGCAATTATAAAGTAAACGCAGCCTCCCAAGCCGACAACCGAGAGAAATGCAAAGAATACAGTTAAAAATTTACTTTTAAATTTAGCTTGCTGTTGCCAAATATTGCTTAATTTCGCTCCAATTGCTAAAGCTAAAAAGGGATATATAGGCATCACATACCAAGGTAGTTTAGTTCGCATCACAGAAATAATGCCTAAATAAACAATTGTCCCGATGAGAATTAAACTACCCCAAGTAGTCTGACGTTTTTGCCAACTTAAATATAAACCTCCGGGTAAGAATAATAGCCATGGAAAGCCATATTTAATTATTTCAATTAAATAGTACCAAACAGGGCCAGTATTACCTTCTACAGCTTGTCCTAGTCTATCTAAAGCTTGGGCTTGAAAATGCACTTTTAAGAAGAAATCGCCGTAATGTTGCCATTGGAGATAATACCACGCGATCGCAGGCGCATTTCCTAATAACATTCCCAACCATAAGTAAGGGTTTTTAAATAAACTAAATTGCCTATTTACTAAAATAAATAATCCCGCAATTCCTCCTAAAACTAAAACTAATAAGCCCTTAGTCAGAGTAATTAGCCCTAAACAAAAACCTATCCCTAAAGCATACTTTTGATTATGACGCGCCTTGAATAGACAAAATAATAATAGAAGAAAAAATGAAATCGTCATCCCATCTAACATTGCTAATCTGCCATGACGCACCACTGGCAACATTGTCAGATAAACTAAAGCTGCAAGTAAAGCTGGTAGGCTTTGTCGAAACACCAAACGCCCTACTAAATAAAGCAAAGGTACTCCCAAAGCTGTTAATATAGCCCCAGGAAAGCGAGTGGTAAATTCTTGTATTCCGCCAATGTGGTAACAAAGTGCAATTAACCACTGCATCAAAGGTGGTTTTAATAAAAATGCTTCTCCATTAAGTGTGTTATACAACCAATTACCATTGCGGTAAATTTCTCTAGCGACGATTGCATAAGTACCTTCATCCCAATCTCTTAAGGGTAGATTACCTAAAAATATCAGCCACAAAACTAGAGAAGCCACTAGCAAGCTGATTAACCATTCTTTATCTGTGAATGGGCGCATATTTAAAAATGAATTATTGGTAAAAATTTCATAATATTTGTTACTGTTTTTAAAGTTTTTAGTTCCGGAATATTGGGGTTTAATTTTTCTGCGATCGCTAATTTGGGTTCTGCTTGTCTTGGTTGAAAATCATATAAA
Source organism: Calothrix sp. FACHB-168 (assembly GCF_963889195.1). Taxonomy (NCBI): domain Bacteria; kingdom Bacillati; phylum Cyanobacteriota; class Cyanophyceae; order Nostocales; family Calotrichaceae; genus Calothrix; species Calothrix sp. FACHB-168. The sequence goes on from NZ_CAWPNJ010000074.1 coordinate 150,505, forward strand.
TAAACAAAAGCTAAATACAGCCACACATAGGGATTTTTTGCATCATATTTAGTTAATTCTGTCAAATTTTCAATTAATTCTGGAACTTTCCGCTGTAAAAGTTCTGCCAACACTAAAGTATAGCGCCAATTGAGGTTACTTGGTTCATTTTTTAGGCGATAATTAGCAGCTAATTCAATTTGATTTAAATAATCTTGCGTAGGATCGTATTGATTGAAGTTATCTATCTGCACAAAGATATTATCTAGTTTCCCCTTTTGTAATTCTAATGCTATTTGTGACATCTGAGAAACTAAATCTAAAGCCGGTGCTTTATCGATTTTTCCTTTATTTGTAACATTTACAGTAGTTGGCGGAATATTTAAAGGTGTCACTTTACCAGTTCTTCTATCTAAATACTGTGCAGAAAGTTGATATTCTCCTAATGCTAATCCTTGAGGAATGAATGTAGAGATATTCTCAGTTACCTGAAAACTTCCTTGGGGATGACATTTAACGCCACAATATAAATTACCCAAGCCAATAGCGCGATCGTGATACCAAGATGATTTGTCATGCTGCCATTTTAAGAGTAATAAGCCATGTTGCAAATCATCCCATTCACCAGTTATTTGATAACTAACTGGGTTATTTTGTCCGACTACTAACTGATTATTACTGATTACTGGCTTTAAATTAATTTCCGAATTAACATTATTTACTTTCTCAACGACTACATCAGGATTTACTCTTTTATATAATCTTAATTTATCTCCACTTGGTAATACCCAATCAGCCTGTAATTTTAAATCAGGATCGGATTCTACTAAAGCTTTAAATTTGCGTTTCGTCTCTCCCCGTTCTCCTGGTTCATCTGGTTCATTATCTTTAGTGACATACCAAGGAAAGTATTTTAAATCTTGTTCTACTTGCGATAATTTCATCGTCACTTTCCTACCATAGACGCGAAAATCGGCTAAGGTACCAAAATAATCTAAAGTAAATTCATTAACTTGGGATGTAGATACAGGAATTACCCCTAAAGTTGATCTGAGATATGGATTAGTTTGATTAATCTTATCGATTAACTGCGCTAGAGGATATTTTTTACCTTCATCACTGGGTAAATGTTTTCCTCCCCATGCTTGAATGAGCGGTAAAGGAAATAAATTATTAAGTAAAATTATCCCACTTAACCCAATCGCTATTAATCTGACTTTATCAAAATGTTTATTATCTATTAAGTTAAACCAATAAGCTAAAATTAAGCTGATGATGGGAAATAAAGGTAAAATAAATCGCACATCTTTATTTGTCCCCAGAGAACAAATAATATAGCTACTTAATAAGTAAATGATTAACCAATTTATACCTGATGTAATTCTTGGCTCTTTAGCTTCCTGATGCGCAAATTTATATTTAATTACATAAACTAATAAAATCCCCATACTCACAAATAATATTGGAAAACCAACAGTTTCCGGTAACATTTGCGGATAAACTAACCAACCAGCAAGCGTAGTCACTGGTGGATCTCCCTCATTTTTACCAACATTATTCGCATTGATTGCAGAGGTAATAATCGTTAACCAATTTAAACTATACCAAGAGCCACAAATTAACCAAGCTGTAATTACAGATAACCCAGTTTGCAGCAACTTAATGTATTTATGCTGGCGGATAAAGCTAATTAATAACAAAACAGCAGGAATTAACAGAAAAATAAACCCTGTCGGTTTTGCTAGCATGATTAACCCAATACCCAATCCCAAAGCTAGGGTTAATAGCCAAGATTTAACACCACGAGTATAATCTTGCCAAATCGTTAAGATAGTGAAAGTAAGGGTAACAATTGCCGTTAAACCATAATCTAATAAATAATCAGTCCGCATAATTCCCAAAATGGGAAATAATAAGCAAAATAAACTCGCGGTGATACCTATTTTTGAACTTTTAAATAAATAATTAGCTAAATGATAGACTGTAATTATAATTACAGCGCTATATATTAAATTAACTAAACTCGCTTGATCGTAACCTTTACCAAATAAGAAAAAAAACGGTACTGTACAAATATAGACAAAAGGAGCGCGATAACTTGGCGTGAGCTTCCACAGAGATAACCACCAATCACCTGAGAAAATGTGGATATTCTGAAAAATTCGATAATGATGTAATGCTGTGGTTAAATGGGCGCTTTGATCGTAAGATGGAATGGATTCATCTAGAAAAAACCATAATCTATCTATAATTAACCCAGTTAACCAGATTAAAAATAGTATTAAATAATCTTTTTTAAACCGAGTAATTGAATAATTCATAGTTTATTTATATCAGTTAAGTTTAAAACCTAAAAAGATGATATTTTATGATTGCAACTGACAATATCATATTGGAGTGTAGATGAATTCTCTGGATGTTGTTCATAGAGTTAATCTTATTACGCAACTTGCCTATAGGACTCATATTTGATTTTTGAAAAAAAGTAAGTACACTTTTATTTCTTCTTCCCTGTTCCCCGTTCCCCCTTCCCTGTTCCCTCCCTACGCAAATAATTTCAGGAATCAAAGCGGATTCCTATAGTTGATGCAGTTGACTAAAAGTTGCTCTCTATAGCCATCCTAAATCATTGGTAAGATTTACAAACTCTCAGTTTTTCCTCTTACCCTTGGCGTACTTGGCGTACTTGGCGGTTCAATAAGAAAATATTTTCACAACTCAGATAAGATTGCCATATATGTCAGCATAATACTGAGTGCTATATTAAACTTTTTACATTTAGCGATCGCTACTTTGATTCGGATGCAGAAGTTTCAAGTACAGCAGTTACTTAACTTACTCATCTATGTTCAAACAACAAAATCTTTACACCGTATAGCTCTTTGAACTTTGTAAAATTAACATCAGTACCAATCAAGAGTTTAATCTGCTATTTTTCAGTTGCCATAGAATTTATATTGATTTTTATCAAAACATGCTATAATAGCAGCCAACTTTAAAATTATATCTAAGTAAATATGCGGTTAAAAAAGTATTGTATTTATTAAAATAAATGCTGACTAATGAATATTGTTTATGGTAATAAATAATTAGTGTGATTTGGGTAGCTCTAATAATTGTTTGCTATTGGCACCAACTAAATCATGGCTTAATAATTTAAGTAGTGTTAAGGTATTATTTTCACCCTGAGAAATCAAATACCAATGACATTTTGGTTGGTCAACCACTAAAGAGTATCTAAATTAACTACTCAATTAGCTTGATCGATGGGAAACTATATCTTAGTAAATATAGTCTCTCTACTCTATGGAAGATAAGGTTAATAGTCTACTAGTTGAAAATTTAACTTTTTCTTAAAAAAGAAAAATCAACTGTCAACAGTACAATATACCTAGTCGTCTAACAAAACTGAATAATTAGTACAATGCTTTTGCTTAGATATTTCTAAACAAGCTAATTAGTTAGCTGATAGATTTGCCAAAACTTCAGGAATTAATCTGCCTAAGTTCAGTATAGGTCAATGGTTTCCTAATTTATCAACTAATAAGCAAGAGGTCTCGGACAATTTAGTTCTGTTATTAACATAATTTGCATAAATTGCAGTAAATCACCTAGTTTTACTGTTGACTAATTGTGCTGACTAATTATGATGAATGCAAGTTCAAAGCCTTAGGTATTTATGAGTTGACATAATTACCTAATATCGTGTATGTATCGGTTTTCTGGAAACTAGAGAACCTGGATTTCATTGTAATTTTTTACATATATGACTAATCACGAAATTTCTGTTAATCTTGATTAAAAATTTCAAGAATAGCAGTAATTATTACTGTATCTAATTGTGTAAAAAGATATCTGGTAACGTACTGCCATGTACGTGTTTGAAGGTTTGACCCTTGAAGGAGCTATGAAGTGGAAAATCATAAGTCGTTTTTTTGGCCGCAAGGACTATTAATTGCGCTGGTTGCTTTAGTTAGTAGTTTTAGTCTGGGCTTGATGTTGCTTGTTAAACCAAATACCTCAGAAGCACAGAGTCAGCAGAGTATAAATGAAATCGCTACATCTGCTAAAGCTGGGACTCAAGCAAGGATTGAAGGTTTAAGAAGCACAATGCTGACAATTTGGCAACAACAAGCCTCAGCTAAAGGGTTTGCTTATGCTGTACCACAAAGTTTTCTCGGTGCAACCATTGAATCAGCGAAACTCAGTCCAGATAAGAAAGTGATTGCGCTGACTTTTGATGATGGCCCTTGGCCGGAAAGCACTGCACAAGTACTAGATATCTTAAAAAAGAATGATATCAAGGGGACATTTTTTGTCGTTGGACAGAACGTCAAAAATTTTCCCGATTTAACAAAGCGAGTAGTAGCTGAGGGTCACACGATCGCCAACCATACTTGGCATCACTGGTATCATCACATGAATCCCCAAACTGCGGCTTATGAAATTGAGAATACCACTAGCTTAATTTATCAACTTACAGGGGTGAAAACTAACTTATTTCGCCCACCAGGAGGCAATATGCGCAATGGTGTAGCGGCTTACGCCAGAAATAGCAAATACGCTATTATCATGTGGTCTTCTGACTCTAAAGATTATTCGCGCCCCTCTGTGCCAAACTTAGTCAATAATGTCTTTAGAACCGCTAAACCTGGGGGAATTGTACTCTTGCATGATGGTGGTGGTAATCGTTCCCAAACAGTGGCGGCTTTACCAACTATAATTGAAAACTTCCGCAAAGAAGGCTACAGCTTTGTCACTGTTCCAGAACTCTTAGAAATGCAAGAAAAAGAACAAAAAATAGCAGCAAATAAAAAGTGATTGCTCAGAGACGCGATGAACCCTTGTCTGTACAATTGTCATTTGTCATTGGTTACAATCTCTTGACCTTATTTAGCGGATTACAACTTTCATTAATTCTCTGCGTACCTCTACGCTTCCCTTTGTGCCCCTTTGCGTTTAAATTTCAACCCTCAATTAGCCGTTGAGTTACTATTTGATTTTGAAATCATGATCTTAGGGTGAAAATAATCTGTAGTTCATTCTGCAAACCAAATAAAACCCTAGAGATTTTTCCCAAATCTGCATAAATCTAAAATAAAAATCAAGGGACACAGATAAATTGATATTTACCTGTGTCCCTTTTTAATTTGATATTCACAATAGTTTGTAGCCAGAAACTTAGTCCTGACTACAAACTTAATCCCTAAACTGCACTCAATTGTTTAATTTGAGGATTAGCTTCTGGGCTATCAGCCTCAGAAGGTGGTACTAATTGCCAGAATTTAGGTAAGTATTCTTGCCAATTTTGCAGAATTAATTTTGCTTTAGGCGAACCAGTGCGATCGCAATGTGTTTGAATTAATTCTTTGAGTTGTTTCTCACCTGCTTCGGTGCTAACTCGTTGAATCTTGACAATATCCTTGTTCACTAATTCGGGGAAGGAACCATCTTCATCTAAGAAGTAAGCTAATCCACCTGTCATCCCCGCCGCAACGTTGCGTCCAACTTTACCAAGGACGATAATTACACCACCTGTCATGTATTCGCAGCAGTGATCGCCAGCGCCTTCAATCACGGCGACACCTTTGGAGTTACGCACCGCAAACCGTTCTCCGGCTAAACCGTTGGCGAATAACACGCCACCGGTAGCACCATAGAGACAGGTATTGCCAACAATGACGTTTTGTGCTGGGTCATAGCTAGCATTAGCTGGGGGTTTGATGATGATTTCACCACCATGCATCCCTTTACCTACATAGTCGTTGGCTTCGCCTTCGAGACGGAGAATCATACCGGGTAGGTTGAAAGCGCCAAAACTTTGCCCCACACTACCTTGGAAGTTGAGATGAATTTGTCCTGCGAAGCCGCTATCACCGTATTTAGATGCGATCGCGCCGGATAATCTCGCACCCACGGTTCTATCGGTGTTGACTATTTTCACGGTTTTGGAGATTGTCGATTGATGACGAATCGCCGCTAAAATGTCTGGATCGGCGAGTAATTCATCATCGATCACTGCACCGTTGCTGTGAACTTCTTCATGCACCAACCAGCTACGATTTTCTTTGGTATCTGGTAACTGAAGCAAGCAGTTGAGGTTGATTGATTCGGTTTTGGTGAGTTTGATGTCTTCGCGCATTTTCAATAAGTCTGCGCGTCCAACTACTTCCGATAGGGAACGGTAACCTAGCTTCGCCAACAGACTGCGCACTTCTTCGGCGATAAAGTAGAAGAAATTCACAACATGTTCAGGCATACCGGAGAAGCGCTTGCGGAGTTCTTCTTTTTGGGAAGCGACACCTACAGGACAGTTATTTGTATGGCAAATCCGCGCCATAATACAGCCTTCCGCAATCATGGCGATGGAACCGAAACCAAATTCTTCGCCGCCCATCAAGGCACCAATGAGGACATCCCAGCCACTCTTGATACCGCCATCAACACGCAGAATTACGCGATCGCGCAAACTGTTCTCCATGAGTACGCGATGAACTTCGCTTAATCCGAGTTCCCACGGTGAACCAGCGTGTTTAATCGAACTCAATGGTGAAGCACCTGTACCGCCATCATGACCGGAAATTTGGATGATATCGGCGTTAGCTTTCGCTACACCTGCGGCGATGGTACCAATACCGATTTCTGCGACTAACTTCACAGATACCTGGGCTTTCGGGTTAATTTGATGCAGGTCAAAAATTAACTGGGCCAGGTCTTCAATGGAGTAGATATCATGGTGCGGTGGTGGGGAAATTAAGGTGACACCAGGCTTGGAACGCCGCAACATGGCGATATAAGGACTTACCTTTGGCCCTGGTAATTGTCCGCCTTCCCCTGGTTTTGCACCTTGAGCAATTTTAATTTCAATTTGCTGGGCGCTGGCTAGGTAACCGGGTGTCACACCAAAGCGTCCGGATGCTACTTGTTTAATTGCACTGGAAGCTGTGTCACCATTCTTTAATCCCTTGAGGTGGGGAAGGGTGGGCGAATGACCAGATTCATCCACATCATCCAAGACGTTGTAACGGACTGGATCTTCGCCACCTTCGCCGGAGTTAGATTTACCGCCGATGCGATTCATGGCGATCGCTAAAGTTTCATGGGCTTCTCTAGACAACGCACCTAAAGACATTCCCCCAGTACAGAAGCGTTTGACAATATCGCTAACTGACTCGACTTCTTCTAAAGGAATGGATTGGCGATCGCTTTGGAAGTCTAACAAGTCACGTAAGGCGGTGACTGGGCGATTTTGCAGGTGTTGTTTATAAACTTCGTAATGGTCGTATTGCTTCCCATCTACAGCTTTATGCAATGCTTTGGCTAGTTCGGGGCTGTTCATGTGGTATTCGCCGCCACGACGATACTGCACAAAGCCTAAGTTTTCTAATTTCTTGGTTGTCAGTTCGGGGAAAGCTTTGTGGTGGAAGGAGAGAATTTCCTGCGCCAATTCACTAACACTCAAACCACCGATGCGGGAAGCTGTACCTTTGAATCCGAGTGCTAATAAATCGCCACCAATACCGATGGCTTCAAAGATTTGGGCTGCTTGATAGCTGGACAGCAGAGAAATTCCCATTTTCGAGAGAATTTTCAGTAAACCAGATTCTACAGCTTTGCGATAATTGGCGATCGCTTGTTCTAAGGTAATCGTCGCAATCTGACCTCTGGTCATAAATTGCTGTGTCTTTGGATCTGACCACCAATCGCGGACGGTATCTAAAGCCATGTAAGGACAAACAGCACCAGCACCATAGCCAATCAAACAGCCAAAGTGATGGGTACTCCAACATTGGGCTGTATCGACAATCAGCGAGGCTTTCACCCGCAAGCCTTGACTAATTAAGTGATGGTGAACTGCACCAACTGCTAACAGAGGGGGAATATAGCTGTATTCTGCGCCTAAGGGAGAGCGATCGCTCAATATCAAAATTTTTGCACCCGCCCGCACTGATTCCGCCGCTTTAGCTTGTAATGACTCCACGGCTGCTTTTAAGCCTTCTGGCCCGGAAGCAATTTCAAATAATGTTGATAATTCCGCCGTTGCAAAGCCGGAAAGTTTAATCGCCGCTAATTCTTTTTCTGTGAGTACGGGCGAATCGAGTTTGATTCTTTTCGCATATTCTGGCTTGATTTCTAATAAGTTACCCCGTTCGCCCAGTTCCACCTTGAGAGACATCACTAGCTTTTCTCTTAAGGGGTCAATCGCCGGGTTAGTTACCTGCGCAAAGCGCTGTTTGAAATAGTCATACAGCAAGTGGGGTTTTTCTGACAACACCGCCAGAGGAATATCATCACCCATACAGAAGGTGGGTTCTGAACCTTGCATCGCCATTGGTTGAATCACCATTTCCACATCTTCTGTGGTGTAACCAAAGGCTACTTGATGTTGTAGCAAGGTTTGTCTATCTATTGTCTTTTCTGGGGTGATGTGTCCGTTGTTATTAGCAACATGCCCATTGCCATTACTATTCGCTACACCATTTCCATTACCATTGGTACTTCCCAAATGACCGTTTACCAATGTCTTTAGGTCTTGACGGTGCTGTTGCAACCATTCCCCATAGGGGTGCTGCTTCGCAATCCGTTGTTTAATTTCCCAATTTTTTAGCACTTCATTGGTAGTCAAATCCACGGCAATCATTTGCCCCGGGCCGAGTCTACCTTTTTCTACGATGTTTGCTTCAGGGAGATCTACTACACCAGCTTCGGAAGCAACGACGATGTAATCATCTTTAGTGATGACGTAACGTGCAGGTCTTAAACCGTTACGATCTAAGGTTGCGCCTACTTTTTGCCCATCACTAAATACCAATAGTGCTGGGCCATCCCACGCTTCTTGCAAACCACTGTAATATTCGTAAAAATCGGTAATCTCTGGATAATCTTGCAAAGAAGGCTGATTTTGATAAGCTTCGGGAACTAGCATCATCAAACCTTCTAAGGGGCTACGTCCCGATCGCACTAAGAGTTCGAGGACGTTATCTAATGTAGCTGAGTCGCTATTGTCAATATGCACTAAAGGCTTGAATTCTTCAATGCGATCGCCCCAAACTGGATGGGCTAAAGTCGCTTCCCGCGCCATCATCCAGTTGATATTGCCTAACAAAGTGTTGATTTCGCCATTATGACCCAACAACCGCATGGGTTGAGCTAAAGGCCATTTAGGCATGGTATTGGTGCTAAAGCGGCGGTGATAAACAGCAAAAGCACTTTTATAAGCAGGATTTTTTAAATCTAGATAAAACTCTCCCAATACCGCCGAACGCACCATTCCTTTATAAACAATTGTGCGACTCGACAAGGAGCAGATATAAAAGTCTTCGGAAATGCTTTTAGCAACTTTAAAAATCCGCCGCCGGGTAATATATAGCGCCCTTTCTAATTCTTCACCGCTTATCGCCGCAGATAAAAAGACTTGTTCTATTTGGGGTTGATTTTCTTTCGCTTGTATCCCTAAAGTATCTGGCTGTACGGGGACTACTCGCCATCCCAATACAGTTAATTTTTCTTCAGCCGCAATTTTTTCTACCATTACCCGCGATTTTTGCGCGGCTTCGCTTTCTTGCGGTAAGAAAATCATCCCTACTGCTAAATTGCTGGTAGAGTTAGATTCTGTCCCCCTGGGGATATAGTCTTGGAACAACTCCCAAGGTATAGCAGTCAATATCCCTGCACCATCCCCTGAATCTTGATCGGCACTACAACCACCCCGGTGTTCTAAGCAAGTCAAAGCTGTTAAAGCTTTGTCCACAATTTCGTGGCTGGCAGAATTTAGGCGATGGGCGATAAACCCAACACCACAAGCATCTCGTTCCTCAACTAACCACCTTTGTCCTTGGTAATTACCCTGTGAGTCAGTATCTGAAAATGTCATATTCTGCACTTGCTTCCTTGGTTGATTATTCATAGACTGTTCCTGAAATCCTGAGTTACGAATTTTGCTGCTGCTTGTGAGAAAAACTTCTCAACCTTGAGCAATGGGGGAAAAATATCAACACCGAAATTTAGGGGAAAAATTTAACTTCGGTTCTATATATTAGGTTTACCCGTGTTAAAATATTCGCGTTATTTTTATGTGTTTATGCTGAGTTAGCTAAATTACTTTTCAACTATTAGCTTTATATTTATATCGTGAAGCTAAGTGTTTTCTCAATTCTTTTCCCGATGACAGTGATTTTTCAGGTAAAGGTAGTTATTACCAACCTGACAGCAAAGTTGCTGAAGTTACCTGAATACAGTCAGAAAATTCAGCCTATTCCACTATATGCCCATTTGACACTTCCTAAATATTGCTCTTGGTATCTAAAATTTTTGTTGATTTTATTGATTGCCACTGGCGTCACTACTAGCTATACCTCACTCAAGTAGCAACAGTAGCAAACATCGGTGAGGAGGGAATAATTCAATCCAGCATTAATTACCATGACGATTGTCTTGGGCTGCTGAAAGTGCCAGTTAAAACACTGAGTTGCAGTAGTTTTATGAAGAAATGGTTATTTTCGTCTACAAGAGATAACGAGCCATTATATATACTATCACTTTTATTTCCAACTCAGCTCGTGATTGTTTAATAATTCTGCATCATAAGTGAACCTATATCTTGGGTGAACACTTTTCCAAGTATCTCGTAAATAATGTTAAAAATGCCGAATTGCGATCGCCAAAAATACAGTTACGCTATTGTCAACCAGGGTTATAGCAGATGGTTTCTGACTTATATCTCACCTGTAGTTGTTACGGCACTGTGTTTATATACTACCAGTCTTACCAGGGCCCAAGAGATACCAACAAGCAATATCCCCGCACCAAATGTAAAACCAGAGGTTTCTACAATACCCGGATCTGGGGGTATCATCTATGGCAATCAAATTTCCCTGAATGGTCGGACTGTTGCAGGCGCTTGGTTACAGCGTCCGGGAAACGCAGATCAACCGACAATTTACATCAGTGACGGCGCACTCCGGCAATTAATCGGAGTGGATTTATTAAATACTAACAATCCTGTCGAACAACCAATAGATTGGTTTTCACCCACTAACACCCAAATTTCTTTAAATGCTTGGCTGCAAAGAGGATACCGCTATTTAGATATTACAAATTTAGTGCAGACAGCAGGATGGCAAATCCAAGCCAATGGCAACATTTTGGTGATTTCTACCCCTACTGCCAATGTCAGAGAAATCTCACAAAATCAAGAAAGTTTTGGCGTTAGCGAAGCTCCTCCAAAGGAGGCTCGTTTGATTGTAAATCTCGATCGTCCCGCACCTTGGCAAGTTAGACAAGAGTTACCCGTTAAAAGTCCTCAAGATCCAGATACGCCAACGGCTAAACCTGCTAAAATTCCCAATCGCATCTGGAAAATCACCATCGATGGGATAGCCGATCCAGCTTTAATACAACGGTATAGTCCCTTACCGCCAGCGCCATTACCAGATCCATTACCAGCACCATTACCAAATCCGCTCAAACAGTTATTACCTGCACCAGAACCTTTGATTAAGCAAGTGGAGGTAGTCAACAATCAAACAGTCATTAGTTTGAGCATTCCTTTTGGGATGTCACCCAGAATTACTACTGTTGCTAACCCCAATCGCCTAATCGTTGATGTGCGACCGGATGCACTAGTAGCAAAAGATATTACCTGGGCTAGGGGATTACGATGGCGACAGCAGATAATTAATTTAGGTAAAGAACGCTTTCCAGTGGTTTGGCTAGAAATTAATCCCCGCGCCTTTGGATTAACCCTCAAACCCATTCGCAGCAATCCCAATGCAGTAGAAGGAACAGCGCCTTTACTGCAAATCGCACCGAGATATTCAGCCGCAGCCGCCATTAATGCTGGTTACTTTAACCGCAATAATCGCTTACCTTTAGGTGCAATTCGCCAAAATGGTCAATGGATATCCGGGCCGATCTTAAACCGAGGCGCGATCGCTTGGAATGATGCCGGAGAATTTTACTTTGATCGCCTCACCTTACAAGAAACATTAACAACAGCGAATAATCTGCGATCGCCAATATTATTCCTTAACAGTGCCTATATTCAAAGCGGTATAGCCCGTTACACTCGGCTTTGGGGACAGTCTTACACCCCCCTTTCAGATAACGAAATCATCTTGACAGTCCAGAAAGAGCAAGTTATCACTCAATTACCGGGTGGTAAAGCTGGGCAAACAAGCTTTCCTATTCCCCCTGATGGCTACCTGCTTGTTTTTCGAGGTAACGCTGTCAATACTGCTGCCCAATTACCAATAGGTACCGTACTAAACATTACTAGCACCACAATTTCTAGTGAATTTAGTCGTTATCCCAACATTATCGGTGCAGGGCCGCTACTCATCAAAAATCGTCAAATTGTCCTTGATGGTAAAGCCGAAAGATTCAGTGATGCCTTTATTGCGGAAAAAGCAATTCGCAGTGGTATCTGTACCAATAGTACAGGTCAATTGATGATTACAGCCACACACAACCGTGCAGGCGGCCCCGGCCCAACTTTAGCGGAACATGCTCAACTCATGCAACTTCTAGGTTGTGTAGATGCTCTCAATTTAGACGGTGGCAGTTCCACCAGTCTTTATCTAGGTGGGCAATTGCTTGACCGTTCCCCTAATACTGCTGCCCGCGTCCACAACGGTATTGGTATTTTCTTGGAACAAAAGTAAGGAATTGGGCATGGGGCATTGGGCATGGGGCATTGGGCATTGGGCAAAAGTCAAATAGAATTCTTAATGCGCGAATTTTGAATTTTGAATTTTGAATTGTTTGTCCCCCCTCTCCCTCCTCTGTGCCTACTCAACACATTTCCTGCACTATATTTTTCTCTTTGTTATGGTAGGCAAGGTACGACTCAATTCTTGATGTTCGCAACTACACGGTAACACCAGAGTTCTCATCAATGGTTCTTAGAGTACAGACGGTTTTTAATGTCTTTAAATGAGGTTACTATGGTTCAAATTTCCGAAACAACCCAAACTAACACTCTTCCTTTACCTTCATCTGTGACTTCTAGAGGCGTTGCAGCTACAGAATTACGCCCTTGGGGTTCTTTCACAGTGTTGGAAGAAGGACGAGGATATAAAATTAAACGCATTGAAGTTAAGCCAGGACACCGCCTCAGCCTGCAAATGCACCATCACCGCAGCGAACACTGGATTGTTGTTTGTGGTACGGCTAGGGTATTGTGTGGCGATCGCGAAATTTTATTAACCAATAATCAATCTACCTATGTACCTCAGTGTACAGCCCACCGTTTAGAAAACCCTGGTGTGATTCCCTTGGTTTTAATCGAAGTCCAAAATGGCGAGTACTTGGGCGAAGACGACATCATTCGCTATCAAGATGATTACGCCCGCACTGGCGAACAAAGTCGCTAAATCCTCTTAAATTAAAATTATTTCCACTCATCCCATCTGCTTGTCGGGTGGGATTTTGCGTTATGGTTAGTTGTCAGTTGTTAGTTGTCAGTTGTTAAGAAGGCAATAGTCGTTTTCTTCTCAATGCCCAATGCCCCATGCCCCATGCCCCATGCCCGATGCCCAATGCCCCATTCTGTAATACTCTAAAGATCGGGTTGAAAATGTCTCAAAATAAGTTTTATGATTCAGTTGAGTCCCGCAGCTGCCAGTGAAATCAGGCGGCTAAAATTAAAACAGCCACAAAATGTTTTATTTCGATTAACAATTAAGTCTGGTGGTTGTTCTGGCTGGTTTTACGATTTGTCTTTTGATGAAACCGTCAAAGTAGGCGATCGCACTTTTGACCTCAATGGCATTCCCTCAGTAATCGATGGCGATAGTTTAAAATATATTAATGACTTAACAGTAGATTATTCAGAAGATCTCATGGGTGGGGGCTTTCGCTTCCAAAATTCTCAGGCGATCGCTATTTGTGGTTGTGGAAATTCTTTTGAAATGAATCCAGAATCTATAGTCAATCATCAATAATTCAGAACATTCCCAGACCCAAAAATCCCTCAAAAATACCAATTGACATGAAATCCTAAAAAAAGTTATAATTAGGATTTGTTAAAACTTAGACCCTAAGCAGCTTCACGCGCTGTAACTCATGCCAACTATACAGCAGCTCATACGTAATGAACGCGAAAAAGCGCGTCAGAAAACCAAGTCTCCCGCTCTGAAGCAATGCCCCCAACGCCGGGGTGTATGTACCAGAGTATACACGACTACTCCTAAAAAGCCTAACTCAGCCCTCCGCAAAGTGGCAAGAGTCAGGCTAACATCTGGATTTGAAGTCACAGCTTACATTCCAGGTATCGGTCACAACCTCCAAGAACACTCTGTTGTGATGATTCGCGGTGGTCGGGTTAAGGATCTCCCAGGCGTGAGATACCATATTATCCGTGGCACCTTAGATACAGCCGGGGTCAAAGACCGCAAGCAAGGACGTTCCAAATATGGAACCAAGCGTCCCAAAGAAGCGAAAAAATAGTCACTAGGCGGTTAATCGCATCAAAATATACGATTAATCGTCTGGTTGCAAAAGACGCACCGAACAAAAAAAGGCATTCGCCGCAGCATTAGTTATACTTCTTTTGTCTGTGTCAACAAATCAAGTTTTGCACTAAGCGAGCAAGTGTCAAAACTTTTGACCAGAATCTAAAGTAAAGTGACAGCAACGCTTTAATCTAGATATTAAGGTTTATTACTGTTGTCGCCTTGTTTATCTGAAGTCGGGTAACAAGTGAATTAGGTTGACCTGGCTGCATCTGTAAAAGAAAAATTCAGGAAGTTTGAGCGGCGGTTCGTACCGCTTTTAGTTTCCGGTGTCTGATAGCATATAATTTCGTTGCCAAAACCGAATTAAGGGTGAAGTATGTCTCGTCGTGGTGTTAGTCAAAGGCGCCCAGTTCCGCCTGACTCAGTTTATAATAGTCGCCTAGTTAGCATGATAATGCGGCGCATAATGCGTCATGGAAAAAAATCACTAGCGGCACGCATCGTTTATGATGCCATGAAAACAATTGAAGAACGCACTGGTAATCCAGCGTTAGAAACCTTTGAAAGAGCAGTGCGCAATGCAACGCCTCTAGTAGAAGTCAAAGCCCGCCGAGTAGGTGGCGCTACATACCAAGTACCAATGGAAGTGCGTTCCGAACGGGGTACTACCCTAGCACTACGTTGGCTGGTACAATTTTCTCGTTCTCGACCCGGACGTACAATGGCAGGCAAATTAGCCAATGAGTTAATGGATGCAGCCAACGAAACCGGAAATGCTATTCGTAAGCGGGAAGAAACACACCGCATGGCAGAAGCCAACAAAGCCTTTGCTCATTATCGTTACTAAATCCAAAAGCGGTATATCGTGTATCTGGTAACGATATATCGCGGGTTTCAAAAAAAAGACGGTTTTCCGTAAAAGTATAGAATCTTAACAAAGAGTAATATACAAGATATCATGAGGCGAAAACTATAGGAGGCTACTGTGGCACGCACGATCCCGCTAGAGAGAGTACGCAATATCGGCATTGCGGCGCATATAGATGCGGGCAAGACAACAACAACAGAGAGAATATTGTTTTACTCTGGGATAATTCATAAGATTGGCGAAGTCCATGAAGGAACCGCCGTCACAGACTGGATGGAGCAAGAGCGGGAAAGAGGAATTACCATCACCGCAGCAGCTATCAGTACCAGCTGGAAAGATCATCAAATAAACATTATCGATACTCCAGGTCACGTTGACTTCACAATCGAAGTTGAACGCTCCATGCGTGTGTTGGATGGTGTAATCGCCGTGTTCTGTTCTGTAGGTGGCGTACAACCCCAGTCAGAAACAGTATGGCGACAAGCAGATCGCTATAAAGTACCGCGCATCGCCTTTATCAACAAGATGGATCGTACAGGCGCGAACTTCTATAGAGTTCACGAGCAAATGCGCGATCGCTTGCGAGCTAACGCCATCGCCATTCAACTACCAATTGGTGCTGAAACTGAATTTAAAGGTATCGTTGACCTGGTACGGATGCGTGCCTATATTTACAACAACGATCAGGGAACAGATATTCAGGACACTGAAATTCCCGAAGATTTGCAACCGCAAGCAGCAGAATACCGAGCCAAACTCATCGAAGCAGTAGCAGAAACCGATGACGATTTGATGAATAAGTACTTCGAGGGCGAAGAACTTACAGAAGCGGAAATTCAAACTGCTCTGCGCAAAGGAACCATCGCGGGTACAATTGTGCCTGTGCTGTGCGGTTCAGCCTTTAAAAATAAAGGCGTACAGCTGATGCTGGATGCGGTTGTAGATTACCTACCAGCACCAATTGATGTACCCGCAATTCAAGGTACATTACCCAACGGCGATACCGTTGAGCGTCGTGCTGATGATAACGAACCTTTGTCAGCTCTGGCATTCAAGATTATGGCTGACCCATACGGTCGCCTAACCTTTGTGCGCGTTTATTCAGGTGTCCTGAAGAAAGGTAGTTACATTCTCAACGCGACCAAGAATAAGAAAGAACGGATCTCCCGCCTCGTAATTTTGAAAGCGGATGAACGACAAGATGTCGAAGAAATGAGGGCTGGAGACCTAGGTGCAGCGTTGGGTTTGAAAGATACCCTAACAGGTGACACCATTACTGATGAAGGAGCGCCAGTAATTCTGGAATCTCTATTCATCCCTGAGCCTGTAATCTCGGTGGCGGTTGAACCCAAAACCAAGAATGACATGGATAAATTATCCAAGGCACTGCAATCGCTTTCAGAAGAAGACCCGACCTTCCGCGTCCACGTCGATCCTGAAACCAACCAAACAGTGATTGCAGGGATGGGAGAGCTACACCTGGAAATTCTGGTAGACCGGATGTTACGTGAATTTAAAGTGGAAGCAAATGTGGGTGCGCCCCAAGTAGCTTACCGCGAAACAATTCGTAAAGCAGTCTCCAAAATCGAAGGTAAATTTATCCGCCAAAGTGGTGGTAAGGGTCAATACGGTCACGTAGTGATCGATTTGGAACCAGGCGAACCAGGAAGCGGCTTTGAATTTGTTTCTAAGATTGTGGGTGGTGTCGTACCGAAAGAGTACATCGGCCCCGCAGAGCAAGGAATGAAAGAATGCTGCGAATCTGGGATTTTAGCTGGCTATCCGCTCATTGATGTCAAAGCTACATTGGTAGATGGCTCTTACCATGATGTAGACTCTTCAGAAATGGCTTTCAAAATCGCCGGATCTATGGCGTTGAAAGAAGCAGTAACCAAAGCTTCGCCTGTCCTGTTAGAGCCTATGATGAAAGTCGAAGTCGAAGTTCCAGAGAACTTCCTGGGCGATGTCATGGGTGACCTCAATTCCCGTCGCGGACAAATTGAGGGTATGGGATCTGAGCAAGGTCTTGCTAAAGTGACTGCTAAAGTCCCATTAGCAGAAATGTTTGGCTACGCCACCGATATCCGGTCTAAAACCCAGGGTCGGGGCATCTTCTCAATGGAGTTTAGCCACTACGAAGAAGTGCCTCGCAACGTGGCTGAGGCAATCATCGCTAAAAGCAAAGGGAACGCTTAATTAAAAAAGGAAACGAGCATTCATGGCACGCGCAAAGTTTGAACGGAATAAACCCCACGTTAACATCGGTACTGTTGGCCACGTTGACCACGGTAAAACAACATTAACAGCAGCTATCACCATGACCTTGGCGGCTCTGGGCCAAGCAGTAGCTAAAGGCTACGACCAAATCGACAACGCACCCGAAGAAAAGGCGCGGGGTATCACAATCAACACAGCTCACGTTGAGTATGAAACCACTGAGCGCCACTATGCTCACGTAGACTGTCCCGGACACGCTGACTACGTGAAAAACATGATCACTGGTGCAGCACAAATGGATGGAGCCATTCTGGTAGTAGCTGCTACCGATGGCCCTATGCCCCAAACCCGCGAACACATCCTGTTAGCAAAACAAGTAGGCGTTCCCAGCTTGGTTGTCTTCTTGAACAAAGAAGACATGATGGAAGACGAAGAACTGTTGGAACTAGTGGAATTAGAATTGCGGGAACTGCTTACCAGCTACGATTTCCCTGGTGATGACATCCCCATTATTAGAGGTTCTGGTCTGCAAGCTTTGGAAGTAATGACCAAGAGTCCTAAGACCCAACGCGGTGAAAACCCCTGGGTAGATAAAATCTACGCCTTGATGGATGCTGTAGACTCCTACATTCCTACTCCTGAGCGTGATGTAGATAAGCCTTTCTTGATGGCAGTAGAAGACGTATTCTCCATCACAGGTCGTGGTACAGTTGCTACCGGACGGATTGAACGGGGTAAAGTCAAAGTTGGTGATAACGTTGAATTAGTAGGCATTAGAGACACTCGTAACACTACCGTAACTGGTATCGAGATGTTCAAGAAGAGTCTCGAAGAAGGTATGGCTGGGGATAACGCAGGTGTACTACTGCGGGGTATTCAGAAAACTGATATTGAACGGGGAATGGTAATTGCCAAACCCGGTTCAATTACACCTCACACTCAATTTGAAGGTGAAGTATACGTTCTCAAAGAAGGAGAAGGCGGCCGGAAAACTCCATTTTTCCCTGGCTACCGTCCCCAGTTCTATGTACGGACAACTGATGTAACCGGCACCATCACAGCTTTTACCTCCGATGAAGGCGGCGCAGCAGAAATGGTAATGCCAGGCGATCGCATCAAAATGACTGTAGAATTGATCAACCCAATCGCGATTGAGCAAGGGATGCGCTTTGCAATTCGTGAAGGTGGTCGTACCATCGGTGCGGGTGTTGTTTCTAAGATTCTCAAATAGCAACACCGTTTGTAGCTCTCATTAAAAAGGAGCAGAGATAGCACAATCATTCTCTGCTCCTTTATCTTCCCTTTGTTGAAAGGATTGGCAATTGGGAATGGAAATATTCGTTTCCCAGTCCCCAGTCTCCAGTTCTTTCTAGTAACTTAACTAACCAGAACCTAGAAAACTAAAGATGGCAACTCTACAGCAGCAGAAAATTAGAATCCGCTTACAAGCTTTTGATCGTCGTTTATTGGATACATCTTGCGAGAAGATTGTAGACACCGCTAACCGCACCAACGCTACAGCTATTGGGCCTATTCCTTTACCGACAAAACGTAAAATCTATTGTGTATTGCGATCGCCTCACGTAGATAAAGATTCCCGAGAACATTTTGAAACTCGCACCCATCGCCGGATCATTGATATCTATCAACCTTCTTCTAAAACAATTGATGCGCTGATGAAGTTGGATTTACCATCAGGTGTAGATATCGAAGTTAAGCTTTAAAGTCAAAAGTCTATAGTTAAAAGTCCATAGTCAAAAGTCCATAGTCAAAAGTCTATAGCCATTAACCTTGACAAATGACACATGACCAATGACCAATGACCAATGACCAATGACCAATGACCCTTGTATTCACATTGACATTGCCCTGATGTAATCTACCTCAGGGCTTTTTAATTAGCATTCAAAACAAATGATAGAATAAAAACAAATTACGGGAGAAGCAGAGTACTTTAAATCTTAGAGATTAACTTTATACCAAAGTAACTATGACATCCTCATCTAGAATTGCAGTTCGCGAACTACCTGTGTTCCCGTTGCCTGATGTAGTTCTTTTTCCCAGCAGACCATTACCTCTGCACATATTTGAATTTCGCTACCGAATCATGATGAACACGATTTTGGAAAGCGATCGCAGGTTTGGTGTTTTAATGGTCGATCCAGTCAAAGGAACCATTGCTAATGTTGGTTGCTGTGCAGAAATTATTCATTATCAGCGACTGCCAGATGACCGGATGAAGATGTTAACTTTAGGTCAGCAAAGATTCCGTATTTTAGAATATGTGCGCGAAAAACCTTACCGCGTAGCTTTAGTTGAGTGGATTGAAGATCAAGCACCAACCAAAGATTTACGGCCTTTAGCGTCTGAAGTTGAACAACTGCTGCGTGATGTTGTGCGTCTTTCCGCCAAGTTAACAGAACAAAATATTGAATTACCAGAAGATGTCCCCGATTTACCCACAGAATTATCTTATTGGGTAGCTAGTAACCTTTATGGGGTAGCCGCAGAACAGCAATCATTGTTAGAAATGCGAGATACTGCTGCTCGTCTAGAACGGGAATCGGAAATCTTAACTTCTACTAGAAATCATTTAGCAGCCCGGACTGTTCTCAAAGACACATTTAACCAAAAGTTATAGAGCAATAGCAAACCATAGCATTGCTGAATCAGGGCGATGAGGAAAACTTTCTTAAGGTATGGCGTGTAAAAATAATCAATGCCCCATGCCCCATGCCCCATGCTAAATTTCTATTGGCAGAATATTATAGCTACCAAAAATTTTCAGGATTTCTGTGTAGCTGTTTAATTCTGCCAAAGCAGATTGCATTTTCGGTGTATCCGCATCTGCTTCTAAATCCATGAAAAATAAATATTCTCCCAGAGATCGCTTTGTGGGACGAGATTCAATCCGACTGAGGTTGATGTTTAATTGTGCAAATATCTGCAAAGGTTTGACAAGTGCGCCGGGTAGATTAGCAGGTAAACTAAAAGCCAGGGATGTATGAGTCCGACTGGTTAAAGATTTGTGGTATGAATTGTCTGTTTCACCTTGACTGATTACCCAAAAGCGCGTGCAATTTTCTGGACGATCGTTGATACCTGTAGCTAATGTGGGGAGATTGTAGAGTTCAGCTGCTCTCATAGATGCGATCGCAGCTGATGTAGTATCTTCTTTAAGTAACTTTAATGCTTCCGTGGTCGAATTGCTAGGAATTAGCTGTACGTTTGGGAGAAACTGCTCTAACCATCCTTGACATTGTGCTAAAGCTTGTGGATGTGAATAAACAGTTTTGATTTCATCTAAACTAGTAGCGCAAGAAATTAAAGTATGAGTAATTGGTAATATCAGCGCTAACTGAATTCGCAAACTATCCAACATCCACAGCGCATCCATTGTCATGGTGACGCTACCTTCAATGGAATTTTCTACCGGTACAACTGCTAATTGAGTATTTCCTTGGGCAACAGCTTGGAGTGATTGGGCAATGCTAGGATAAGGACATAAAGTAGCTTCAATTCCTGTAGTTTGCTTTAACCAGTTAGCATAAATAACAGCTGCTTGCTCTGCGTAAGTACCTGGCGGGCCTAAATGTGCGATGGATAATGTCATGTTTTTAGCTGTAAAATGCGATTTGAAGTGATAACTAGGGTGAGAAGGGACTTGCAAGTAAAAAAATATTCCCGAAGTTATTGTTCACGGTTGAGTGTTGACTGTTAACAGTGAAACGTCAACAGTCAACGACTTGAATGGAATATATTTATTTTTTAGAGTTCCCGAAATTCAATTGTAATTTGTCAGTATTTAATAGGACTTACACATTGACAAAAAATGCTCAACATTGATGTTCTGGTACATTTTAAATAGCCGGGGATAGTGCTACATATATTATTTATGACTGAAAACTGGCTAGAATGAATTTGATTTGCTAAACTCCTATTAACAATAAAATACTGGACGAGAGTAAGGATTTTTACTAAGGGATTTCCAAATAAAAAAATATTCCAATCATTACAGCAATTTTCAGGTAAATAGGCAACACTGTAGGGGCACGGCATCCACAATCTTCTCATATATACAATAATTTTACTGGTGCCGTGCCCCTACTACGATTGTGGTTCAAATGCATGAAAACTGCTGTAACTTACCAAACCCGCAACTCGTAGGGGCGGGGTTACCCCGCCCCTACAATTTGGCATAATTTATTTTTTGGAGTTCCCTAAGGGTAAATTAGGTTGCCAAAACTATTTTCAACAAATAGATAATTCTTAACCTGTGATTTAATCTTGCACTGGATTAATGAGTAATTTTACTATTCATTAATCATCAGGCTTTACATAGTTTATCTATTTTGTCAATCATTAATTTCAATGACTACGCATATATTTTTCTATCTAAAGATAGTAATCAGATTATCAAGTTTTTACCCATAAGCGATAGTTTTTTAGCAACAATTATTTTTATAATCAAATAAGTTTAAACTTTTTACCAGTCAATTTAATTTTTTTAAAGAACTAAAAAGATTAAATGACAAATTATATATAACTACCCATGACGACCCAGTTTACTGCTTCTCAATCGGTGGAAATAGTTATTCCCAAGCAGCCTATTCCCATTCAGCACTACTTGCGTCAACCCCAGCGACTAGTTTATGCGTTGGTGGATAATAATCGCATTCAGCAAATCTCTGAAGAAGTATTTCGTTTGAAAATGCGTCCTTTGAGTTTTATGTCACTCAGTATTCAACCTACTGTAGACATGAGAGTATGGGCAGATTCCCAGGGAACTCTTTATTTACGTTCTGTAGGTTGTGAAATTCTGGGTGTTGACTATATTAATCAACGCTTTGCGCTGAATTTAAAAGGCTATCTCTCTCCATTACAACACAATACAGAAACTCATCTACAAGGCAAAGCGGATTTAGCAGTACAGGTAGAATTACCACCACCATTTTGTTTTACTCCTAAACCAATTTTAGAAGCTACTGGTAATGGTTTACTCAAGAGTGTGCTGTTGACTGTCAAGCAAAGATTGCTACATCAATTGTTGGCAGATTATCGTCGTTGGGTGAGCGTCCAAACAAAAGAACAAGGACTGAGCGATCGCACTGGAGAATTACCAATTCTCAATCCGGAATAAACGTCTTTTCTCTACATGAGATTTGACAAGGACGAAAAGATTTGCGGTGCAGGGGCGAAGGCCCGTATTTTTGCAGAGCTAGTAAATGTTTTTGGCTACCATAACCCTTGTTACTTGTGAGGTCGTACATGGGGTATTTTGATGCTAGACGCAGCACCAAATCGTCGCGCCAAACTTTAGCCACTATACTAGCTGCGGCTATATTTAGCGATCGCTCATCTCCCTTAACGATTGTTTGTTGTGGTAGCAATAAGTCTTTGATTGACTGATTACCATCAATTAAGCACAAAGCAGGCTGTACCTTCAATTTCAGCACAGCCCGCTTCATTGCCAACAATGTAGCTTGCAAAATATTTAGGCGATCGATTTCCGCAGTGGTAGCGAAGCCAATTTTCCAGTCTATTGCTAGGGTACAAATTTGCTTTGCTAGTTGCGCTCTGCGGGAACTAGACAGCTTTTTACTATCGTTAATTTTAGCTGCGATTAGTTCCGGCAAAGCAGCAGCAGGTAGTAACACTGCTGCTGCAACTACAGGGCCAAATAACGCCCCTCGCCCCACTTCATCTACACCCGCTATGGCTGAAGTACCTGAAAAGTCAGATAACTCCAGCCAATTGAATGCGCTGGGGGATGGTACGGAGCAAATATCTGCAGCAGCTTGTCTGGTTTTCACCATACTTAGATTAACTTTCTTCGGTGGAGCTACTGCCGTCAGTGGCGGAAGAGCGGCGACGACGGCGACGGCTGGCTGTGGAAGTAGTTACTTCCCCTTCATCAGCAAAATCCGTAAATCCTGATGGTTCGATTACTGGTTGGGGTAAAACAGGTTGTGGTTCAACTTCAACTGGTGGTGCAGCTAATTTAACGGCGCTAACTTCAGTTTTAGTTTTCTGGGGAGCAGAAATTGGCTCTAAAACTGGTTCGGGGGATGCAGTTGGCGTTTGTCCGGGTTGGACAATGTTGATAATCACAGATTTGGGATTTTTGACTTCCCGCTCTAATTTCACCAAAGGCGAAATACCCATTAAAGCGAAAACATCCTGCTCTTCTATGGTCATTTCTACAGTCCTAATTTCCGGTGGTTCTACCACTGGTTTGACTGGCTCGACTTTGGTAATTTTCGTCCGTTCTCCCCGTTCGCCCCAACTTTGTTTATTGAGGGTAGGTGCAGGTATCTCTGATGTTGTTGCTAGTTCGTTATCAGCATCAAGATCTAAGTCGGCTTCGCTATTATAAGTGAGTGGACTGTTAATTACTCTGGGTTCATCTTTGCCATTGGGAGTACCGATACCAATGCGACTGCGACGAGTACGGGTGCGGCGCTTATCGCGATCGCTCATTTCTTGATAGCTGGGATGATTCATCAGATTCAGTGCACTTAAGTCTGAGTCTGTATCAAATGGTTCGCCAAAGCCATCGTATGTTTCCCTGGGTTCGGGAATCCGGGCAACTGGTAGCCGTGGTTCTCTAGTTTCGCGGATTTCTCTGGTTTCGCGGATTTCTCTGGGTTCTCTTGCTTCTCTTGGCTCTCTATGGGGTAAGACAAAGCGATCGGGAATTTCTGCTGGGGGTGTCGGCATTCTGTTTTCGCTTTCTCCAGGGAGACGCACTGTATGCCCTAAACCACCGCAGTGGGAACAAGTTTCACCAAATAGTTCGTAAATATTTTGACCTTGGCGTTTCCGGGTAAGTTCGACCAAACCTAACTCGGTGAGTTGGGCGATTTGCGGCCTGGCTTTATCGGCTTTCAGGGCTTTGTTAAAGTGTTCCAGAACTTGCAGTTGGTCGCGACGTGATTCCATATCAATGAAATCAACTACAATCACCCCAGCAATATTACGTAAACGCATTTGGCGGGCAATTTCTGTGGCGGCTTCACAGTTTGTCCACAACACTGTTTCTCTAGCTGTGGCAGAACGTGTAAAGGAGCCAGAGTTAACATCTATAACTGTTAATGCCTCAGTAGGTTGAATGATGATGTATCCCCCAGAAGGTAAGTCTACTCTTGGTTTGAGGGCTTCTCTAATAGCAGCATTAATGCGGAAGTATTCTAAAATTGGGGAGCGATCGCGATGGTGATCGATTAACAATCCCTGCGGTGTTTGACCCCCGCTCCAGTTTTGCAAATACTGTTTGACTCGCTTCAAACCGGTACTGGAATCGACAACAATCCGATTCACATCTGCACCGTACATATCCCGCAGGACACGTTGAATAAAGTCATCATCTCGATTCAGTAAGGCTGGTGCGCGGGTAGATTGGGCTTCTTGTTGAATTGCTTCCCACTGCTTCTGCAATACTTCTAAATCTTCGATGATTGCTTCTTCTGGTTTACCTTCTGCTTCTGTGCGGACTAGTAAGCCCATTCCCGCAGGTTTAATTAAAATTGCTAAGGCGCGCAAACGGTTACGTTCACTTTCACTTTTAATCCGCCGCGATAAGTTGACACCTCTACCATAGGGCATCAGCACTACATAGCGCCCTGGTAAGGTAATGTTACCAGTGAGCCTTGGGCCTTTGGTTCCCGTTGGCTCTTTCATCACTTGCACCAGTACTTTTTGTTGTGGTGCTAATAATTCTGTAATGGCGGCGGCGGTACGTTTGAGCTTTAAAGGCCCCAAATCAGTAACATGAATAAAACCGTTACGTTCTGGATCGCCAATATTCACAAAGGCTGCATCAATACCTGGTAATACATTTTCGACTACACCCAGGTAGATATCACCAATTTGGTGATGACCTGTGGCTACCACCAGTTCTTGTATTTGATCTTCCGAAAAGACAGCCGCGATTTGATGCTGTTCCGCGATAATAATTTGCTTTGGCATTCAATTTCCTCAAAAATTTGCAGCACTAACTGGTAAAGGAGGTTTATTATGCCTCTCGCCCCTGCAATCCTTAAAAGGTGCTGCTGGTAATAAAATTTGTGAATCTAAGCTCTGAATTAAAGAGCTAGGGAAGGTGTGATGGCGTTTCCACGCGCTATTATTCCAAAAAGGCTGCATATGTTTAAGCAATTGAATCAACCATCTATGGTTGATTTTTGATGCTATACCTTTAACGTTGAAGTATTAGGTATTCAGCAGTTGTTTTAAAAGCATGGAGGAAGAGTTGCCGACGAGCCTGTTATTAATGACTAATTCACTAAGTAGCTATAGAGAGAGTGTTCTTTAACCTGCCTCAGTTTTTCCGGGATACTATCCTAGAAGTTGCACTCTAATATTTTTGCTTTTGACCCTGAATCGGGTAGTGAATTAGCTGATTCAATGCAGCGCCAGAAAATTTCTCTTCATCCCATTCTAACGCAACCTTGCCAAAAATCAATTCCCACGATGTACCAAGTTAGGGCAACTACTAGCCAGTTACCCTTGACGGATTATATACCTAAAACTAGCCGATTGCGCTGGATGTGCAACAGAACAAATTCTGAGCCTGTTACTATTTCTAACATAAATAGAATTTGTTCGGGACGCAACGACACGCCATCAGGACGACAGCTGCCTAAATAACGTAGTTTGGCTGTAGACTCGGTGGGGCTGTTGTCGCTAGCAATCAATTCCAGTTCAAATAAGCGATCGCGCAGATTTACTACCTGGGTTTTCCCAGATTTGCTGGTTTGCTCGTAAGTAATTTCGGTTTGAGCTTGAATTTGCTCAATCCAGTTTTGCCATTGACTAGGCGTAACTTCTGTCATTGTAGACACAGTAATGAAATATTCTGCGGCGACAATTGCTTGACTAGCTGAAGGAGCTTTTAAATCCACTTGTTGGACATCATATATAGGGATGTCTTTGGGTAATTCTTGAGTTAAATGTTCGCGGAAAGTTTCCACTGCCATTAACTGCGTTAATTCAAAATCTACTATTTCACCATTGCTTGTTACTCCCAAAGCTAAGGCATTAGCTACGGAAATACGCGGAGAGGGATGAAACCCGCCAGTAAAGGCTATGGGTAAACCAGCGCGGCGCACCACGCGATCGAACAGGCGGAGTAAATCTAAGTGGCTGACTAAAGCCATGTCACCTTGCTTACCAAACCAGACGCGCAAGCGTTGGACTTTAGTAGTATTGGGCACAAACTCACCAGCAAATTCCGGGATGGGCGGTGGCTCGATGACGATATTGTGACCAAAATCGGTGCCACAGACACCGCAATGAGAACAGCCATCAAAAGAACAGTCTGGAACAATTGCGGCTTCTAGGGCGCGTTGTAAATCTTCTTTCAGCCACTTTTTGTCAATTCCGGTATCAATGTGATCCCAAGGTAAGGGTACATCAAGGGCGGTTGTATGGGAAGGGGAAACGGTGGAAGTTGCTGACAGGGAATTGTCCCGATCGTTGTCTTTTAGCGTCGCCGCCTTCTCTAATTGATTGTCTTGTTGATGAAACAGGTTCCATTCACCCTGTTCTACTTGACGGTATTTCCAGTCTAGACCTGCTTCAGCGATCGCTTCCCCCCAAGCGGCAAAAGCTTTATCTACACTGTCATACCAAGAATCCATTCCTGCTCCTAACTCCCAAGCTCGGCGGAGGACTTTGCCTAAAGAGCGATCGCCTCTGCCTATAAAGTCTTCCATTGCAGAAATCCGGATATCAGTAAAGTTTAGCTTGACTCCTTTAATCCGGCGAAATTCTTGCCGCAATAACTGCTTTTTGCGGGCAAATTCTGCTGTCGCCACTGAGTGCCATTGGAAGGGGGTATGGGGTTTGGGCGTAAAGTTAGAAATCGTAATATTAAAGTTGAGCGGTCTTCTACCTTGTCCTCGACATTCACGCTGTAACCAGCTGACGGTTTCGGCAATACCGACGACATCGGCATCGGTTTCACCCGGTAAACCAATCATAAAGTACAACTTGATTTTATCCCAGCCATTTTCCCAAGCTGTTTTTACCCCCCTGAGCAATTCTTCATTGGTCAGTCCTTTATTGACAATATCTCGCATTCTCTGGGTTCCCGCTTCTGGGGCAAAGGTTAACCCGCCTTGTCTGGTACCGCCCAGGATATTGGCAATATTTTCGTCAAATCTATCTACCCTTTGGCTAGGGAGAGACAGGGTAATATTTTCATTTTTTAACCGATTTTTAATTTCCATCCCCACGGCTGGGAGGGCTAAATAATCAGAACAGCTCAGGGAGAGCAAGGAAAATTCATTGTAACCAGTCGCCCGCATTCCCGCTTCAATGGCTTCGACGACTTTTTCGGGGGCGACATCTCTGGCGGGACGGGTAAGCATTCCTGGTTGACAAAAGCGACAACCACGAGTACAGCCCCGGCGAATTTCAATGGTTAGGCGATCGTGTACTGTCTCGACGTAGGGAACTAGCCCAATGGAATAAGCCGGGATGGGGGTAGCCACCCGGCGCAAAATGCGTTTGGGAACATTTGGCTCTATCGGATGTACCGAACCATCCTCTGCCATTTGATAAAACTGGGGTACATATACACCTGGGATTTGGGCTAAGTCCAGCAACAATTCTTTCCGGCTCAACCCGACTTGTTTACCTTCTTCTAAAACTAAGCCAATTTCTGGTAATAGTTCTTCTCCATCGCCGAGGGCAATAAAGTCAAAGAAGTCGGTGTAAGGTTCGGGATTAGAAGTTGCTGTTTGTCCACCAGCAAAAATTAGGGGGTAATTGCCCTCTGTTCGTTCTTGCCAGGTTAGGGGTATGCCTGCCAAATCCAACATTTCTAAAATATTGGTGGCTCCCAGCTCGTAACTGAGACTAAAGCCCAAAATATCAAATTCATTCAGCGATCGCTTCGATTCGACAGCAAATAACGGTGTATTTGTTTGTCGGAGTTTCGCTGATAAATCCGGGCCGGGTAGGTAAGCGCGATCGCATAACTGTCGCGGCTGGGCATTTAAAATGTTATAGAGAATGATATGTCCTAAGTTGGACGAGCCGACTTCATATACTTCTGGATAGGTAAGCACCCAGCGTATTGTTGCCGTTTCCCAAGGTTTGTGTATTGCTAAACGCTCATTACCTAAGTAACGCGCTGGCTTAAAAATATCCGGTGTGATTAATTTTTCAACTGCAACAGCCACTGTGCTATCTTCTAGCTACCTTAATTACAGCTACTCACCTCTAAACATAGCATTGATTAGGTCATTTCACAGAAATATGCGCTGCAACTTACAATTCTGTTACATACAGAGAAAATTAAAGTTTGAAGAGCAAACCGCCAGCTTGTTGAAGCTTTGATGAGGGAGATCGGGTAAATTACGGATTCAAGACCGAAAATCCTGCCTTGTTTCCCATATTTTGCCATCTCCCTCAGCGATATTGCTGTTTATCCAGATTTAATTTAAAAAATTTCAAATACTTGGTCTAATTGTGTCAATTCAAAAATAATTCTTATTGACGCAGAAACAGAGGTTAGACGCAAACTTCGGCCTAAAGTTCCCGCTAGCCTCAAAGCCGATACTAAAGCCATCAAACCTGCGCTGTCTAAAGATTCTACCTTTGCTAAGTCCACTACCAAAGTGGAGGTATCGTCCTTTGCCAAAGCGGTAGTCAGCTCCCGCTCAAATTCCAACGCATTAGTAGCATTGAGACAACCTTGGGGACGAATAACTGTAATTTGTGGACACGTAAGTACCGCTTGCATAATCAAATCCTAATTAAAGTTATTGAACAGTAAACTCTAGCTGAGATGTATTTGAACATAAACTTTTTTTCATTACATCGGCCAATTGTCTGATGTTCCTTTGCTGAATCTTTACTCACTTACGTAGTCTTTTAAAGATTGTCCTAAATACATGGGAAATTGTATGTATATATACTTTTTTTTATTCAAAGTTAAAAAACAATCAACATAGTCAACTATAGCAGCAGATTAACATAAGTAACTATGCTGAGAAAGTTAGTTTGTCTGCTGTTGAAGTTGATTTATAATCGGGTTAGCCTTTCCGTGAAAATCCGGTAATTTTCTGCTGAACATCGGTAAATACTGAGTTTAATTGTGAAGTCCCTTGGTATATCATTGTGACCTAGATCACAACGGATTATGGGTTCAGATCACTTTTTATACCAAACTTTATCTTGGATAATTAAGAGCAAATACAATTTGGCTTACACTTTATGGGAACTAAACATGTTATTCGGCAATTAGTAGAAAAGGCTCTGGATATTAAAAAGTTAACCCCAGAAATTGAAAATGAAATCAACTCAGAATTAACACAAATGGGTTATATATCTGATGTTGATTATGAAGCTCTGGAATTATTAATGGCAGAGATGGATGCCGGCAGAATTAAATTAGTTCCGAGCTGGGGATAACAATCAATTATTGTGCGAATTGGCATTTTTTTTCTCTACCTAGAGCTATATAACTTCAGCATTCTCAATATTCATTTCGGAAAACTCTTGCACCAATAACTCCACTGCTCTCATCTAGGGCAATTTTGGGTGAGTTAAATATTTAGATCCCTCCTCTGGCGTAAACTGTGCTAATGAGCATTAACATTTGCACTCTTGATAATTCGCCATGCACTTCGCTAAACGCCTAGAAAAAATTCCTCCCTATCTGTTCGCTGAGATTAATCGCAAAGGAAATGAACTCGTAGCTCAGGGAGTTGATATCATCAATTTAGCGGTGGGCGATCCAGATAGACCGACTCCAGCCCATATACTCCAAGTAATGCATGAGGCGATAGATAATCCCTCCACCCACAACTATCCCCCCTATCAAGGTACTCAAGCATTCCGGGAAGCAGCAGCTAAGTGGATGGAACGACGGTTTGGAGTAGCTGGGTTAAATCCCAATACAGAAGTTGTGTCTTCTATTGGTTCTAAAGAAGCAATTCATAATACCTTCCTCGCCTTTGTGGAAGCAGGAGATTACACCCTCATACCCGATCCTGGTTATCCTGTTTACCGAACTGCAACATTATTTGCAGGTGGGGAACCCTATACTATGCCTTTAAAGGCAGAGAATCAATTTTTACCCGATTTAACGGCGATTCCCGAAGAAGTAGCCCGTCAAGCAAAACTGTTGTGGATTAACTATCCAAATAATCCCACAGGGGCACTAGCAACAATAGAATTTTTTGAGGAATTGGTAGCTTTCTGCAAGCAATACGATATTTTGCTATGCCATGACAACGCTTACTCAGAAATGGCATACGATGGCTATAAACCGCCGAGTATTCTCCAAATTCCCGGTGCTAAGGATGTAGCCATTGAGTTTCACAGTTTATCTAAGTCTTACAATATGACCGGCTGGCGGATTGGTTTTGTCGTCGGTAATGCTATGGGGATTAAAGGTTTAACACAGGTAAAAAGTAACGTTGATTCTGGGGTATTTAAAGCCATTCAAGTGAGTGCGATCGCAGCCTATTCTACCAATGAATCAGAACTGCAATCCGTAATTTCTGTATACCAAAATCGCCGGGATATTATCGTCAAAGGACTGCAATCTCTAGGCTGGCCGATTCAACCGCCAAAAGCGACTCTTTACGTCTGGGTTCCAGTACCCTCAGGATATACTTCCACAGAATTTGTCAACATTCTCCTTGACAAATGCGGCATTCTTGTGCCTCCAGGCAACGGTTACGGTGCCGCAGGAGAAGGCTTTTTTCGCATCGCCCTCACCATATCTGACGAGCGAATGCACGAAGCAATTCAACGCCTCAAGGATGCGGGGATTAGGTATGAATGATGGGCATTGGGCATTGGGCATTGGGCATTGAAACAATTTTGGATTTTGGATTTGCGTTAGCGTAGCGTAAAGCCTTCTCTTCTCCCAAGGGGAGACGCTACGCGAACGAGAGGCTTCGCCAACGGCATAGCTTCCCTTAGAGCGAGTCCGCGAGCGTCTTTTGGATTGTATTTGAATCTAAAATCCAAAATCTAAAATCTAAAATTCCTAGTCCCTAGCTCCTAACTCCTGCTGATATTCCTGCCAAACTAAGTGCATAAATTGATGGAGTTTCTGTTTAGCGCCTGAGTCGGGTTCAGTTTTCGGTTCTTTGGCTAATACTTGACTCAATATCGCAATAACTTCGGTATCTAGGGCGGGTTGAAATAAATTTACAGGCCAGAGTAAATCCGAAGCATCTCGCAAATCGGTGAGATGGGGTGGTTCAAGGATGTAATCAACTAGCACTACAGGACGTACCCAGCACAATTGACGGGAAAGCACAACTTGAATGACTTCTGCATAAAGAATTATGTCGCGATGCTTTAAAGAGACAATTTGTCCTGGTTGAAAGTCTAGGCTCATGTCCATAATCTGCCGCTTGTAGCAGGCGGTAATCTTGTCAAGGAAAAACGGCTGCAACCATTAGGTTAGCACTATTACACCTACCTTGTTGGAAACTAGATTTTCGTCATCGGCTTTGAAAAGCAAAAATTTTTCTGGGCAGGCATCAGGATATAAATGCTATAAAATAGGTGAATAACTGTGAAGCGATCGCTTGACAGTAACTTTGTTGTAGTAAAGCAAACCTGAAAGAGCAAAGAACCGTGTCAGTCGAAACCATTGAGAAGCGTTCCACAACCCGCAAGCTCGCGCCTCAGTATCGCGTTTTGCTCCATAACGACGACTACAACTCTATGGAGTACGTGGTGCAGGTACTAATGACTACAGTGCCGAGCCTCAGTCAGCCCCAAGCTGTGAGCATTATGATGGAAGCCCATCATAACGGGCTAGCTTTAGTGATTACTTGTGCGCAAGAACATGCTGAGTTCTACTGTGAAACTTTAAAAAGTCATGGTTTAAGTAGCACAATTGAACCTGATGAATAAAAATAATTCGTAATTGATAATTCGTAATTCGTAATCAAGTAGGTAGGCACAATTGCAAGATAACTTTTGTCTTTAATCAAAGTTACCAGCTTTTTACATTTTGTAATATGCTGAGGTAACATTACCTACTTACTAAACATCAGTGTGGGTTTCTATCCTCAAAGATTAAGTCTAGACTTATCTTTAATTATGAATTACGAATTACGAATTACGAATTACAAATTATTTATGGCTTTGCTTTTATGAAAATTCAATTTATTCATCATTTAGCTCAACGCCCTGCCCCTATAAGGCTGGGTTGTTTTATATTAGCCTTATTATTGCTATGGTTGCCATTTGCTGCACCAATATACTTACTAGTCAAGGATGCTAATTTAGTAAGTATATTAACAATGGTATTGCTCTATGTAGAGTTTATTTTCTTATTAAAAATATGGGGTAAATATGTTTATCAAGAACCGCATATACTACAGCATTATGGTTTAGAATTTTCCCGCAATAACGGCGTAGACTTAGTATGGGGTTTGGCTATTGGTATTACTAGCGTTTTAATATTATTTGGCTTACAAGGGGCTTTTGGTTGGTTAATTTGGCAACAACCCCAGGTATTTTTACTAAAAATTGTTTTAGAAGGTTGTATTGTTGGTATAGGCGTAGGTTTTGCCGAGGAGTTATTATTTCGCGGTTGGTTGTTGAATGAATTAGAGCGAAATTACAGCCCCAATATTTCTCTATGGACAGATGCGATTATATTTGCAGGATTGCATTTTATTAAACCATTAGCAGCAATTATTCATACTCTGCCACAATTTCCTGCTTTAGTATTATTGGGGTTAACCCAAGTGTGGGGTAAACGTTGGCGTAGAGGAAGGCTGGGCTTACCAATAGGATTGCATGGGGGTTTGGTTGGGGGATATTACATTATTAATGTTGGTCAATTAATTAAATATTCTGGTCAAGTTCCTGATTGGGTAACTGGGGTGAATAATAATCCTTTGCAAGGTGTAATGGGGGTATTATTTATGAGTATCTTGGCAGTGTGGATGTGGAAGAAGAAAAATTAATAATTTTTAATATTAGACAACATAGGCAGCTATGATTTTTTGAGTAAAGATTAATCAGGAAAATACATAATGATAGAGCCATTAATTTTACAAAAACTAGAAGAACTCCCTGAATCTCTTCAGACAGAAGTGCTTCATTATATTGAGTTTTTGTTAGAGAAGCACGCTAAACAGTCTACCCAAGAACAACTGACAAAGAAATTTCGTGTTGCGGGAACAATGAAAGATATGTTTGTTTTACCGCTACCTGATGACTTTGATGCGCCACTTGAGGATATGAAAGAATACATGGAATGAATAGATTACTTTTGGATACTCATACTTTGATATGGTTTGTCTCCAATGATGCAAATCTACCAGTTTCAACTAAAGAAAAAATTGAATCTGCTGAAACTGTTTTCTTTAGTATTGCTAGTCTTTGGGAAATTGCGATTAAACTTACAGCTATTTTCAGCTAAATAGACCACGCTGTAGGGGCACGGCATCAGTAAAATTATTGTATGTACCAAAAGATTGTCGGTGCCGTGCCCCTACGATAGATGTGGTTCAAATAGGTGAAAACTGCTGTAAGTTAAACCTTCTCCACAATTGTGCCGACGACGCAAGCTTTATCTAAATTTACGCCGTTTAAATTTGCTCCTTCTAATTCAGCACATAATAAATTTGCCCCTGTAAAATTAGCCCCGGCGAGGTTCGCGCCGCGTAAGTCGGCTTCTTCGAGATTGGCTTGACTGAATAACGCCCCTTGCAAATCAGCGCGGCTTAAATCTGCACCTTTGAGATTAGCACCTGTCAGGTTAGTACCGCGTAAATCAGCCCCACGTAAATCAACGCCTTGCAAATTGACGTTCATCAAATTAGCACCACTCAAAAAAGCACCAGCTAAGGATACATCAGCAAGTGTTGCACCCATGAAGTTAGCGCCGCGTAAATTGCTACCACGCAAGTCAGCACCAGTTAAATCTGCTTGCATGAGGTTTGCGCCCATAAGATTTGCCCGCAAGTCGGTGGCTTGGAGGTTTGCGCCCATCAAATTTGCGCCTTCTAAATGCCCGCCTTCGAGTTTGGAACCTGTGAAATTAGTACCAACAAGGGTAGCGCCTGCAAGATTAATCCGGCTTAAATCTAGTTGACAGAGTTCTTCGTCTTCTAAATTTGCCCCTGAAAGTTGTTTGAGATTTCCTAATTTAATCGCTTCGATATTCATTGAGGGTAACTACCAATTTCCTGACTAGTCTTGCTTTGGCTATCCCATCGGGAATCTATGAGCCACATACCGGCACTGACTTTGGTTTCTATGAGGGTTAAGTCGAGTCCTTGTTGCAAACCCATGACTAACAAACTTAGGGTATCTATTAGTTTAGGGTCAAAGCGGTTTGCTTGTTGTTTGCACTCATCTAAAGCTTGAGTAAAAATTTCTTCGGGGCTGATTTGAGCTAATTTTTTCTGGTTAACTCGCCATTGAAAGTCTGCGACTAAAGATAAAATTCGCGATTCTAGAGGTATTTCATCTCCAGCTAAACCTGCTGGTTCGCCTGTACCATCCCACCATTCGGTTTGATGGGTAATAATTTGGGCGATTGCGCGTAATCTGGGCATGGTGCGCAATACTTGTGCGCCTGGTACTAGGGGACAGCTTAAGGGAGGATTAGCGGATTCTTCTGGGTAACGTCTAGAACTACCAGCTACGAGAACGCTTTCGGCTTTTTGTAAAGGATCTATGCGGTGTAGTAATGCGGCTAGGCGCAATCTTTTAATTTGCCATGCGGGGAGGTTTAACAGCTGCCCCATTGTTTCTGATAAGGCTACGACTTCCGCCGCCGCCATTGGGTTATTAATATCTGCTAAATCGATTAATTGCGCCATCCGCAAAAATGCTTGAATTTCGTTAGAAACCAAGTTGTTATCTAGGACTTTTTGACGCGGGGCTGTGGGAACGGGTAAATGTTCCTGCCCATCTTGCAGGTAATGTACCACCAGGGAGACAACAGTACTCAAATCTTCTGGGGTGACATAGCTTGGCTGAATGGAGTTTTTCTGGGCGGTGAGTTTGTCTGCGAGTTCGGGGTTGTATGGTTTAATATGAGCGATCGCTAATTCTGCTGTCTCTCTCACTAACTCTGGCTCAAATGTCCATAAACCGTAAAATTTGCGCTCTAAGTCCGATGCAGGTAAGCCACCACTACCATAATCAGCTTCTGATAATTCTTGACAAATTACCATTGCTGTGTATTTAGGTGAAAGAATTATTAGATGCCACTCTTGAGCTACGGCATCGCCTGGATCTAAGGCAACTAAGTCTACATTAGCTAGTTGACTAGTAGGATGTTCGCCAAAGCCACCATCGGGGGCTGCCATAATTACTATCTGGCGGCTGTATTGAGCGATGTCTGCGTATCTTTCTGCTTCTTGGAGATACCATTTACCCCGTTGGAAGGCAGTTATCACTAATGGCTGACCATCATCTTTAAGGATATGGTCTTCTAGGGCATGACACAAGGCAACTAGGGTATTTTTGTAGTACACGCCAAACCGAATTGGTCTAGTACTACGGCGATGAATACTTTCTAATTGTTGGAGTATTGAGCCTTCTAACATGAGGTTTATTTAATTTCACCGCCAAGGCGGATAAAGTAAAGAATTGTAAATTTGTATCTATAACTCTTTTAAGTTTACTTTTTGAGGTACGAATTACGCTATATAGCAGAAATTATTGCTCAAGTTGCTGTTATGGAGCGAGAACAACTTTATCTGCCAAAAACAG
Organism: Calothrix sp. FACHB-168; assembly: GCF_963889195.1. Taxonomy (NCBI): domain Bacteria; kingdom Bacillati; phylum Cyanobacteriota; class Cyanophyceae; order Nostocales; family Calotrichaceae; genus Calothrix; species Calothrix sp. FACHB-168. The sequence goes on from NZ_CAWPNJ010000074.1 coordinate 186,745, forward strand.
CAGAAATTGGCTTGCTGATTATTTTACGCGATCGCTATTCTGACTCACTCTAGCTAGAAAATGGGCATGGGGCATTGGGCATTGGGCATGGGAAAGAGTGATTTTTTTGTGGGGTGGACATCTTGTCCGCCCAGGACGCCCATCCCACAAGAGTTTGACTAATCCACTACTTTAGTCTAGACAGTCCACTAGTACAAAAAATCTGTTAATTAAGATTGTCTCAATCAAGAAAATCAACACTATATCAAGCGTTGGCGGTAAAAGTCTTTGCTCTTAACTCTGTGTTCTCTGTGTTCTCTGCGGTTCAAAAATGAAAAACTCCACCCACCAGGGGATGGAGTTTTTGGGCATGGGGAATGGGGCAAAGAAATTACCTATGCCCAATGCCCTATGCCCTATGCCCCAGGCGCTCCACCCAAGGATCGGAGTTTCCCGCCGCTTTCATTAAACACCTACCAACTGTTTCTCGTTTTTCTCAATTGGTGCAGATAGTGCTTCCTCTAAATCAGCACAACCCAATTTCTCTTCTAAGATGTTCATGACTTCGCGCCCAAAGTCATTGGGGTTTTGTCGCCAAGCTTGTAAGCAGACTTCGCCAAAGAAGGAACCAAGGGGTTCGGGATTCCACAAAAGTTTTTTGGCTGTCCAAGGCATCAAGCTCATGGGATTATACCCTGGTTTGAGAATACCTTTTTTAAAGGCATATTCTTCTAAGTGGGTATGGGGTTGTAAGCCAATAAAGAAAATAGCCGGTTCAACTTTATCTGCGCCAAAAATCCGTTCGAGTTCGCGGTGATAGGCGATGGTTTGGCGGATGGTTTCGGGACGTTCGTCAATGACGTTAAAGGAGTAGTTGACAGAAACTAAGTCATTAAAACCAGCAGCTTTTAAATCGCGACAGTTTTGTAAGACAGTACGCAGGTTATAACCCATGCGCATTTTCCGCACGAGTTCTTGAGAACCACTGGTAATCCCGATTTCAAAGTAATTCATCCCAGTTTTCGCCATCAAGTCGCACAACTCGGGTGTGAGGTTGTCCGCTCTGATGTATGCTGCCCAATGGATGTCTGTCATCCCAGAATCGACGATTTTCTGTAACAGTTCTACTGCATCATCGATAAATCTCTTAGCAGGGATGAATTGAGCATCAGTAAACCAGAAATTGCGAATTCCGCGATCGTACAATTGGCGCATCTCCGCCACAACTTCATCTGCGGGATTAATCCGTACCTGTTTACCTTCGACTACGGTGTATACACAATAACAGCAGTTATGGGGACAGCCGCGTTTGGTTTGCACGCCGATATAAAAGTCTTGGCTTTGGAGATAATAGTTAAATTCCGGCCAGATGCTTTCAATATAGTCGTAGTTACAGGCAGATTTTTCCAGTGGGGTGGGTTGTTCGTGAATTAGCCGTTGTCGGGGTTGAGTTTCACCCACAACATAGCAGCGTTCATCCCGAAACTCTTTCCCACTTAAAAATTTTTCTAACAGAGTTTCTCCTTCACCTACAGAGATAATTGTCCCTGACGGTAAACTTTTACCCAACTGTTCGTAGAAGACGCTAACTGCACCACCACCAACAATTGCGCGGGCGGATTGTTGATATTTTTGGGCGCGTTTTAAACCGCGTTTAATTAATCCCAAATTTCGCCATAATTCTACGTAGTAAGCGATAAAAATTCGCAATCCCCCCAAAGCGCCGCGTAATTTCACTAGGGGATTCTTCGCATAGTAAAATTCAAAAGCATTTTGTAGAGGGTTACCACCACGACCACCAACAGGAGCGTATATTTGGATATCTCGCCAAGAAAATACTAATAGTGTGGGTTGAAATTCATCTATACATCGCTCTAGAGCTGATGTGTAATCTAACGGTGGTACAGATCCCAAATCAAAAATACGTTGTTCGATATTCGGAAACTGTTTGTGAACGTGATCGCTTAGGTAGACAACCCCAATGGGAAAGATGGGGTTACAGGGAAGGCGAACGTAAAGAATTCGATTTTCCATTGTGCTTGCGTCAACTGCCATCTTGTCGTTTGTGTGGAGAAACTAAAGTGAAAGAGACATCCAGTATTAAACTGTCTGTGTAAGTTGTGCTTGTTTTCTTTGATGGCGATCGCGCTGGAGATTTCAGCTACCGTCCGCTCAAAGTCAACCCTCTCGTGGTAACCGGGGAAATAGCTATAATTGCTGCGCATCTCATAGCTATGACATCCATGAGATTGGTTTTATAAAGATATGTTTCATATAGCTTTACCATAACATTCACCTTCTTCATTAAGCGATGAATCGTCATGTTTTGCTGTTGGTAGAGATCAAGCAAAAATTTTTGTGGTGGCGAAGCAAAGGTGAGGGGATCGTTGCCATGCCATATTTTTCAAGACTGGGATTGAGAATTGGCAAAGCGTTTGTCAAAAAATCAATATGAAAAACTTCTTTTATAGTGTATAATTGTACAGAAATAATAAATATTTACAAAAATTTTATATTAGACACCTATCTTTAGATAGAAATAATGCAGAAATATGCAGTTGGTAGTCGGAGTTACAGCTTGTGGGGATCGCTCAATGTTAGTTTTGCTAGTGTAATGTAAAATTGTGGCGTAAAGCTCCTCAGCAGTTATGGCTCAAATACTAGATCCACTACCACCTGAGCAATCGGGGACAATTCTCTGCTGCTACGTAAATGCCACGAGCAAAATCCAGGTTGCCCGCATCACAAATATTCCCAATTGGTATTTTGAAAGGGTTGTTTTTCCTGGGCAAAGGCTCGTGTTTGAAGCCCCTAGAGAAGGTCAAATGGAAATTCATACGGGGATGATGGCAAGTGCAATTTTATCGGATACTATACCTTGCATACGCCTAGCAATTAATGAGCATGGTACTTATGAGTCAAGTAACAACTCAGATGTAACAATAGGCTCTATTCATAAAAATCCACTGGTGCAGCCAATTAATACAAAAATTGAAGATACAACAAAACCATTATCAGTAGCTGGTTTAGCATCAATTGATTAAAAAAATTTTTTTCTCAAATTTTAGGGTTGCTGGGTTCAGCAGCCTTTTTTGTTGATTGGGCATTGGGCAATTCAATTTTGGATTTTGGATTTGCGATAGCGCAGCGTTAGCGAGTCCGCGAGCGTCTTTTGGATTGGGTTTGAATCTAAAATCTAAAATCTAAAATCTAAAATCTAAAATTCCTTGTCCCCCTGCCCCCTGCCTCCTAATTGGCGTTGTACTCTACAATCAATGTATGAATTTGCCTTCTTTTCTTTGGTTGTGGAAAATAGCGGCTTGGTCGATGGGGTTATCCTTGCTGACATACGTAATGTTGGCGACGACTGGCTTTTGGATGTATAAGGCGAGAAATTTGCAACAGCCTCCGAGTTTACCGATGTTTCATCGGGGGTTGGGGGGAATGCGATCGCTTCACTTTACTATGGGTATTACTATGGTCAGCTTGGTGTTGCTATTGCTGGCCATTGGGATTATCGGGACTTTGGGTCATTTTGGTTCCCTTGGTCACTCATCACACTTGGTTGCTGGATTATTAGTAGTTGTCTTAGTTTTGCTTTCGGCTTTCAGCGCTACGCAAATTACCCCTGAAAGACCTTGGATCAGAAATTTACATATCACTATCAATATTATTTTATTTATCGGTTTTGCTTGGGTATCGCTTACTGGTTGGATTGTCGTGCAAAAATATTTACCTTAAACAGCAAGAAGGCTCACACTGTACCTGTACTCAGGTCAGTGTTGAGATGAACAAAGCTGAAAGATTTGGTCATACCTACCAAGAAATAGGTCGTTTCTTCCCATCTTCTCAACTTTGTAGTGAAACTTTGCTACCAATCCCAATGCTGCAACATGGTTATGATTCATTGGGTGTAAGGTTTGTAGACTGTCCTCACTGCCAAAAACAGCATGATAGAGATATCAATGCTGCAATAAATATTAGAAATGAAGGATTGCGACTTTGGGCGTTAGGAACTAGTGCTGCATGGCGTAAATAACCATACCATTTTATAAATTCATTTTGATAATCTAGAGTAGTGCGAGCATCTTGCTCGCGTTTGTCAGCGAGCAAGATGCTCGCACTACAATGGTATGCTCATTTCCGCCTACCTATACTAGCGCTTCTGCCCCAGGAGGGGATATAAGACCAAAAACTTCGGGACGTAAAAAATCTACGAAGGTTGAGGCAATCCCCATTGAATTGGGAAGCCTACACTGTACCGTCAGGTCAGTGTAGGTAGTTCACCTTAATTATTTATTGATTATTTACAAACTTTCAGCAGCAAGCCCAGTCTCAGAAGATACACGGGTACATGAAGCTGTTAAATGTTTGGTTGTTGTAAAATACTGAATTTGTGGCAGCTTTTGGCACATTACGGATAAGATAGTCCAAATATCTTATTTTCTCACTTATGCTGGAAAAATAAGATGAATGCGATCGCGATCGCTGATTTTTATTTCAGTACGAAATATTATTATCAGTGTTAAAATTAGCTAACAGTAGCAGCAAAAATACCATGATCGGTCAACTCTTGGACGGACGTTATGAAATAGTTCAAGTCTTGGGCGGAGGGGCTTTTGGAAAAACCTTTTTGGCAAAAGATCTCAAGCGTCCAACTCATCCGCAATGCGTGGTTAAGCAGCTGAGCTACTCAAGCCAAGACCCTTTAGCCTTAAGTGCGGCACGCCGATTATTTAAAAAAGAAGCAGAAATATTAGAAAAATTGGGTAGACATGACCAAATACCCACTTTATTAGCAGAATTTGAGCAAGATAAAGAATTTTACTTAGTTCAGCAATTAATTGATGGTCATCCTTTACACCAAGAAATACAACCACATCAAGCTTGGCATGAACAGCAAGTTACCCAGCTATTAACAGAAGTTTTAAGCATTTTAGTATTTGTACATAGTCAGGGAGTGATTCACCGCGATATTAAACCATCTAATTTAATGCGCCGCTCTACTGATAGAAAATTGGTATTAATTGATTTTGGTGCTGTCAAAGAAATCAACGCGCAAATTCCGCATGGACAATTGACACCCACTGCGGCTGTTGGAACTGCGGCTTATATGCCAATGGAACAATTTCATGGTTTTCCCCAATTCAACAGTGATATTTATGCTTTGGGAATGATTGCGATCCAAGCGCTGTTGGGTTTACCAGCCCATGATTTAACAAAACTGCGCGGTAACAGCAGTCCTACACCTGGCGAAATAGTTTGGCGCAACCAAGTTAAAGTTAGTCCAGCTTTAGCAGATGTGATTGATAAAATGGTTGTGACTGATTGGCGCAAGCGTTACCAAGCAGCTAGTGAAGTACTGGCAGATTTAAGTACAATCGCGGCTTACTCTCCAGGTTTTTCGCCACTGCCCACAAAAATTAGTAAAAATAAGCCAATATCGTTAAAAATTCCCGTTATAGCATCTATTGTCATTGGGGTAATCGGAGTAATTGCAATTGCAGGAATTGGTTTTGCTGTATATCTTCAGTTACCGACAACCAAAGCTGTAGAGTTTTATAAACGGGGACTAGAAAAATTAGAGAAAAAAGATAAGTCGGGAGCTATTAGAGAATTCACAGAAGCTATCAAGCTTAATCCTAAGTATGCGGAAGCATATTATCAACGAGCAAATGCTCACTTTATGGCGAGTAACTTTCAGCGTGCGGCTGAAGATGCAAGCAAGGCGATTGAATTAAAGAAAAATTATGTTGAAGCTTATAGTCGTCACTGTGCTGCACTTTTACTGCTACAACAACCCCAGAAAGCCGAAGAGCAATGCACGCAAGCCATTAAGCTTAATTCGATGTATGGTGATGCTTACTTAAATCGAGCTAATGCGCGGCGTAATTTAAAAAATAAAGACGGAGCATTGGCAGATTTTACTAAGTTAATAGACTTAAATCTCAACGATCCTCAGGCTTATATTAACCGGGGTGTTTTATATATTGAACAATTTCAAGATTACAATAAGGCGATCGCTGATTATAACCAAGCTCTACAATTAACCACCAATAAACCAGATATCGCCGCGATCGCCTATGATGGCCGAGGTAATGCTTTAGCCGCCCAAAATAAATTACAAGGAGCGATTGACGATTTCACTCAAGCAATCGAACATAAAAAAGATTTTGCCCAAGCTTACTTTAATCGCGGTCGGGTTTACGCTGCACTTGGCTCTAGGGAAGAGGCCATTCAAGATTTTGAGAAAGCTGATACACTTTGTAGTCAACAAGGACTGACGAATTGTGCCAAGCTAGCCCAGTCTTTTATACAACAACTTCAGCAGTAATGGGGCATTGGGCATTGGGTATGGGGCATTGGGCATGGGGCATTGGGCATTGGGCATTTCTCGGAGACGCGATGAATCGCGTCTCTACAATTGTCCTCCTTTTCTTTTTTATAAAGTTTTGTAAATAATTTGAATTATTCCTACCTGTAACGCCGATAAGCTATCAAACAGGTGAAAGGAGGTTCGCAATTGTCATGATATTCCAACCTATATTAATTGGGTCGGGATGACTTTTATGTCTAATGACTTGAAGGAATCTCCTTTGATTGGCTTGCTGGAAGCTGCTTTAAATAACTCAATGCCCAGAAGCAGGTTATTACAGCAACAAAAAACGCTCCAGGAAATTATGAATGATATTCCGGCGCGTCAATGGTTATTTGCACAATTATCTCAAGCCGAGAATCCAGAGCGGGTGAAGGATTTCATTATCGCGATGATGAAGTCTTCCCGATTAATTTGGAACGGCGCAAGAATATCACCAGATGTATATAGTGAAGCTTTATCAAGAACTTGGGTATGGTTTATGGAAAATCTGGGACAGTATCAGCCAACAACGGCTAGTTTTGTCACCTGGTTTAACCAAAAACTGCGCTGGGCGATTCATGATGTAATTCGCCAAAAAGCTGATGAAGAAAGAAGACGGTTAAATGCTGTTACAGATGCAGAAAATCATCAGTGGATGGAACCGCCAGCGCCAGATCCGGATCGCTGGGATGAAACTATCCAAGAATGGCTAGATTTAGTGCAAAATCATCCCCAAGCCTTCAAAAATTGTCGAATGCAGAGTTATCCCCAGGTTAACTGTCAAATTTTGTTGATTCATATTTTAAAGGTGTTACGAGATTCCGGAAATTTTTCTTGGAATGCGATCGCCCAAGAATATGCAATCGAACCATCAGCAGTGAGGAGATTTTGTCGCACAAGATGTTTCTCCCATTTAAAACAGTTGTTGGAATAGGGGCTAGGGGCTAGAGGCTGGGGAGACAATTGTACAGACGCGATTCATCGCGTCTCTGACAAATGACAACGAACAAATCATGATAAATACCGCAGAAAGATTTCCGCAGATTGCAATTGCAATTACAGCAACGGATCGAATAAAAGCTTACAAATTTGCGCAACAGCAACTAACCGAAGAGCGATCGCAACAAGTTTACCGCAATACCTTGGCTGTATTAGTCATGCGGCGTTATTTACAACTATTAGGTATCGACAGCGATTTAGAACTCAGTCATAGCTGGAATCCCCTAGAACGCCTGATCGAAAATATTGCGGACTTGTATATTCCTAGTTTGGAAGGCTTTTTAGAATGTCGTTGCTTGCGTCAGCGCGATCGCAAATGTCACATCCCACAAGAAGTTTGGACAGAACGCATTGGTTACGCGATCGTGCAACTCGATGAACCTTACCAAGAAGGGCACATTTTAGGATTTGTTGAATCTATATCTGTAACAGAACTACCCCGTAGCTATTTTCAATCATTGGATTTATTGCTAGAGCGTTTAACCTTAGAACCAGCAGCAGCACCAATTGTAAAACTGACACAATGGCTACAACATAGATTTGAATCTGATTGGCAACCTGCACCAAAATTACTCAGCAATTTTCGCAGTACGAAAACATTAATTAAGCAGCCACAACAGCAACTGCAAAATGGAGGTAACGTTGTAATGCGCCAAAGAGTTGAGGAACTTTATCGTGGAGATTATTGTGATTTATATCTCACTCCTCAAGAGGCTTTGGTAAAACTTATCCAAACAACTGGGGATGATGAAATTCGCTGGCAAGCTGCTGAGTTATTGTGGGAAATAGAACCAAAATATCCAGGATGTCCAGTAATTAATGCTAAAGATTTAGGTATTTATCTGCTGGGATATTCCATAGCCTTAATGGTAGGAATTTTGCCAAAATTAGATGGCAAAATGTTAATTTTATTGCGAGTTTATCCCTTAGAAAAATCGTCTCATTTACCATCAGGATTAAAGCTCATGGGGTTAGATGAAAATGGTAGGCAGTTTTTTTCTGTAGAATCACGCCAGAAAGATGATTATATTCAGTTCAAGTTTACAGCCGATGCAGGCGATCGCTTCCGTGCCCTTGTTGTTCTCAATGATGCCAGCTTTAGCGAAGATTTTTTAATTTAGCTAACTCTTGCGTAGTTTTGCGGAATCATGCTTATCTAATAATAAACCCTTGAATTCCCAATATCCTCGCTAGGTCGTTTATGATGCTATCCTCCTCTAGTATTCAACCTCCTCAAAATGTCGCTGTTGTACTTGAGATTAGTAGCGGTAGCTTTGATGACGGCTTTTGTGTTAGAGTGCAAATTTTTGAAGACGGTAAAATTATTGATGAACACTATGATTTAACTGAGATTCCCCCAGCGTCGCTGATACCAAAGTTATACGAAAATTGGCAAGATATCTTACTTGAGAATAGTCGAACATTACAAGCTGTTCCCGGACAGGTAACAAACGTAGCTTTAGATAGTTGGAAACAAAGAGCCAAAGAGCTAGAGGATTACTGTAAGAACTGGTTTCAAAATCCAGCCTTTAAAAGTTTACGCGATCGCATTCAAGCCAATATCAAAGTCAAAGCCGATCAATCTGTGCCGATTATCATTAGATGTCACACTGCAAATCATCGGCATAATGATGTTTTACGGAGACTACCTTGGCATATCTGGGATTTATTTTCTAAACTCCCTAACACTGAATTTGCCTTATTTACTAAATTTCACAATCAAGTAGCTACCTTTAAAACACCAGTCAAAGTTTTAGCTATATTCGGCAGTTCTCAGGGAAATTTACAACTAGAAGCCGATAAAGAAGCTCTCAAACTTTTGGAAGCAAGAGGAGCGAGAATTACTTGGAAAGTAGAGCCAACAGAAGAAGAGATTGCTCATTTATTATTTGATAATGTTTGGGATATTCTGTTTTTTGCTGGTCATAGTTCTAGTGAAGTAACAGGCGGAAAAATTCAAATTAGTCAGGATAGATTTTTACCTTTAGAAGCATTAACTCCCAGCTTAAGGCGAGCAGTAAGTCAAGGTTTAAAATTAGCAATTTTCAATTCCTGTGATGGCTTAGGAATTGCAGATTTTTTGACACAGTTAAACGTTCCAGCCTCAATAGTTATGCGGGAACCCGTACCAGATAGAATTGCTGGTCAATTTTTACTCTACTTTTTACGACAATTTTCGCAAGGTATACCCCTGTGTTTAGCAGTTAGGGAAGCACGCGATCGCCTAGATGCTTTAAAGGCTACTTTTCCCACTGCTTCTTGGCTACCTGTCGTTTGTCTCAATCCCAATCAACCAGAATTTGTTTGGCCTACTCAAACCTCAGAAATGATACCAAATCCCTCTCCTCCCCCTCCACCTTTCCCACTGCTTAAGAAAATCTTAGGTTTGGCTGCTGTCGTAGGAATTATTGCAGCCACTTTAATTTATATTAATCGCTGTTCAATTTTCTCTTCAAGCTGTAAACCCCCAGGAAATGATGAAACAATTCAACCTAAAATAGACAACCTTATTAGCTTGGGTGAAAAAGCAATTGCTGATAGCACAGTCAAATTGAGTCAACCATATCTTGGATTAAAAGAGCAAGGAATTAAAGAATTTGCTCAAGGTGACTATGAGAGTGCATACAAAACTTTTGATAGTCTCCGCTTTCAAGCAGGAAACAATAAAAAAGTTCAAGGTTTACGTCAAACAGCTTTAGCCGCATTGCAAGATCCAGAAGTGCTAATTTATCGTAACAATGCTTTCGTAAATACGCGACATAAACAAAATCCTATCTTTCCAATTTACACCATTGCTGTAGCAGCACCCTTAAATGTTAATTCTGGATTAGATATCTTATTTGGCGTGGCTCAAGCTCAAGATGTAGCAGTTAAAAACGGGATAAATTTACAAGTTGTCATTGCTAACGATCTCAATCAACAAAAGCAAGCTCAACAAATTGCTACAAAACTATCCCAAAATCAAAAAATTCTCGCTGTAGTAGGACATTACACCTCACCTAATACCTGTGAAGCTTTAAAAGTTTATTCACCAAACGAACTTGTCTTAATTTCTCCCACCAGCACTGTATTGAATTTACAAAGTTGTGCTACTGCCAATAAAGTATTCTTCCGCACAACTACATCTACTCGAGACGAAGCAAAAAGTTTGGTGCAATATTTAGTTAATGATTTGCGAAGAAATCAACCAAAAGTAGTCATTTTTTACAGTAAAGAATGGTTTAGCCGAGATTTGACTGACGAATTTGAGAAGGTAATCCAATCATATCAAGGAAAAATACTTCTTAAAGTTGACTTATCAGATCCAAACTTTGATGCTAGTAAACTTCCGTCCGAGGTTCAAGAGGCAGATGCTTTGGTACTATTACCTGATGGCGGAACTGATGGTAATAAAACATTGGAAAATGCGATTAAAATTATCAAGTTAAATAATGGTAAAAAACCTATTTTAGGAGCCAATACTCTTTATCTTCAAGAAGTTATTAATCAAGCTAAAGCAGCGACAAAAAGCTTATTTTTAGCAAGTGAATGGCATCCAAAACAGTGTGGTGCGCAAGACTTTGCTAAACAGATTAATGAATATTGGGGTGGTGATTTAAATAGGAGAGTCGCCCTATCATACGAGGCTGTGCAAGCAATTGTCCAAGCTATTAGAAATCAAGCTGTAGGTAAACCCATTGATAGAAAAACAATTCAACAGAAATTGTCTGAGACAGGTATTAACCCAAATAAAGCAGCCTCTAGTGATGTGCTGAAAGGTTGGAAGATTATTTTTAAAGCCACAGGCGATCGCGAAGGAATTGACACGCAACCCATATTAACTGTTAAAGAACATAATCAGCAATTGAAGTTTGATTTCGCCAAAAATATTCCTTGTCAATAGGTGAGAAACAATGCGACAGATAATAGGGTTATGGCAGTGCCATGCCCTCTAGTATATAAGCTGCTGTGCAGCTAAATTAAACCTCGTCCATTTTGAAACCTGGAGTAGTGCGGGCAGCGTTCGACTGAGCGCTCACGCCGAAGTCTTGCCCGCTAAGAAGCCCTGGGAGCAAGATGCTCCCACTACTTTTAAAACTATGATTCTCAAAGTAGATGTGGTTTATATAAGTCAAAAACGCAAAATAATTGTAGTGCGGGCAGCGTTCGACTGAGCGCTCACGCCGAAGTCTTGCCCGCGTCTTATATACAAATTAGATGCGTCGCCGCTTATTTATGTGCCACTCTATTTAAATTGGTATAAGATTTTTATTTTTTATGCAAAACATGCGTAGGGTAAAGCAAACTGTGTAAATTTTAGTAACAATTGCGGAAATTGTGACTCTAACTGTAGATATTCCTTTAGCGGGGTGAAAAGCGATCGCTTAATGGTTTATTTTCCAGAAGCATTTATTCCTATGAACCAATGTTTAGCAAAAAAAGTATCACTGCAAATTTTGCTAGTTGATAGTTATGATATTGCTCTCAATGCAACAGCCCAATTGGTAAAGACTCAATATCCTGATGGAAATATTATCAGTACGCGAACAGCAAATGACGCTATTAATAAAATTGTAAATTGGCAACCCGATCTAATTATCATGGATATTTACCTACCAGAAAAATTAGGAGAAATAGCACAAACTAAGACAGGTTTGGATTTCTTACAACAGGTAATGCAAAAATATCCTAAATTGAATATATTTGTCCAAAGTCCTTATGTTAAAAGACTAGTGCAAATTAAACCTGCAATTGATAAACATCAAGGCGGCTTTGTCATTGCTGATAAAAATATTACTAGTCAAGAAATGCTCTCAATAATAGATGGAGCATTAAAAGGATTTACTCGAATTAAAGGAATTACAGATATCTATATATATCCAGATATTTATGAAAAATTCAACCTGAAACCAGAAATATTAAAACTACTAAGCCTAGCTTTTAATGAAGGATTGCAAGATAAAGCAATTGCTGCACATATTTGCGTATCTGAACGCACTGTACGTAAACATTGGGAGACATTGCAAGCAGCTTTAGGTATTGATTGTCATGAATTAAGAAATCAAGGGATAAACATCAGAATTTTTACAAAAATTCGAGCGAGAGCAGCAGGATTAATTGATTGATCGATAAATAATCAAGCTGGTATGGGTAAGATTTTCAGTACAAAATAAGTAAATTTATAGTGATGACTGAAGTTCTTACTACAAAATTAATTTCTCAACTTTGAGAAGCGAAACTAATTCAAATATAGCCATATCCAATAATATTAATGAGTCAAACGATTTATGTACAACAAACTAATTCAAAGAATAATTCTATTTTCAATAACCCTAATTTTCAGCCTGACATTTTCTCTTTATCATGTCCAAGCTGAATCCGTCCCTTTCTATTGGGACTTTATCAATGTTGATGTCGTCGTACAAACTAACGGTGATATGTTAATCACTGAAACCCAAAAATATACTTTTACTGGTGATTACACAAATCAACGTTATCGCTATATTCTTATAGATAAAATAGATGAAATTCATGAAGTAACAGTATCAGAGAATGGGCAAATATTAGACAGCGCCACCAAAATAGAAAATAATCAATTTTGGATTAATTGGGAACATCCATTAAAAGCACCAGAAAGTCATACGTTTGTACTGAAATACCGTGTTGTTGGTGGATTAGAAGTCAATGAAAATGATGCACAAGTCTATTGGAAAGCTATATTTCCTGAACGAAAAGCTGTTGTCAAACAAGCAAAAGTCACAGTTCAATTACCAGAACAATTCGCTACAAAAATTAAAGATTTTCAAACCTGGGGTAAAGAAGCCAATATTCGCAAAGTTGATACTAAAACTATTGAAGCGATCGCATCAAAAGCCATCGAACCAGGGGAAGAGTTAGCAGTTCAGGTAAACTTTGATAGCACTGGTACTGATATCAAACCCTCACGATGGCAAAGTTCAGAATCTTCTGATAATTGGTTTAGCTGGATATTTTGGGGATTTTTTGGTCTTATATTCTTATACGGCATAATCTTTGGTAATAACAGCAGTAGCGATCGCACTGGTGGCGGTAGCGGTAGTGGCGGTACCGGTAGCGGTGGTAGCTGTGGCGGCGGTGGTGGTGGCTGCGGCGGTGGTTGTGGTGGTGGTTGTGGCGGTGGTGGTTAACTAATACTACCAGCTAAAAAAATAATTTTTCACTGCGGGTTTGTCCCGCATTTTTTATTTAATTTACTCAATATTTAAGTAATTTGGTGTAACTAAAACAAACTATATTACGAAACGTAACTCGGCTTGAAATCCTGTAAGGGCGGGTTCACAAATATCCTCAAATATGCATGATTATCTCGCATAAACCCGCCCCTACTGACTAATGACAGCCCTTGCTAGTTATATTTAATTACGCCGATATACTTAATTTCTAACTACCAATTTAAATAATACTGGCGATACATCAATATATTCTAGAGGGCACGGCATTGCCATGACCCTAGCATCGGTCATATTCTTTTTTTAACTCGACATAAATTTGTAAACTTACGTAAAGTATTCGTCTATTTTTACTCTAATTTAAGATAGCCATTTAACGAGTAAATAATCACTCAAAAGTGATTTTTGTCTTGATAAATATCACACATAATTGGCGAATGATTTTATGGTTTGCCAAATCCTTGCTTTCAATATTAGACAACACCAATTTATCGAATAATTCACCATGTTCAGCAAAATAATTCAAAGGCTGATGCTGTTTTGTATCACCTTAATTTTTAGCCTAACATTTTCTCTTCATCATGTCCAAGCCCAGCCAGTGCCTTTCTATTGGGAATTTATCAATGTTGATATCGGCGTACAACCTAACGGCGATATGTTAGTCACAGAAACCCAAAAATATACCTTTACTGCTGACTACACCAATCAACGTTATCGCTATATTCCTCTGGATAAAGTAGACGAAATTACCGAAGTAAGCGTATCAGAAAATGGTCAACCGTTACCTAGTAAAATAGGTGAAAAAAATAATCAATTCTGGATTAATTGGGAACATCCATTAAAAGCGCCAGAAAGTCATACTTTTGTGCTGAAATATCGTGTAATTGGCGGCTTGCATGTAGATGAAAATGATGCTCTAGTTTATTGGAAGGCTATCTTTCCTGACCGCAAAGCACCGATTAAACAAGCAAAAGTGACAGTTAAATTTCCCGAACAATTCGCTACTAAAATTAAAGATTTCCAAAGCTTTGGTAAAGATGCCAAAATTCGCAAGGTAGATACCAAAACCATAGAAGCGATCGCTTTAAGCGCTATTCAACCAGGAGAAGAGTTAGAAATCCAAGTCACATTAGATCGCACAGGTACAGACATTAAAACCCCCCAATGGCAAAGTTCACAATCTTTTTCTATTTGGATAAAGTCTATTTTACTGGCTATTCTAGGGTTGGGATTTTTCTTTTTAGTCTTCTTATTCGTCTTGGGTATCTTATTCGGTATCTTCTTCGGTAACAACAGTAGCAGTAGTTACAGTGGCGGTGGCGGCGGCGGTGGCGGCGGCGGTGGCGGCGGTGGCGGTGGCGGTGGCGGCGGTGGCGGTGGCGGCGGTGGCGGCGGTTAAACAAATACCAATTTCCCACCAAATCCGTAGGGGCGGGGTTTCCCCCATTGGCGTCAACTTAACGTAAAACCCTCTTGGTTGCAAGGTTTTTGCCATCACCCCCAACCCCTCGCTTACCCAATAAACCGCCGTCACCCTCGAAGGGTGCGGCTAATTGAACAAAACCCACCTACGTGGGCTAAATTTTCTTAGCCCACGTAGGTAAGCTCATGTAACCTTAGCCCCAGGCTTACAGCCTGCGGGCGGTACGTCGGGTAAGCCAGAGAACTTAAGTTGACACCAATGGGTTTCCCCGCCCTTGTGAATATCCCCATAAGTTAAGATCGCCAAAAGTAAAAGCTGAATATTACTATTAAAAAATCGCGCAAAAGACCAGCTAGCGTGGAAAATATTGAGAGTGTTCCCCAAACTTATGGATAACTCCCCTGTGCTTGCTCAAATAGATGGCTCTCTACCTAACTACAATCTAGAAAATACCCCGCCCATGAATTCAACAGAGAAACGGGTAGGGAGTGATTTTGATTCCCTAATGATGCTGCGGTGTATAGAACTCGCCCGTCGTGCTTTGGGGCGCACTTCCCCCAATCCTTTAGTGGGTGCAGTGGTTGTCAAGAATGGGGAGATTGTGGGCGAAGGGTTTCATCCCCGTGCGGGCGAACCTCATGCAGAAGTTTTTGCCCTCAGAGCCGCAGGAGAAGCAGCTCGTGGTGCTACTGTTTACGTAAATCTGGAACCTTGTAACCACTATGGGCGTACTCCACCTTGTTCAGAAGGTTTAATTAATGCGGGAGTAGCTAAAGTAGTAGTGGGGATGGTAGATCCAAATCCCCTAGTCGCTGGGGGTGGGATTGCCCGTTTACGTGCTGCTGGTATAGAAGTTTTAGTAGGGGTAGAAGAAGCCGCCTGTCAGCAACTCAACGAAGCTTTTGTCCATCGCATTCTTTACAAACGACCTTTAGGTATTTTGAAGTATGCCATGACTTTGGATGGCAAAATTGCTACAACTTCCGGTCATAGCGCTTGGGTGACAAATCAAGCAGCCCGCAATGAAGTACATCAGCTACGGGCTGCTTGTGATGCTGTGATTGTCGGCGGAAATACTGTGCGACAGGATAATCCTTATTTAACCAGCCATCAGGTAGGGGTTCATAATCCTTTACGAGTCGTGATGAGTCGCCATCTCAACTTGCCAGAAAATGCTCGCCTATGGCAAACATCTGAGGCTCCTACCTTAGTTTTGACAGAAGTAGCTGCTAACCCTAATGTTCAAGAAATGTTACGACAACGGGGGGTGGAAGTGGTAGAGTTCACTTCCTTGACACCAGATAATGTTATGGCGCACTTGTATGAACGGGGTTTTTGTAGCGTATTGTGGGAATGTGGTGGAACTTTAGCTGCGAGTGCGATCGCCAACAGAGCAGTCCAAAAAATTCTTGCTTTTATTGCTCCAAAAATCGTTGGTGGTAGTAATGCTCCTACACCCGTAGGTGATTTGGGCTTTACCACCATGACTGAAGCGTTACCCCTCGAAAATGTTCGTTGGCGTGTAATTGGTTCTGATTGCTTGGTAGAAGGTTATCTTCCCCGACATACTCAATAAATCTTCAATCTCAGAAATATCACAAAAGCAAAGAGCGATCGCTCTTAACACTGTCGTTCATAAGCTAAATCGCGAATCAGAGACAGGCGCGATTGAATGTAATCACACAGAAAATCAGTCTCTTTCTGTTCTAACAATGCTTCAGTGTTGGTTTGCTTGACTAACCATTGCACCAAACTAGCATCGTCTAGTTGTAATAAAGTCTTGGCCTGGGCGGTTTCCACCACCGACCAAAGCTGACGCATAATCTTAGGAGTCATCAGACCTCAATTTAATTATTAGCTTCGCTGTTTTCAGATTACACAATTCTGGCAACAGATTGCGGCATGAATGTAGAACCTGAGATAACTATTATCAAAAGCTTAATAAAGCGATTTATAACTTTATGAAGGTTAAGGATTATCAATCGCTATCGGCTAATTGTTGGGCTAGTTTTACTTGTTTTTCAAGTATATATACTTAATATTAACCTAAAACTTACTGCTTTCAGTGGAAGAAAAAATAATATTATTCTGTTAACTCAGAATCTCGTTAGAGCAAGGCTTACCGTTAATATAAACCACAGATTGTAACTGCGATATTGTCATTTATTGCTAGAGCAACTTTATTAATACGGGGATTAGAGATTAATTTCCGGCAAAAACACAATAAAAAGAATTATTAATAGCATTTATTTTACTTGTGCTTAACGATTTCTATACCTTAAGGAGGAAGAAAAATATTAAGATTTATTGGGCATGTGGAGTATAACAAATTACTCAATAACTTTGCAATCTTTATTCATCAGCTAGCAGTAAACCATTAATAATAATGGTAGAGGTTAATTGTTTAACCTCTACCATTGGTAAAGTTTTTTACTCGTCTTCAGACAAGAGCAAAAAATTCATGGGACAGATCGCTAATGCTGAATCCCCTTCCTCAGTAATTGGTATAACTTTTATCTCTAGAGTTGCTGTTGGTAATATATCTCGATTGCACCTACAGCTTTCAGTAACGGTGAATCTAAATTTTCAATCCAATCAGCTACTTCACGCGCCAATCCTAACGTCACATATCCATCTGATGGTTCGAGGCGATCGCTAATTGTATTGGCTTTAAGCTGCTGTAATTGCGCAATCAGCGTATTTAATCGTTCTGAAGGCGAATCATTTGCAGCAAGCATTCCTTTCCCGACTTCTAGCGCTGTATCTACCAGTTGGAGAAATTCTTGTTTTTTTGCTTCCATCTTTTTGCAGTTAGCACCTTGCTTAGGGACACTTAAATTCTTTGACTTTCATTGGTGTTCCCTCAGACCATTTTAAATTGGGATCTTTGGAATCTTGAATAAAGGTTTGCTGTCCACCCCCAGGGTAACATTGTGCTGGGTCTTGGGAAGCTACTACCCCTTCATAAACTGTCGTTCCCGCAGGTACCGTCACAGTTAACATCATCGTCGCTTGGTTACCCCATTCTTGCTTTAAAGCTAAATTCCTGATGACATCAACATTTTTCTTATAGAGATTAGTAGTCAGATATCTGCCAAATTTATTTTTATCGGTACTAAAGTAGCGGTAGTAAGTTTTGTCTTCTTGGAGTTTAATTTCCTGACATTTAGAGTCTAAGAAAGTGACTGCAATTTCTAGCGGTAAAGGACAATTAGGCGCAGTGGTTGGCGTCTGCTGGCTAGATTGATTTGATACTTTATATTGCGCAAAACTACTGCTGACACCACCACCTAAAGAAAGCGAGCATAAAGCTATGCCAGTGAGTATATGTTTAAATTTCGTCATTTTTCGCTGGTAAACTCAAAGGAATTTGATTATAAAAAGTATAACTATATACTTTTTATTCGGCTATTTTTTTTATAAAAATTTTTGCTTCAACAAAAATTAATCCGATCGCCGACTTATAAACGAGCGATCGGATTAATTTTTAGATGATTATTGCGTCAAATTACGATAAATTACCCGAATAATTGGCGAATAAGAGACGAAGAAAGTTATTTTAGCCAAATTTTCCTACAAATGACCAATAAAAACGGGAGCATCCCAATTTTGACGCAATACCCTAGAAGGGTATTGCTATACCAACAAAGCCTGCCTTGGCAGGCTAAAAGTTTGATAGCCTGCCAAGGCAGGCTTCGTATTTCTAGCCCCACCCTTATAGGGTGAGGGCGTTTTTGCACATTTGGGATGCTCCCATAAAAACTGTACGGGCGGGTTCACCGATATCCTCATTTATTAACAAAGATCCAAATAAACCCGCCCCTACTGACCAATGACTATTGACCATTGACCATTGACCATTGACCATTGACCATTGACCATTGACCATCTTCAATCTTGATACTCTACCCAACTATTCGGTGTTTCGGAAACTCGAACTTTGAGCTGTACCTCTGCGGGTAACTTCTGCTTAGTTTGATCGTAAATATACTTGGCGATCATCTCCGCAGTTGTTTCGTATTCTGGAGGTAAGACTTCATTGAGAACGCAATGATCGAGTCCGCCTTTGGTTACATCTTGTTTAGCCCATTTTAAGGTTTTAAAATCAGCTACCATAACTGGATGCGGGCAATATTCTGAAGAGTGCAACATTGATGATGTAGCTTCGAGTCTCACTTTATAAGTATGTCCGTGCATTCGACCACAAGGGCCATCATAATCTTTGATATAGTGAGCGCTATCAAAGGTGAATTCTGTAACTAACTTCCATTTGGGCATTTTGATATCACCTCATAGTCTATAGTGACTGAAATACTCACGCCACCATATCTCATTCACAATTACAACTAGATATTTACAAGTATTGCTTAATTCTTACGGGCTTGACTATAAGCGGGTTTATCAGACAAACAATTAAAAAGCGCGATCGCACTTGATGCTACCCTCCCCAAATGCGATCGCGCTAGTTGGCTGAAAAAATAAGTATGAAGGAAACCAACATGATTAAGCTAATGAATAATTCTCTGCTGTAGGTATTTCACAGCACACTTTACCAATCAGGTTTTCACTCACATATTCCATGACTACAGTTGGTTGAGTATAATTAGCTGATCGCTGTTCAATTAGCGATCGCCTTTGTAAAGAAAAAAGTGCTTCTAGTAATTCTCGCTCCGAGATTTGCGGAATCACATACTGTTGTAATTGTTGTAAACTTACCCAATCTTGCTTAACTGCTAGGGAATACATCACCTGCTTTTCGTTAGCAGATAAGCGGTTAAACTGTTGCTCTAATATTTCCCAAATATCGCCAAAAATCACTGAACCTTGCTGTAAAAATTGGCAAATATTACCATCAAACAAATGCTGAATTGTCGTAGCGACAATTTTCAAAGCTAAAGGATTACCTGCATAACGCTGAATTAACTGCTGACATTCATCTGTAGAATCTACTAATCCTTTAGTTGCGAGGATTTGCTGTGATTCTACCGCAGATAAACCAGTGAGTTGGAGCGATCGCACCGGTAAAGCGTCACCTTCTCTAGCTGTAAACCCACTAGGGGTTTCTCTGGTAGTAAAAACTAGACAACTTTGATGGACTTCATCTCCTATCCTTCTGAGAAGTTGACCGTATCCTTCATATCCAGCGCAATAATGTCCGGATGTCTCTCCACTTTGCAAAAGCGATTCGATATTATCCAATAAAATGAGGCAGCGTCGAGAGCGCAAATACTTCATTAAGTAAGAAATTTGTACATCCAGGTTTTCTGGTAAACTCGCTGCTGATTGCTGGGAGACGAAAGAAATTAACTCCCGCATCAAATCAGAAATTGCTGGACTATTGCGGAGACTGCGCCAAAAAACAAAATCAAACTTACTTTGTAACTTTTCTGCAACTTTCACAGACAAAGCTGTCTTACCAATACCCCCCATTCCTAACAACATGAGCAAACGGCATTTTTCATCAATAATCCAGCGTTGCAGCAATTCTTGTTCTTTCTGGCGTCCATAAAACACAGAAACATCAATCGCTTCTCCCCAATCTTGCTGCTGTTGGATTTTTGGGGTGGGAAATGCGGCGATAGTAGATACTTGTGACTCTAATTGCTTCAGGCTGGAATAATGGCGGCGCAAGACTGTCTTGACATTACTTTTAGCAATATTTTCCCCCAGCGCTTTTGAGAGCATTTGCCATAACCGAAAGCCTACATCTCGGATGTAATCATCATCGTAACCCGAGCTTTCGGCAATTTCTGCATAAGTATATCCACTCCAGCACAATCTAAGCACCATCTCTTGGATATTACTCAGATGCTTCTTTTGCAATGCTTTGTCTAAAACAAGCATTGCTTGCTCAAAACTTAACTCTATGACTGTCACATAAAATATTCCTAGCTAAGATCTGCATCCACTTATCGGAGATGGTTTAAGGTTTTATGCAGTTCCCGCAAAAGTTTACATTTTGTTATGGGGCATGGGGCATGGGGCATTGGGCATCCTTTCGACTTCGCTCAAGGCGAGTGGGCATTGGGCATTGGGCATTGGGCATGGGGCGTTGCTGAGTTATGCACAGTCAACGGTCAACGGTCAACCGTCAACCGTCAACAATTACCCCCAAACTAAAATCCCCCCAGTAGTCTCGACAAAAAGATTAGATGACTGGGGGAAAATGTTTTATGAAAAATATCTTCAAAATTCCATACCACACGACCCCTTGATCAAAGCAGTTAATATGCTATAATCATCTGCGTTGATTAGTGGTAACTACCATTGACCCCAGCAGGACATTAGTAATAATCGTGTTGTGGTTCTGGTTCTGGTTGCACCATTGCAAAGTTTGAGGCATCGTATAGGTAGCGGCTGGCTTCCTCTTCGAGGCGATGAATCAAATAGGGTTCAATGGCGTTCCCATGTCTCAGCGCGGCTAAATATCCATCCAAATACATCCGCATATCGTCCATACGATAACCGCGATTCCATAACTCGACGAAGGCGTCGGTAATTCTTTGGTAATAGCGGATGGTTTGTGTGTCTTGGAGCATAACTGCTGAATAAATCTCTTTGGAATGAGAATTGTAAATGATCCGGGCAAAAATGTGAAGTGTGACTTTCCCCCTATCCAGGAGTCAAAATCAATTTCTCTACTTTGGGTGTTACCCTCCAGCAGCTACAACGTATTCTGATCCTATTCCAGAAAGCACAAAATAAGTCAAGTAAGTAAGTTATTTTTATAATTTGCTTTTGTAACTTCCTGCGTTTTTAGACTATCTTAAAACTAAGTTTTGCCGGGTGCGATCTGCTTTGGGAATGAAGTCAGGATATACCTTTGGGCAGGATCGGTGAGTTTAGCGATCGCTTATTGGTGCTTTACCCCCTTCGATGGAGCTAGGATGTGTAGCCAGAAATAATTTTCATAAGTCTAACAAAAATTTAAGAATATTACTAATCGGCTGGAGTTAAAGCATAAGTTAAACTTTTAGCTAATATTGTCATCAGAAAATGTCAAGTTAATCATAATTGGAGTAACAAAGACTACAAAACCTTGGGCATGGGCTTGTTAATTTGAAAGTCATCAACGCTAAGGGGTCTTGCCACCGTGGGTTCGGTTTGTATTGAAATCGTTGAGGGGAATCCCCATCTGAGGTCGTTGCTCGGTTGGCACTTGCAGCAGCTCGAATATCGCGTACATCAAGCCGCCAGCATATATCAAGCAAGGGAAGTGTTTTTGAGCCAGCAACCAACACTGGTGATTCTAGATGCTGATTTACCTGATGGTGATGGCATTGAATTTTGCCGTTGGCTGCATCGTCAGCAACAGCCGTTAATTTTAATGCTATCTGCCCGTGCTAACGAAGGTGATGTTGTGGTCGGTTTAAAGGCGGGAGCAGATGATTACTTGAGCAAACCATTTGGAATGCAAGAGTTTTTAGCCAGAGTAGAAGCGCTAATTCGTCGCAACCGCACGCCTGTGGCACCAGCTTACTTAGATTATGGTGCCTTGCAAATTGATTTAGTGCAACGTCGGGTGAGATTTCAGGGAGAATTTATCGATTTAACACCTCAAGAATTCAGTTTACTATACGTTTTAGCACAAGCTGGAGGAGTACCTCTGTCTAGGTCAGAATTGCTCAGAAGAGCTTGGCCTGACGCCATTGATAATCCACGCACTATTGATACTCACGTTTTATCGCTGCGGAAAAAAGTTGAACTAGATCCTCGGCAACCCAGTTTAATTCAAACTATCCGGAATGTAGGATACCGGTTTAACATGGAAATTTTAAATTCCAACTTACCGCAATCACCAGCAAAATTGCCCAAGGAGAGATTTAGCAATCAACGCTCAACCCTGAGTACGCAAAGGGTGTAGGGGGTGTTGACTGTTGACTGTTGACTGTTGACTGTTGACTAAATCCACTCTTGGGAGGCTTGAGCTTCTGCTTGTTGCAAGCTGGTGCGTAAATCAGACCAGTCTACCTCAGCAGTTGTTCTATCTGCTAATAACTGACCTTGCTGGAGATGGAAGAGTCTTGTACCAAATACCTGTGCTAATTCTAGCTGGTTATTAATTGTTAAAATTGTGGTGTGATGGCTGGCAGCCAGCTGAATTAAGATTTCTATTACATGGGTGGCAATACCAAAATCTAAGGCGGAAGTTGGCTCATCTAATAATAATATTTTTGGTTGGATGACTAAAGCTCTGGCGATCGCAATTAGTTGGCGCTGTCCCAGAGAAAGTTGTACTTCAGTGCGTCCTAACCAATCATTTGGTATATGCAGTTGTTCCATCCAATAACTGACTCGTTGCTGTATTGTCTGTTTGGATAAACCACGCAATACCAGTGGATAAGCCAATGCTTGTTGGACTGTCATACCCAAAAGCTTAGACTCTTGTAATCCCAGCGTGACTACCTGGCGTAACTGGACGATGGGGATTTGGCGATATTCCCTATCTTCTAGAAGTATTTTGCCGCTAGTTGGTTCCATCAGGCGGTTAATCAGCTTAAATAAAGCTGTTTTTCCCGCACCTGATGGCCCGACAATGACAATGCGATCGCCTGGGTAAACCTCAAAGGAAATATCCTGCAATATGGGATATCCTTGGTGATTCGCTGATAGTTGGGTTTTGAGCTTTGTAAACAGATTAACTTGCTCTAATTTGAGTATGGCTTTTGGGGTGACAGTATCCAAGTTCAACTTTCTTTAGGGATTGGTCAAAATCAATCGTAATTACGAATTACGAATTACGAATTAGTAATTATTGGGTGGGTTAAAGCTGTAGAGATAGTCCAAGCATCTACCAACAGCAACAATAACGTGAAACCCAGCAATATAAAATACATCCAAGGTTGTGCTAAAGGACGCACATCTGTGGTGTCGATACCTGTTTTTGCTTGTACTTGCCTAACGAGTTGAGCAAATCCTACTACACGCATCGGCAATAAATAAGCTTGTCCAGACTGACTCAGGAAATAATATACAATACCTCCTTGACCAGTGGTACGGGGTTTTAATTCTTTCACATCTGACCAAGCCAAAGACCAACCTTTACGAAAAAATCGCGGTACCCATACAGGATAGGCGACTTGTATTCCTTGGTCGTCTACAATAACTCTTTCGGTCAACACTGCATATAAAGCAATCAAACCAATACCAATTCCTAGCCATAATAATGACGGTGGGATAGGTGCAGCTGTTACTTGGGCTAAAAAAGGTAAGGGAACTGTGAGTGCGATATATAAACTCAACAGTGTAATCCGAATTAACGGTGAGAGGCGAAAAACAGAGGTTGAAGGATTAACTAGGTTTGCTGTCACGGCTCAAGTTAGATATCTTTATCTTTATTGTGACCGAAGCGAGGGGTTAGGGGTTAGGGAATATGGGTAGGTTGGGTTGAGGAACGAAACCCAACATTTATGTCACTTCGTAGCGAAATTTGTCAAAGATGTAAGCCAACGCTAAAGTACAAGCCGTCATCTTGCGCATTTGTTCCGCGATCGTCTAGCTCAATTAGGGGAACGGCATAATCTAGACGCAAGTTAAAATCTGGTAGGGGTTTCCATAAAACGCCTAGTCCTAAACCACTGATAAACTTTTGTCTTTGGATTAGGTTGGGGTTGCTATCGACATTCCAGATATATCCTAAATCAAAAAATGGTGCTAATTGCAGCACATCTTGACCGTTGTCGGGGTCTTTTTGTAAACCTATGCGGTTTTCTATAGATAATCGCAATCCATTATCACCTGCGCGGACATTTTGACGATAGCCGCGCACTGATTGACCGCCACCAATGACAAACTGTTGGGAGGGTAATAAACCATTGGGTGTGAGTTGCAGGTCAAGTTGGGCGATTAACAGATGATTTTGACTTAATTTTTGCTGTCGCTGTAGTTGCAATAACCAACTAAAAAACTGACCATCGGGTTTGGGGTCGTCGTTAATGGTAGCATCAAAAGCACCTATGCCAAAGTTAAATTGCGATCGCAATCCCCAAACACCCTCAAGACTGCGTTGTACGTAATCTTGGCTAAATCTAATTGTCCGGGTTTGGCTATTACCATCATTGTCAGGCCCGATACCGAAGGGGGTTGGCCCTGCAAAGGTGAATGTTTGACCGTTTTGGACGCTAAAACCTAAGGATAAGGCAAATTCTTGCGCGAGCGATCGCACTATTGGCTGACGATAGGTAATTTCATACAAACTAGATTCACCGCGAATATCAAAAATATCGAATGGTGCTTGAACTACTTTGACTTTGTTAATTGCAGTTCTTAATTGCAAAGTCCCATTCATGGGATTTAGCGGTACTTGATAGCTAAAGTCGTAAAGATTGGAACCGCCACTTTTAGTAGTAAAGTAATAATTTGCGCTGATTTGGTCACCAATTCCGGTCAGGTTGCGATAAATAGCACCAATACCCAATCTTTCCGAACCCAAACTAGGGGGAGAATAGTTATCTGCACTCAAATTTAAATCAAAGGGTTCGGCTTCGGTGAGGCGCACTACTACAATACTTTGACCTCGATTGGTTCCCGGACGAACACTAGCTTCTACTTTGCTAAATAACGGGTCAATTTGCAATAACCTTAATTGTTCTTCTAGCTTAGATGGAGAAAAAGGTTTATGAGTGCCCATTCCCAACCGCGATCGCACATAATCAGGATGAATGCGTTTTGTTGGTGGGTCAAATTGAATTTCTTCGATAGTACCTTCAATTACCTGAATTCTCACTACGCCATCTTTAATAGATGACTCGTCTACAATTGCTTCTGAGGTAATGTAGTCTTGCTGAAAATACCAACCAGTAATTTGGTCTGCAATATTCTTCAACTGGGCTAAACTGACTGTCTGTCCTTCTACAGTCTTCAAGATAGATTGGATGGCGGCTGATTCGGCAAAACTACTACCTTGTAAATCGATTTTCGTGACGGTAATCGGCGGAGAATCTGGCGTTGGCGAAGCTTCTGGGGTGGGTGTTGCTTGAGCTATCTCTAATTCACCAGCAAAGTTAGGCACAAAAGGATCTCTATAGGGAAGGACTAAGCCCCCTGCACCCTGTCCCTTTTCTTCTGGTTGACTGTTGGGATGCAAAGATGTATTGCTAGCTGCCGTTGATATTGCTGTGGCTAATTTGGCATCAGCATAATTAGGGAATATCCCAGCAATCACAAGGCTGCTAGAAAATAAACATACAATCCCTGTTACGAATTTTTGTAATAAAGAATACATTTTTTGGTGGCGCGATAAAAATTTTACTTAAGCACTAATACCCAATAATACGTAATAAATATCACATTTTACAGAATCTTTATAAAGCTATAAAAACCGATCGCCCCATGAGATGGGTGATTTTGAGCTTTTTTGGAGAATTCTTATATTTTATGTATTTTTTCTGTAAAAATATCAGTAATTACGCGGTTTTATATTAGATTGATATGTGATGGGTTGAAATTTAAGTATTTCTTGTGTGTTTTTTTATAGGCATGGTTTAGATACTAAAAATAAGGCTAAAGCATGATAGCGGCAGAAAATGAATACAAATTCACCAAAATTTGTATTTAGTAACAATAACCAAGCAGATTGTTTCTATCTACGCCTGAATCAACAATTGAGGAAGATTAGCATCCAAGGGGAAGGAAAGTAAATGTTAAATAAATCTTTAGTAGCAAGTTGTCTAGCTGGTGTCACGATCCTCACAGGAGTTGTACCGGCGCTGGCGCAAAAGGCTGTACAATCGCCAGCAATCAATCAAAAGTCAGACAAAGCCAGGGAATTACACCCAAAAGACATAGCAGCGATCGCCCAAGCAACGGTAGTCAGGATTGAATCTAGTGTGGGTGTTGCGGGTTCGGGGGTGATTAGCGGTGTCTCTCAAGAAGGAGGAATCAACGTTTACGCCATACTCACAACCAAGAAGGTAGTACAAGACAAAAATGTTCAATATGACATCATTACACCATTATCTTCCGGTGTAGGGGGCAATAAGCGCCAAAAAATCAGAATTTCTGCTGCTGATATTGAAGAAATTCCAGGTGAAGATTTAGCCATTGTGCGTTTTAAAAGCGATCGCACTTATGAAATTGCCAAACTAGTAGAAACAGAAGATCCGCAAGATTGTCTACAAGCAGATCCACAGCTATGTAATGGTGCATACGTCGGTGGATTTGCTAACCCTCCTAGCGGTAAAAACCGGATGTTTCATGTCACAGAATTACAGAAAAAAGATAAATCCCGGACTTACACTAACTTACCTTCTAGGTATAATTTATCAGGATTAGCAGGTGGCCCGGTGTTTGATACTTCGGGGCGTGTGGTGACGCTATTCGACAAAAATCAAAACCAGAGCAAGGCATTTGGCAAAAGAAGGGGGTTTAGCCAATTGCGTAATTATTCGAGAATGCGTGTTAGATTAGACCTGACACCGCCATTATTAACTATGTCCCTGAGAGGCAACACACCATTTAATTTCCAACAAGAAATTTTCGAGACAGATATTGAGGCTGTGAATCGGTAACTTGGCAATTAAGTAAAAGCTCTGAGGAAAAATCAGTACTAATAAGGCGCTGTCTGACACTCTAAATCGAATTGAGGTGAAGATAGCACATCCACCAAGGTTTTGAGTGGTCAAAAATTCCCCCATCTGCTGGGATGGGGGAATTTCTTGCTGCTTTTTTATACCCTCATACCAAAGTAACTGAGTTACCTCTATAGCGGAAAATACTATGAATTCACTAGCGCAAAAAATTAACCTATTAATACTGATTGTGAGTCAAGCGATCGCGCAGATATTTTCTTTAAGCGCGATCGCCCCAGCTAAAGGGCAGTCAATTACACCAGCAGCTGACGGTACAAATACTATAGTTACGCCTAACGGTAACCAGTTAGATATTAGTGGTGGTACTCTATCCAGCAATCAAGCCAATCTTTTCCACAGTTTTCAACAATTTGGCTTAGATAACAACCAAATCGCCAATTTTCTGTCTAACCCAAACGTGCAAAATATCTTAGGGCGGGTAGTTGGCGGCGATCCTTCCATTATTAACGGTTTAATTCAAGTTACTGGCGGCAGTTCTAATCTATTTTTGCTCAACCCGGCTGGCTTTATGTTTGGTGCCAACGCCAGCTTAAATGTACCGGCTGATTTTACCGTCAGTACTGCTAATGCTATTGGTATTGGTGGCAATTGGTTTCTAGCATCAGGTAATAATAACTACGCGGATTTAATCGATAACCCCACAAGCTTTAGTTTCAACACAGATCAACCAGGGAGTATTATTAACCTGGGTAACTTGACTGTAAATACAGGTAATTTAAATTTACTAGGTGGTACAGTAGTTAGCACCGGACAGCTATCTGCACCAGATGGTAATGTTACCGTCGCCTCCGTACCGGGGCAAAGTTTGATCCGTATTAGTCAAGCAGGACATTTACTCAGTTTAGAAATTCCCGCCAACGCAGCTGTATCGGGAAATGTTTCTGTAGCCTCATTACCAAAATTATTAACTGGTGGAGGTACAGCAAATAATCAGACTTTGACAGTTAATAACGGACAGGTGCAACTAGCTGCATCAGGTATCCCTGTAAATGCTGGGGATGTAGCCGTCACGGGCGTGACAGCAAAAACAGCTACCCTGAACGCCGCCGAAAATTTAATTTTGCCTGAAAGTCAACTGCGCATCACTGGCGATTTAAATTTATTAGCAAAAAATACAGTCTTAGCACGGGATACTGTCGCCAATCCTTTTTTAGCCCAAGCTGGGGGTAATCTTTACATCCAGGGAAATCAAAGTATTGATATTCTCGCTTTGAATCATCCCCAGACACCCTTTGTCAGTGGTAAAAACCTGAGTTTAGTTAGTGATGGTAATGTTTCTGGTGACGCCCATTTTCGCAGTGGTGGACAATTTAGCATTCGCAATCTATCAGGCGGTGCAGGTAATTTTGTCAGTTACTTCGATCCAATTATCACAGCTAACAGCGATGTTGAGTTTGGCGATTACAAAGGTGCAGCCTTAATGATACGGGCAACAGGGAGTGTCCAGGGAGGAGATATTACCATTACGGGCAAAGATGAGAATGTTAATATTTCTGTACCAGATGAAGATTTAAATGCATTGAAAACAACTAGCGCTTTAATTATAAGTGCTGGTCTAGCTTCAGTCGGAACAGATAATCTCCCAATAACTGAGGGAGATACAGACTTCAAAAAAATCACACCTCCCTTAAACGATGGCAGTATTCAAGTAAGAAATATCAAAACCACATCAACAATAACCGATGAGACTGGGAAGATTAAACTGACTGCAACAGGTGACATTACTACACGTACTTTAGATGCTTCCGCTAGTACGGGTAAAGCAGGGGCGATCGCTCTGACAACAACAAGCGGTAACATTACTACAGGCACTTTAAATTCTTCCGCCACAGATGGCAATGGTGGGGCGATCGCTCTTACAACAACAGGTGGTAGCATTACCATTGGTAACAGTATCAACTCTTCTGGTAATACGACTGGCGGAAATATTAGCTTCAACGGTGCTGTTAACCTTGGGGGTAGCGCTACCACTATCACTACTGGTTCTGGTACAGGTAATATTAGCTTTAGCAGCACTATTAACGGTGCGGAAGATTTAACCTTAAATGCAGGTACAGGAAATATTACTTTAGGTGGCGCAGTTGGTGGTACAACTCGATTAACTGGCTTATCTGTGACAGCAGCAAATACCAATGTTGCTAGTAATATTAGCACCACAGGCAATCAACAATTTACTAGTCCTGTGACTCTGACTGGTGGTGGTAGCAAAACTTTCAATTCAAACAATAGTAATATCAACTTCGACAGTACGATTGATGGTGGTAGTAATTTAACGTTAAATGCAGGTACAGGAAATATTACTTTAGGCGGCGCAGTTGGTGGTACAACTGCATTAACTGGCTTATCTTTGACAGCCGCTAATACCAATGTTGCTAGTAATATTAGCACTACAGGCAATCAACAATTTACTAGTCCTGTGACTCTGACTGGCGGTGGTAGCAAAACTTTCAATTCAAATAATAGTAATATTTCCTTCAGTAATACAATTAATGGTGGCAGTAATTTAACTTTAAACGCTGGCACAGGAAATATTACTTTAGGCGGCGCAGTTGGTGGTACAACTCGATTAACTGGCTTATCTTTGACAGCTACTAATACCAATATTGCCAGTAATATTACTACAACAGGTAATCAACAATTTACTAGTGCAGTTACCTTAACTGGTGGTGGTAGCAAAACCTTCAATTCAAATAATAATAACATCAACTTCGACAGTACGATTGATGGTGGCAGTAATTTAACGTTAAACGCTGGCACAGGAAATATTACTTTAGGCGATACAGTTGGTGGTACAACTCGATTAACTGGCTTATCTGTAAACGCAGCAAATACCAATATTGCGAGTAATATTAGCACCACAGGCAGTCAACAATTTACTAGTCCTGTTACCCTGACTGGTACTAACCAAACCTTCAATTCAAATAATAGTAATATCACATTTGACAGTAGGATTGATGGTGCTAGTAATTTAACGTTAAATGCAGGTACAGGAAATATTAATTTAGGCGGTGAAGTTGGTGGTACAACTGCATTAACTGGCTTATCTTTGACAGCAGCAAATACCAATGTTGCTAGTAATATTAGCACCACAGGCAATCAACAATTTACTAGTCCTGTTACCCTGACTGGTGGTGGTAGTAAAACCTTCAATTCAAATACCAGTAATATCACATTTGACAGTAGGATTGATGGTGCTAGTAATTTAACGTTAAATGCAGGTACAGGAAATATTAATTTAGGCGGTGAAGTTGGTGGTACAACTCCATTAACTGGCTTATCTTTGACAGCCACTAATACCAACATTGCCAGTAATATTAGTACCACAGGTAATCAACAATTTACTAGTCCTGTTAGCTTAACTGGTGGTGGTAGTAAAACTTTCAACTCAAATAACAGTAATATCACCTTCGACAGTACGATTGATGGTGCTAGTAATTTAACGTTAAATGCTGGTACAGGAAATATTACTTTAGGTGGTTTAGTTGGTAGTACAACGCCATTAAGTAGTTTAACTCTGGCATTTTCCAATATTAATTTTCCCAGTAACCTCGATGTTTCTGGCGATTTGATATTTGATAACCCTGTCAACCTTACTAGTGCTACTAATACTATTAAAGCTGATAATATTACCTTTAATAGTACAGTAGATGGCAATAGCAATTTAACTCTAAATGCCATTACAAATATTAGCTTTAATGGTGAAGTTGGTGGTACAACTCCATTAACTGGCTTATCTTTGACAGCTACTAATACCAATATTGCGAGTAATATTAGCACCACAGGCAATCAACAATTTACTAGTTCCGTTACTCTGACTGGTGGTGGTAACAAAACTTTCAATTCAACTAATAATAATATCAACTTCGACAGTACGATTGATGGTGCTGCCGATTTAACTTTAAACGCAGGTACAGGAAATATTACTTTAGGTGGCGCAGTTGGTGGTACAACTCCATTAACTGGCTTATCTTTGACAGCCACTGATACCAATGTTGCTAGTAATATTAACACTACAGGCAATCAAGAATTTACTAGTTCTGTTACATTAACTGGTACTACCCAAAACTTCAATTCTAATAATAGTAATATTACTTTCGATAGTCCGATTGATGGTGCTAGTAATTTAACGTTAAATGCTGGTACAGGAAATATTACTTTAGGCGGTGAAGTTGGTGGTACAACTCCATTAACTGGCTTATCTTTAACCGCAGATAATACCAATGTTGCTAGTAATATTAGCACCGCGGGCAATCAAGAATTTACTAGTCCTGTTACCTTAACTGGTACTATCCAAAACTTCAATT
The DNA here is from genome assembly GCF_963889195.1 of Calothrix sp. FACHB-168. Taxonomy (NCBI): domain Bacteria; kingdom Bacillati; phylum Cyanobacteriota; class Cyanophyceae; order Nostocales; family Calotrichaceae; genus Calothrix; species Calothrix sp. FACHB-168. Next base: position 218,586 of record NZ_CAWPNJ010000074.1, read on the forward strand.
CTAATAATAGTAATATCAACTTCGACAGTACGATTGATGGTGCTAGTAGTTTAACGTTAAATGCTGGTACAGGAAATATTAATTTAGGTGGCGCAGTTGGTGGTACAACTCCATTAACTGGCTTATCTTTGACAGCAGATAATACCAATGTTGCTAGTAATATTACCACTACAGGCAATCAACAATTTACTAGTCCTGTTACCTTAACTGGTACTACCCAAAACTTCAATTCCAATAATAGTAATATTACCTTCGACAGTACGATTGATGGTGCTGGTAATTTAACTTTAAACGCAGGTACGGGAAATATTACTTTAGGCGGTGAAGTTGGTGGTACAACTCCATTGAGTAGTTTAAGTCTGGCATTTTTAAATATCAATCTTCCTAGTAGCCTCAGTGTTACAGGCGATTTAATATTTAATAGTCCTGTCAGCCTTACTAATGCTAGCTATACTTTTAAGGCTGATAATATCACCTTTAATGATACAGTAGATGGCAATAATAATTTAACTCTCAATGCCATCACAAATATCAGCTTTAATGGTGAAGTTGGTGGTACAACTCCATTAAATGAATTGACTGTAGCATCTGCTAATACCAATGTTGCCAATAATATTACCACCACAGCTAATCAACAGTTTAATAGTGCAGTTACCCTGACTGGCGGTGGTAGCAACCTTTTCAATTCAAATGATAGTAATATTGCATTCAGCAGTACTATTAATGGTGCTAGTAATTTAACCTTAAACGCAGGTACGGGAAATATTAATTTAGGTGGCGCAGTTGGTGGTACAACTCCATTAACTGGCTTATCTTTGACAGCAGCTAATACCAATGTTGCCAATAATATTACCACCACAGGTAATCAACAATTTACTAGTCCTGTTACCCTGACTGGTACTAACCAAACTTTTAATTCCAATAATAGTAATATCACTTTCGATAGTAATATTGATGGTGCTAGTAATTTAACATTAAATGCTGGTACAGGTGCGATTAATTTTGGTGGTGTAATTGGTGGTACAACTCCATTAAGTAGTTTAAATCTGGCTTTTTCTAATATCAATCTTCCTAGTAGCCTAAATATCCAAGGCGATTTAATATTTGATAACCCTGTTAAGTTGACTAGTGCTACGAATAATTTTAAAGCTGATAATATTACCTTTAATGGTACAGTAGATGGTAATAGCAATTTAACTCTCAATGCCATCACAAATATTAGCTTTAGTGGTGAAGTTGGTGGTACAAATGCGTTGAGTAACTTAACCGTCAACGCCAATAATACAAATGTTGCCAGTAATATCAATACCACAGGTGCGCAACAATTTAAGAGTACAGTTAGCCTGACTGGTACTAACCAAAGCTTCAAAACAAATGATAGTAATATCGCATTCAGCAGTACTATTAATGGTGGCAGTAATTTAAGTTTAAATGCTGGTACAAGTGAAATTAATTTCGGTGGTGCTGTTGGCGATACCACTGCATTGACTGGTTTAACTGTGACATCTGCTAATACCAATATTGCCAATAATATTAGCACCACAGGTAATCAACAGTTTAATAGTACAGTTACCTTGACTGGTACTAACCAAGACTTCAAGACAAATAATAGTAATATCAATTTCAGCAGTAATATTAATGGTGGCAGTAATTTAAGTTTAAATGCTGGTACAAGTGAAATTAATTTCGGCGGTGCTGTTGGTGATGCAACTCCATTAAGTAGCTTATCTTTGACAGCAGCAAATACTAATGTTGCAAGTAATATTAGCACTACAGGCAATCAAGAATTTAAGACTGTAGTTAGCCTGACTGGTAATAACCAAGACTTCAAGACAAATAATAGTAATATCAACTTCAGCAGTACGATTGATGGTACTAGTAATTTAAGCTTAAATGCAGGTACAGGAAATATTACTTTCGGTGGTGCTGTTGGTGGTACAACTCCATTAAGTAGCTTAACTACTAGATCTTCTAATAATAATGTTGGTAGTAATATTACAACCACAGGTAATCAAATATTTAATAATCCAGTTAACTTGACTGGTACTAGCGATAAAACATTTACTTCTAATAATAGCGCGATCGCTTTCAATAACTCCTTAACCGCAGGTAGCAACAACCTGACGCTAAAAGCTGACGAGATTAACTTCACATCAAGTACTGTAAGCGGTAGTGGTACCCTGAAACTCGAACCGACGACAACTAGCCAAAATATTACTCTAGGTGGCGCTAATAACGATACTGCTGCTTTAGACTTGACAACAGCAGACATCAATGCATTAGCAAACGGCTTTAATAGCATTACCATCGGGCGTGAAGATGCTAATGCTATTACTATTAATTCTGTAACTTTCAAAGATCCAGTAACCATTAATTCTGGCACTGAAAGGATTATAGTTAATGGAATAATTACAGGTACAGATAATGCTTCTGTTACCTTAAATGGTAATACGACTCTCAACGCTGGGATTACTACCAGTAATCAAGATATCAACTTTGAAAAACTGGTATCATTCGGTACGACTACACCAATAACTTTGAACTCCGGCACTGGTAATATCAGTTTTAAGAGTACATTAGATGGTGGTGGAAATTTAACCCTGCGTTCCGGCAGTGGTAATATTAATTTAAATGATGAGGTAGGTAAGACGCCTTTAAGTAGCTTAAATGTGACGGCTGGTAATACTAATGTTGCTAGTAACATTACTACCACAGGCAATCAACAATTTAATAGTCCTGTAACTTTGACTAGTAATGGGAATACAGTCACCTCTAACCACAACTTTACAAGCACTCTTGGCGAATTAGATTTCAAAAGTAATATTACAGGTAGTGGAAATTCAGCGATCGCACTCCAAGCAAGTCAAAATGTAAATACGAGTAATATTTCCACTACAGGGGGAGATATTAAAATTACCAGCGACAAGGGAAACATCACAACAGGTAATGTAAATTCTAATACAGACCTCGATGGCAATGGTGGCAATGTTAGCTTAACAGCCTTAGGTAATAATACAGGCGAGATCAAGACTGGTAATATCAACACTAATACTAATGTAGGTAATGGTGGTAACCTAACTATTGAAGCGAAAGATAGAATTAATACTGGAGCTATCAATACTAGTTCCACCAATGGTAATGGTGGTTCAGTCAAACTAGATCCAAATAACGATATTCAGGTGCAATATATCAATGCTCAAGGTGGTAGCAGCAATGGTATAGGCGGTAATGTAGATATCAAAACTAGAGGCTTCTTCCGCGCTACAGAAACTTTTACTACCTCGATTAATAACACCCCCATTTTGGCTAGTATTTCCACAATTGGTAAAGACGGTGGTGGTGAAATCAAAATCGATCACGGTGGCGATAGCATCAGACCATTTGTTGTTGGTAGAGTATCAGCTGATGGTAATGGTACTGCTGGAACTATTACTACAGGTTTAAGTATTTTCGGTTTACCTAATAGTATTGTACCCGTTGAATCATTCCCACAGAGCGAAACTAGAGGCAAAATTCAAATTATCACTCAAGGACGAATCGTCCCAGGTAGAGAAGAAAGTAGCTTATCACAAATAGGCGTTAACAATAATGTTAACTCTAGTGAAGATTCAGTGGTTGTTAATCTAGAAAATAATGAAACTAGACGATATCAATCAGAATTAAAGTTAGAAAATGTGCCAATTAAAAGTATAGAACAAATCACTAGCGAACTGAACCAAATTCAGCAAAAAGCGGGAATGAAATCAGGAATTATCTATGTCTGGTTTAAGCCTAAAGAATACCAAATCAAAGCAGATAATTCTCAGCCAGAACCTCAAGATAGTGATACCTTAGAAATATTCATGGTAACACCTGGTGGTAAATCTACAAATCCGAAAATTCATACAGGTATTACTAGAGGAGAGGTGAAAAAGGTAGCAGCAGAATTTTATCGAGAAGTATCTCTCAAAGAAAATGTTGATGCTCCTCTAGAGTTGGAGAAACTTAGCACCACCAGTTATAAGAAATCAGGCAAACAACTTTATAAATGGTTAATTGCGCCCTTAGAAGCTCAATTACAAAAAGACGGTATTGACAATGTGCTGTTTGTCATCCAGGATGCAGGTTTGCGATCGCTTCCTTTAGCTGCACTAGTAGATGAGCAAGATAAGTTTTTGATTGAAAAATATAGTTTGGGTATCATTCCCACTTTCAGCTTGATTAATAGCAACTATGCTAATCTCAAAAACACTCAAGTCTTAGCAATGGGCGCAGAAAGCTTCGATCCGGGGCCAAATAATGAAAATCCAGTCAAAGAGTTACTTGGTGCGCCTGTAGAAGTAGAAACCATTGTGAATCAGATTTGGCGCGGACAGGGTAAAGTTGTACTTAACCAAGAATTTACCAAAGAACGACTAAAACAAGAACGAGATAAAACACCATTTGGAATTATTCATTTAGCAACCCACGCAGTTTTTGCTCCTGGAGAAAATTCTCTAGAAGATTCATATATCCAAATGTATAATGACAAGCTCCAGCTTAATGAAGTTCGTAACCTACGCTGGAATAATCCACAAGTAGAATTATTAATTTTGAGTGCTTGTCAGACAGCTTTTGGCGATGACAAATCACAGTTGGGTTTAGCTGGATCGGCAGTTAAAATTGGGGTGAATTCGGTAACTGCTAGTTTATGGCAAGTATCAGATACGGGAACTTTGGGATTAATGACAGAGTTTCACCGCCAGTTACAAACCCAAACTACTAAGGTAGAAGCACTGCGACAAGCACAGCTAGCAATGATTCAAGGTAAGGTAACAATAGATGCTGAGGGCAAAAATTTAATTATCAGCAATAGTAATCTCACTATTCCCCTGTCAAAAATAGCTGTTAGTAGTTCGGAAGCCAAGCAATTAGTTCTGCAACATCCATTTTTCTGGGCACCATTTATTATGATTGGTAGCCCTTGGTAATTCTTGGCTTTGAAGGCAGAGGGGCAGGGAGCAGGGGAGATTAACATTAACATTAAGGGCACAACAATGTATATTGTGCCCTTAATGTTGATCTATTGATGTGTCTCAGGGTTGGTGTTAATTTTTCTGAGGTAATGATTCAATTACAGGTGAACCATCAGCTTTAATCCAGGCGATTTGGGTAATATTGCGATCGCTTGCGTATTGGCGGATAGCTTGTGCATCCCTTCCTCCCAAATCTATCTCTACTCGCACCATGTCGCCAGCATACCGTAGCTTTTGCGCGTAGGCAAAGGCGGCGGCATCAGCATTCGCGGTTTCTGGTACTACTAACCAATCGCTAGCTGGGGGATTTTGCGGTAATTGCTGAGTAGATTGGATAATTTGGTATAAATCTTCGATGTTGAGGGCGAAGCCAATACCGGGGATGTTTTCGCCTTGGGGATGATATAGCCCTAAAAGCCGATCGTAGCGTCCGCCGCTTCCTAAAACTCTGGCTTGTCCTTCGCTATCACTGACAACTTCAAACACAATCCCTGTGTAGTAGTCGATAGTTTGAATCAAGCTGAGATCGAGAATTAAGGGAAAATCGCTGCTAGATTCTATTAGCTCAACTAAGGCTTTGAGGTTATCTACCGCTTCTTTTTGGGCTGAATCTAAATCTAAGCTTTGGACTTTTTGCAAGACTTCCCGACTATTACCCCGCAAATCCAAGATGATTCTGGCGCGATCGCGTAGTTCCTCACTTAGAGGTAAATTATCGATAGCGATGCGATCCAAATGGGCGATCGCTTGACGCACCTTAGCTTGTAGATTAGCCGGAAATACACTCAAAAGCGATCGCGTAATTCCTGCTTCACCTAAAATTAAATGCCATTGCTGTAACGATAAAGCTGACAAACAATCAGCTACTAACAACAAAACTTCTGCATTCGCTAGCAATCCGCCCGCACCCAGTAACTCTACCCCAGCTTGATAAAATTCTTGCTGGCGATTGTGGCGATTTTCCCATATCCGGCGGAATACATTGGCATTGTAATACAGCCGTTGGGGATAAGTAGCACCCGCCATGCGCGTAACAACAGTACGCGCAATCGAAGCTGTCAGTTCTGGACGTAACCCTAATTCTTCATCTTCAGCATTTTGGAGTTGAATTACCGTTTGACGCTGAATTGCTTCTCCCGCCATTAAGGTATCCATCCGTTCCAAAGTTGAGGTGATAATCCTGTGATATCCCCAACGATGAAACACCTGTTGTAACCTATCTTCAATCCAGCGTTTTTGCGCCACATCTAAAGGTAATAAATCCCTGGCTCCTGCTGCTGGTTGATAAACCATTCATCCTCCGTATTTTTATCCCTGGCTTTGGCAAAATCTCCTTATATATGGGATTCTTCTTCAGCACTTTGCTGTTGGCGTTCAGATAGATGATGGCCCCAAGCCAAAGGTTAGGGGCCAGAAATCGGGCGATCGCAAAATTTGTGCTTCCCTGACTATTTTTTCTTCCCACCAAACAAGCTACCAAACAAACCACCACCAAATTTATCTGATTGTTTACCAGCATTATTGGTAGATGGAGTCCCCTTAGCACCACCAGATTGTAACCCTAAAGCCTTATCTAGTTTTGGTTTCCATTCCAAAGATGTTTTATCGTTGGGGTCTAATTTGAGTGCATTATCAAAATGAATCTTGGCCATTTTCAAGCGATTTTGCTTCAAATACACCAATGCTATCAGGCTATGGCCACGACTATTCTTTGGTTCTAGTTTTAAAGCATCTTGGAGTTCGATTTGCGCTTGGGAAAGTTGGTTTTTGTCTAGCAGACTTTGCGCCCGGCGGATATAAGTTTCCGCCACGGAATCTTCGTTAAAGATTGGTTGTGCTGTAGCTGTAGAACCTGCTGCGGAAGTTGGTGACGAGGAACCAGAGGTAGTTGTTGGCTGAACTAATGGCGGTTGTGCTGTGAATAATTTGTTAGCACTGCGCATCAAGTAAACTAAATTCAACTCGCTAATTTGGGCAATTACTTGCGCTACGTTTTGCAAGGAATCATATTGTGTTTTGGCAATATGGGCGATCGCTGCTTTATAGAGTTGATTTACATTGGATTCTGGCACATTTACTAACTCTTTAGCCAAATCTGTCTGCAGTTCTACAGTCGAAGCTTCTTGCACTAGACGTTTGCCCATTTGGGACAAAACTATCATGTATTCTGCGCGAGTTCGTTCTGTAGAAAGTTTTTCATAAGCTGGGTTCACCAATTTTGCTAAAAATTCCTCAGCTACCTGCTGTTCAGTCGTACTAGCCTTGATATTAGCATCTGGATGTAAGCGACGAGCAATAGTGAGATAGCGTTTACGAAGTTCCTTTACATCTGCATCCACAGGGACGCATAACACTGCATGATGGTCAATGAAATCATATTTAAAAAGTCCGCGATCTATTCTTAAAGCCATAAAAATTTATGCACCAAAGTCAGCAACCGATCGGTAGTCGCCAGTTGAAAGCCGAGAGTCAGTAGGGGCGAGTTTTGTCAGATTGTCACAGAGAAAAAAGATAAGTAAGTTAAACCACCCATACAATAGTCAAGAGTATTAACTTTGACTATTGACCGTTGACTATTGACCGTTGACTATTGACCGTTGACTTAGTATTCCCAATTTTTATTGCCAAGATGACAACGCAGGAATATGTAATAATTCCTGACTCATGCTGTGATGCAGATGACTATTAGTCGCGAGAATTCTACCAGACTCAATTTTTATCGGGCTACCATCATAAGCAGTGACTTTTCCCCCAGCTTCTTGCACGAGAATAATTCCAGCTGTCATATCCCAAGGAGAAAGTCCCCTTTCCCAATAGCCATCTAAGCGCCCACAAGCAACATAAGCCAAATCCATTGCAGCTGAACCACTGCGGCGCACGCCTTGGGTAAGATGGGTAAAGTGACAAAATTCCGCATAATTATTATCAGTAGTTTCCCTGCGATCGTAGGCAAATCCGGTGACTAACAAACTTTTACCGAGTTCCGTAGTTTGGGAAACTTGGATCGGGCGACGGTTGCGTGTCGCACCCAAGCCAGCAGCCGCCCGAAATAGCTCATTATGAAACGGGCAATAAATTACACCGACTTGGGGTACACCATTAATTAACAACCCGATAGAAACTGCAAAATCTGGGTATTGGTGAGCATAGTTAGTTGTACCATCTAGGGGATCGATTGCCCAGAGATATTCATTATCTTGATTGCCCAGTTTCCCAGATTCCTCAGCTAAAATCGAGTGTTGGGGAAAATGACGCCGCAAAACTGCTAAAACCACCTCTTCTGAAGCCTTATCAGCCGCCGTCACCAAATCCCCAGGCCGGCCTTTTTCGGTAATTGCATCTTCTAACTTACCCCAATAGCTTTGTAAAACTTCACCACCAGCCAAAGCCGCTTCTGTAGCTATATCGAGAAAGATTTGTAAGTTTGTCATTGGTCAATAGTCAATAGTCAATGGTCAATAGTCAATGGTCAATAGTCATTGGGCATTGGGCAAAAGTCAAATAGAATTCTTAATGCGCGAATTTTGAATTTTGAATTTTGAATTATTTGTCCCCCTAGTCCCTAGCCTCTGTTAACGAAAGGTACGGCGAAATTCAGCAGGAGTCAGGCGCATGGGCTTGTCTGGTTGCCAAATTCCTAAACCCATGATTCTCGCCCATTGTTGGGCACTTTCTAAACGCCGATCGTATTTATGATTAAGCGATCGCGGTAAAAATAATACATACCCTTGTTTGACTAATTCTTCATTCAATAACACCTTTTCTTTCCAGACATAGGCTAAAGTCCGGCCAATTTTGTCTCTGGGTTCCATGTCAAACTCCAGGGTGACTATTGTTTCCGCACCACCGATGAGCTTTTCTAAGGCTTGCTTGGCGTTATCTCCCCAGGGACGTTGGCGGGTATCTGGCGCATCAATACCAATTAAACGCACCTGGGAAATTAAATTTGGCTGTTCCGCCATTCCTAAAACTTCCAAACTTTGCCCACTGACTACCCGCGCTACTTTCACCTGTGCTTGATTATTAGTCGGCGGTTTATTGGCTTGACAACTCACTAGAAGGAATAGACAAGCCAAAATTACTATTTTTCGCAGAATTACGCTAAAATACGCTAGCCAAGCCGTAATTTGTGTTTTGATGCCCGGATTGATACCCTGCAAGCACCTGCTAGTCAATAGCCAAGATTGCCAAAATTGCATCTGTTCATTTTGAATTTTGAATTTTGCGGAAAGTTGCGTGCGGGGGTTCCCCCCGTTGAGCAAACTTTTCAAGACGAATTTTGAATTGTCTAATCCTCATCTAACGGTAAACCCGCTTTGACTTTCCCTTTGGCAAAAAAGCGCCCAAACTGGAGTTCATAGACTTCATCTTCGTCTTGTGTCTCTACTTCCAAATCAGAGCGGGGATAACTCACACATAATAAGGCATAACCTTGGCGGCGTAACTCTGGAGACAAGCCTATTGCCTCTGGTTGATAAATTTCTCCCGAAAGTACCCTCACAGCGCAAGTAGTGCAAGCACCATTACGGCAAGAAAAAGGCAATTCGGTTCCTTGGTGTTCAGCACTGTGCAAAATGTAGCGGTCTTCTGGCACTTGCAGGGTGTATTCCTTGCCATTATTGCGATCGCGAACTTTTATCTTGTATGTTTGGGACATCTTGATTGGGAATTTTAGCTTTGCTCAAAAATATCTTCTTAATTATCTTTGCATTTTTTGAGATTTCATCGTAGAATCATAAATCGTGGCACCTGGAGAGGTGGCCGAGTGGTTGAAGGCGCAGCACTGGAAATGCTGTTATGCGGCAACGTATACGAGGGTTCGAATCCCTCCCTCTCCGTTTTAAAAGATAGACTTGTAACTACCAACATGACTGAACTGTATGGTTTTAGCTATTCGTCTGTTAACAGTTCAAGATTATCACCGCATGGCAGAGGCGGGAATCTTTCATCCAGAGGAACGAGTTGAGTTAATTGCTGGACAAATAATTCAGATGGTAGCCAAGGGAACAACTCACGAATCAGCCATTACTCGCATAGATAGATTATTACGGAATCGTATCAATCATGAAGTTTTGCTGCGGTTTCAGTCTCCCGTGCAATTGGATGATTATTCTCAACCAGAACCAGATGTAGCTGTGGTAGTTCCCGATGCATTAGATTATGATGACCGCCATCCTACGCCATCAGAAATATTTTTAATTATTGAAGTAGCTGATACTAGCCTGAAATATGACACAGAGGTGAAAGCGGCGATTTATGCGAAATCAGGTATTGTTGATTACTGGGTTTTAGATGTAAATAGGCGCAAGCTTCATGTTTATCGCTTACCTAGTCTGCAAGGTTATCAAAGTGAGACGATTCTTGCAGAAGATGTGCAAATTTCTCCTTTAGCGTTTCCTAATTGCCTGATTACGGTAAGGGAAATGTTAAGACCCATAACTTAACTATTGTAATTAGCGATCGCCTGAATAATTCCACTACACAAAGCGTTATAAAATCAGGTGAAGTCATTAATTTTAGGTCAAAAGTTGTGTTGGCAGCCTTGCTTTATGGTCAAGAAGATTTACGCTTAGAAGAGGTCGCCGATCCGACTCCGGCGGCTGGTGAAGTAGTAATTCAAGTAGAGGCGGCGACAACTTGCGGCACAGATTTAAAAGTATGGCGGCGTGGTGGTCATGCCAGAATGCTGAAACCACCTACTTTATTTGGTCATGAGGCGGCTGGGCAAATTGTCGCTTTGGGTGCGGGTGTCACAGGTTGGCAAATAGGCGATCGCGTCGTCGCTAATAATTCCGCACCATGCATGAATTGTTTTTTTTGTCAACGTCAAGAGTATTCTTTATGCCCCAATTTGACCTGGAATAACGGGACTTTTGCCCAATATCTGAAAATTCCTGCACCCATAGTCCAGCATAATTTATTACCTATTCCCGACGATCTGCCCTATGAATTAGCAGCCTTGACCGAACCCTTAGCTTGTGTCTTGCATGGGGTAGGACGTACCCAAATCAAACCACAAGACCGAATCGTCGTCTTAGGAGATGGGGCTATAGGGCTGATGTTTGTCGCCGCTTTAGCCGAGAAACAGACAGCCGAGATTTGGCTGTGGGGTGGTAGCGATCGCAGATTAGAAATTGGGAAAAAATTAGGCGCAACCCAGACATTTAACTATCATCAAATTCCCGATATCCCTGGAGTAGTCAAAGAACTAACTCAAGGCTGGGGTGCAGATATCGTAATTGAAGCCACTGGCGTACCTAGCGTTTGGGAAACTGCGATCGCATCTGCTCGTCCAGGCGCAACCGTCAACTTATTTGGTGGTTGTCCCAGAGATACCACGATTACCGTCAACACCGAACAACTACACTACAGCGAATTAACCTTAAAAGGCGTATTTCACAACACCCCTAAATATGTCCGCGCCGCCCTAGCAATGATAGCTAGTCGTCAACATCCTTTAGAACTACTAATTAGCGAACATCGCCCCCTAAAAGATTTAGCACAAGTATTTAATGACATGAAAGCGCGCAAAGTCATCAAAGTAGCCCTGAAAGCATGAATTGAGGTAGAGGAGAAGGGAGATAAGGAGGACAAACAATTCAAAATTCAACATTAAGAATTCTATTTGACTTTTGCCCCATGCCCCATGCCCCATGCCCCATGCCCCATGCCCCATGCCCCTATCCGTAAAACAACCTACAAACCCAGCCATCTTTTTTAAATTTATATGAAATGATTTGCCAGCAAAACGGGAAAACTATGATTACCTCGCGATATAGTTCCCGATTTTGAAAATGTTAAAAAAACCTCTGCTTACTTTATTGATTTTGCCTGTTTCTTTCTTGTCTTGGTTAGCGCTGGGAATGCTTGCTGATTCCAAAACCAACGCCTTACCAGGACAACAAACTGAAGAAGTAACTACCTGGATTCAAGCACATCCTACCCTACGCCCTAGAAGTGGAGAGCGCTTATTTATACAAAAGAGTGATACAGCAGCCCAGCGATTTACCTTTTTAGCATCAGTGTTACCGCCGGGAAAAGTAGCTTTTACTAAAGACCGCAGTGTCATTCGTAACGAACGCATTACTATGTATGATGCCGTTAACGGTATGACATTCGATCGCCTACAAGAAGCTTTACGAGTAATTTACGGAGTAGATATTTATCAAGACTTTAAGCGCGGGCAAGTACTATATCAATATCCTAATCAAAGCGCGATTAACTCAGCCCGGTTGGCGAAAACTCCAATCAGGGAAGCTTTACAGGGAGAATTGCGAATAGGCGATCGCTTTGCTTATTGGATAGAAGTAGCCCAACCTAAAGCAGGTAAAGCTTTCACCGGTCAAATGACAGTTTTACTTAAAAGCGATTTAGACAAATTAGAAGCAGAATTACGCAATCGTTAATGAAGGCAGAAGATAACAGGCAGAAAGCAGAAGGAATTTCCATAAATCATTTTAGATGGCAAAATACAGTTTCTTCTCTTGCACACTGAGCGTTCGCGTAGCGTCTCGTTCGCGCAGCGTCTCCCCTTGGGAGAAGAGAAGTCGAAGTGTGCCCTCTGCCTTTCCTCCCTAATGTGAAAGTTGCGCATTTTATCTGCGATTACCCTCCTAACCCACTGTTGGGTGGGGTATGCCATTTACCAGAAAAAATACTTTCAGCCGCTAGAGAAATTCGCAGCAAATCTTCTTTTAATAAAGGCGGCCAGTCAACACCAACTTTCCGCCCCCCAGCAAATAGCTGTTGAGTCTTAATACTTAACTCAAATAGCGCGTAAGCTAGGTCTCTATCGAGAGTAGAGGCTTCTTTGAGGGCTTCAAACACCACTTTCAACGCCAACAAAATCGAAGTAATTTGACCAGGAACTGGCGGTTTTCCCTGTTTCATCCGCATTAACAAGGAATCTGGGTAGTCTTCGGTTGTTAATGTTTGGTCTATCAGGATTTTGCGAGCCGTTTCGTAATTCATTTATTCAGATTACAGCAGATGATGTCTCAGTAATACTTAGTTATAAATTATCACCCTTAATTGGGATTGTGATGAATTTTAACTCAAATACTTTGATATTTATATGTTTCTTATAGCACTCATATTTAATTTTTTGGCAAAATTCATGACACCTCTATTGTTTGCTTTGTTTACTCTGAAGTTATTTTATATATTTTCTTCTGTGCAGAGTAATTCGGATCGTCAAACTAGATGTTTATAGGTAATGATATAGATTAATTATTAGTTAAGTCTTTTGTGTGAGTTGAACATTATCAAATAACCAATCTCTGAAAGAGCAATTAATAATAGCAATTTGCCAATTAATTGATGATTTTTTCTAAATTTTTATGGCTAAATTATGTAATTTTAAAAATATGGGTTAATCATTAACCTTCAAATAAGCAAGGGCAAAGCGTTCTATTCCCTCTAAATCGGAGTGAATTTGAATATTGTAGTAACTACCGTGATTTTGTAAAAGTTCCTGCACTATTTCCGCTTGTCCTGCCATCATTTCAATTAGCCACACACCACCAGGACGTAAATAACTAGGAGAGATTTCAATTAAATGACGAATGCAATCTAAACCATCAGCACCCCCATCTAAAGCTAAATGTGGTTCGTGGAGAATGACTTCTGGTTGTAATGTTGGTAAAGTGCTTGTAGGGATATAAGGTGGATTTGATACCATACCACTAAACTGACCTTTTAAATGTGTTAGCGGCTGCCACCAAGAACCTTGATAAAATTGTATTCGTTCGCTGAGTCCTAAATTTTCGGCATTGGCTGTAGCGATCGCTAAAGCATCCAGACTGTAATCAACGGCGTGAATAGTAGCATCGGGAAACACATGAGCTAATCCTAACGCGATCGCTCCACTCCCAGTACCCAAATCTGCCCAATATCCTGACTGTAAAGCTGGGGTAATTTGGCTATCGTTAGCCGCAGCTACAGCTAAATCAATCAAGCATTCTGTTTCTGGGCGAGGAATTAAAACTGCACTCGATACAGCAATTTTAAACTGTCGCCAAGGTGTCACCCCGGCAATATACTGTACAGGAAAGCGATCGCTTAACCGCCTTTGCCATAAAAGTTCTAAATCTGCTAAAGGTAACTCTAATTGAATCTGCGGCCAGTTTTTGAAAGATTCTAAACGCAGCGCTAACCGATCTAAGCCAGCTATCTCTTGCAGTAACCAATCAACTTCTGCAACTGGTACATTATTAGCGATCGCAGCTTGAATTGCACTCTGACGCCACTGCCAAAGTTCTAACCCCGAAATTACTTTTGGCTGTGTGTTCGTCATATTTCAAGGTCGATGAAAATTTTCAGACTGTGAATTTACATTTTATTACAAGTTTTGAATTTTGAATTTTGAATTGATTTGTTTTTCGCTTAATCTAATCCCCATTCCAGCTTTAAAGTTTCTAGCTTGGGATTTTTGACGCTTAAGCTGTGACATTCATCCAAAAATCCTTTCACCTGTTCTTCATTGAGAGTCAAACCACCCTCTTGCAGGTTATGAATATAAGTGATGATATCAGCAGTAGTGAGAGATGAGCTAATTTCTTCTAGTAAAATAGCGTTTCTGACTTCTCTACAGACTAATTCAATATCTGATGAAGTAAACCTGACACTTTTTTCGGCTAAAAACTCAAAATTAATTATCTGCTCGAAGTCAATTTTTGCGAGATAATGTTGAAATATTTCGATTCTTTCCGATTTATCTGGCGGAAAAATGGGAATTTTCCAATCTAATCTTCCCGAACGTTTTAAAGCACTATCAATACCACTTAAATAATTAGTAGCCGCAATCACAATGACATTACTATTGCGGAGATTATTCAATTCAATCAACAATTGATTAATAGTTGCTTTTTGGTCTGTATGGGCGTTATCCTCATTCCGGTTAAAGCCAATACTATCTAACTCATCAATAAATAATACCGAGGGAGATTTCTTTTTAGCCTGAGCAAAGATATCGCGGATATTTTTCTGACTTTGACCTATCCATACACTAATAATATCTGCTGGCGAGAATTTAAAGAAATATCTTGCCGATTCGTTAGCAAATGCATTAGCTAGGAGGGTTTTACCGCATCCAGGTAAGCCATAAAACAAAATTCCACTAATAGCATCTTGATACCCTTTAGATTGAAGCTTGAGCAATTTACTTAATTTCTCTTTCTCTTCTTTTAAGCCTTTAACTTGGCTAAAATCTAGCTTAATTTCTGGGGCGCGATTAGTCAGAGAATATGTTTGTCCTACACTTTGTTTTTTGACTCCATACTCAAACGATGGATAATTAATTGAGTCAAATGAAACGGGTACTAGTTGATGATTTTCATAATCAGGAGCCATGACGACAATTTGAAAATTATCGCTATAATAGCCAGTGAGTTTAAATTTTAAGACTTCTTTCGCCTTTTTAATTTGGTAATAGTTACGAGCAATTTCAAAACCAGGAACGACTAACCAAACAGTCTCTAATTGATTCGGCCATACTTTTGATTTTTGGACAATGCGCTTAATTGAATCTAAAAATAAATTATTATCTTGAAATTCCTGATACTTGAGAGTTTCTATCTCCACAATTACTTTATTTTCCACGTAAACTTGGATAATTTCGCTTTGATATTCTTCCTCATAATCTGACATTTCATCATCAGTTGTTTCCTGATCTCTAGAAGTCAATTCTACTTCACAGCGAATCTGAGACAGTTCATAGCCTAAATTTTCTAAAGTTTTAATGGCAAAATATTTCAGGTAAATATATTCTGTACTTTCTTGCTGCCACTTCAAAGTATAAAAATGTTCGGCTTTCATTCTCAGTAATAACTGAGATTCAGCAAATATTTGTGCCTTTTGCAATTCTAAGAAATAATTTAATAACGATGCTTCATCTTCCTCCATTTGATAATATGGTAGTTCTAAAAGTAAGCGGAAATGAGCATAAATTTCTTCTTTATATTTTATCGCGGCTTCATTAGGATATTTACATCTTAAGGTGAAAGTAAAAGGAATTTTACTAGCTACTCTATCTACCAAATATCCTAGAGCATCTTCTTGCTGTTGTGCTTGAATATCTGATGCTGACGGACAATGAAAAACAATAAAAAACTGTTCAGAATTATATTTATTAGCATATAGAGATATCTGCTCAAACTGCTCGTCAAATTTTTCACAATCTAGTAAATCTAAAGCAGTATTGCCTAGAATAACGCTGGTCATTGTGGAAAGATAAAAATGATAAATATTCGCATCAGATAGCGAATATTCTTTTTCATTGTCGCTATCATCGGCAGTAATATTGGTAGTAAATTTTTGATTAGAAGCTTTAGGAATAAACCCGCTACCTTTATACTGATATTTTCTGATTAACTCATAATTTAAGATTTTGACAACAATATCCGAAAAGAAATCTTCTTTTTGTGGTATCAGAAAAATTCCCACTGGTTGATTTGAGTCTAAACATACCTGAAAGCGTTCGTATTCTTGCTCAGAAACAAAATCAAACAAGTAATAGAAAAAATCATGTTTAACGGGAATGGTATCGCTTAATTTCGCTAAAATTGCAGCCGAATCAGCCGATTTACTCTCTGGAGTGACACCTTTAATCGAAATCGCTAGTTTAGTATCTAAAGGAGTATTTAAATCAAATATTGGCTCAGTGTTAAGTTCCAAATCATCGAGAGCATGATTAAAATTATCTACAAAAGCTTGACTGCGGCGCTGATAGCCAAATTGCTCCATAATAGTTTTAACTCGCAGACTTTTTTTAGTTCTTCCAGTTCGCTGTAGTTCATTTTTGATCGTGCGTAAGTAGGTTGTATATGACATTATGTGCTTTTTACTCTGTCTAACTAAGTGAGTCTCCCCACAGGAAGCAATAATATAATTCCCCAAGCTATATGTATAGTTAACTTAGGTGAGTAAGCGTTATATAAAGGCAGAAGGCACACTTCGACTTCGCTCAGTGTGCAGGAGCAGAAGTGAAGATTGATTAGGAAAACTTTACTTATTGTTACAAAATTCTCCTGCTTCACCCTCTCTACTAGCCCCTAGCCCCTAACTAACCCCTAGCAGTTGTGTTGGAAATTAGCAGGCGACACAGAAACCGCAGATGGTATATTACAGAAAATATGGCTGGATATCTATTTATGATGCCTGCCATTTTAGTTTTGGGCATTTTTGTCGTACTTCCAATTCTTTACGCTGTCTTTCTTTCTCTACATAAAGTTCAGCTTCTCGGCGGGATTGAATATCAGTTCATCGGGTTTCGCAATTTCACGCGCTTAGTTGAAGATGAACGGGTGTGGATTGCGTTGAAAAATACAGCTGAATATGTTGCGATTGTTGTACCCGCCCAAACTATTCTCGCCTTAGTTCTCGCCGTCACCCTAAATTCTGGGATTCGCGGACAAAATTGGTGGCGCATTCTCTACTTTTTACCCACAGTCACATCCTCAGCCGTGTTGACGCTAATTTTCATGTGGATTTATAACACCGATGGGCTACTTAATGATGTTCTTGGTGCTGTAGGTTTACCTAGATACAACTGGTTAGGCGATCCAGCCGTTGCCCTCAAAGGGATTATGATCATGAATATTTGGTCAACAGCACCGTTTTACATGGTAATTTACCTAGCGGCGTTGCAAGATATCCCCCAGTCACTTTATGAAGCTGCTGAACTCGATGGGGCAAATGGCTGGCAAAAGTTGATTCATGTTACTATCCCCATACTCCAGCCTGTAACTTTCTTTGTTGTGGCGATGGGAGTAATTGGGACTTTTCAATTATTTGACCAATCTTATATTTTTTCTGGGGGTACTGGCGGCCCTAATAATGCCACGTTGACGGTAGTGTTACTAATTTACCAAGCTGTATTTCGGAATTTACAGATGGGTTATGCAGCTGCGATCGCTTTTTTATTAGCCGCCATCATTATTGCGATCGCATTAATTCAACAGCGAATTTTTGGAGGTGACATGTGACTCCCATCTCTCGCTTTTCCTGGCTGAAATTACTGCTATATGCCTTACTCACAGTCTATGCCATCATCACTATCATTCCCTTTGTTTGGGCACTCTCTGCTTCATTTAAGCCCCTATCAGAAATTGTCAGTGGCGAGCCTAATTTATTACCACAAAATTTTACTTTTGACAACTACAAGCAAATATTTTTACAAGAGCCATTATTTTGGCGTTGGCTATTTAACAGCGTATTCATCGCCTTGAGCGTAACTATTTTAAATTTACTGCTCAACTCAATGGCAGGCTACGCCTTAGCGAGATTAAGCTTTACTGGCAAACGCTTTTGGTTTTTACTGATTTTGGCAGTTTTAGCCGTTCCTGCCCAGATTACACTCATACCCACCTTTTTGATTTTAAAAGCGATCGGCTGGCTCAATAGTTACCAAGGCGCGATCGTACCTAGTATGGTAAATGCCACATTCATTTTTATGATGCGGCAGTTTTTCGTTAATTTTCCTAAAGAATTAGAAGAAGCTGCCCAACTTGATGGTTTAAATACCTTAGAAATTTTTCGGTATATTGTCTTACCCTTAGCCAAACCAGCCCTAGCAGCCCAAGCAGTTTTTGTCTTCATGGGTAGCTGGAATAATTTTTTGCTACCTGTAGTCATTTTATTTGACCCAGAAATGTTTACCCTACCTTTAGGGCTAAACAGCTTTAAAGGTCAATACATCAGCTATTGGAACTACATCATGGCAGCTTCAATGGTCTTCACCCTCCCAGCTTTAGCAATCTACGCCTTTTTCAACCGCTACTTTATTCAAAGTGTCACATTTACTGGAGGTAAAGGGTAACAGTCAACCGTCAACCGTCAACCGTCAACCGTCAACCATCAACCCTCTTTCCCAACCTCTACGATCCCCACTGTAACTAGAACAGTATTTTGAGCGACAAATTGCACTCTTAACGTGATATTGGTATTACAGCGACTTAATCTCTATATATCAGTTAACAAAACATTATGGGTTTTGCAGACCTATCAATCGCAGAGATAGCAGCAGACTACAGTATGACTGTGGACAAAGGGTTTTCTCTGTATAACCACCTCTTAATTGCCGATAAACACCAAAAAACCCGTTTGGCGTTGGCGGCTGCAAAGGCAATTATTTCGCAATTATTGTCTGAGAAATACCCAAAAGGTACTAGCACCTGTTAGGTGTTAGTAAAGCCACCTCCAGGGCTATCTTGAGCTTGGATTCATGGCAAAAAACAATTAACAACATAGAGATTGAGTAACGCTAACTAGCTGTGTTGAGTGTCAAAATCTTTAAGGGGAAACATGTTTAGAAGATTAATTGGCGTTGTTGTGGCTACTGTTTTACTAACTTTTCAGATGATTGTCGGTAGCGCGACAGCCCTAGAATTGGATAAAGATATCAGAACAGTGCCATTAAACGATAAGGGTGATACCATTACTCTCAGCTTAAAGCAAGTCAAAGAAGGTAAAGCTTTATTTCAGTACGCTTGCGCTCAATGTCACGTTGGTGGTGTTACCAAGACTAACCAAAACGTAGGGCTGGAACCAGAAGCACTAGCACTAGCTACACCAAACCGTAACAATATTGAAGGTTTGGTTGACTACATGAAGAATCCTACTACCTATGATGGTGAAGAGGAAATTTCCGAACTACACCCCAGCACCAAGAGTGCAGATATTTTCACCGAAATGAGAAATTTGACCGATGAAGACTTAACAGCGATCGCAGGTCATATTCTCCTACAACCCAAAGTTGTTGGCACCAGATGGGGAGGTGGCAAAATTTACTACTAAAGCCAGTAACTACTACTGAGTACTGAGGTCTGAGGTCTGGGTGCTGAGTCACGGGACTGGGGATTTGGGAAGACCCACTCTCATATCCCCACTTCTGTAATAATCAGCAATCAGAACTGGGAACTCAGTACACTTTGCCCCATTAACACTATTTCAGCTAGCTGCTAATGCTGTATCGATTATTTGCGCGTTATCTATTTCTAGTTCTGCTGATTGTCTTATTGGTCTATCACAGCAGTACTTTACCTGCTCAAGCTGCCAATATCGATGCTTATATTGGGCGTTATTTACATGTGACTGAACCAATTGCACTAGAACTCGATGAACA
Organism: Calothrix sp. FACHB-168; assembly: GCF_963889195.1. Lineage (NCBI taxonomy): Bacteria > Bacillati > Cyanobacteriota > Cyanophyceae > Nostocales > Calotrichaceae > Calothrix > Calothrix sp. FACHB-168. Next base: position 238,701 of record NZ_CAWPNJ010000074.1, read on the forward strand.
AGGAAATACTCGTCTGTTTTCCCCATTAGAATTATCTGCTGGGAAAAAACTGTTTGAAACCAACTGTATTAACTGTCATGTTGGTGGCGCGACTTTACCCGATCCTCAAGTATCTCTGGCACTAGAAACCCTCAAAGGTGCTAATCCAAGACGCGATCGCCTTAACTCTCTGGTTGACTTTATGCGTCAGCCTATGACTTATGACGGTATTCAAGAAACCTATTGGTGTCGGAAGTTAAGCCCTGATTTTCTCTCCCAACAGCAAGTGGAAAATTTAGCCGCTTTTGTTCTCACCGCAGCCAAAAAAGCTCCTGGTTGGGGTAAAGAAGATTTTTAGACATCTACAGCTAATATTTATATAGACAAAAAATATTGATTTTGATGATTATACTATAAATTTACTTTTATTAGCTGAAGTATACACATTATTTTCGGTTAACTTTATTTAAGTATTTTTACCCGATTGCCTAAATTTCAACTAGAGAAATAGAGTTCATCATTAAAAAAAATTCATCTATGACAGATTGTCATATTTGGCGTATTTTTTATTTAAAATGGGAAAGGGAAAATTAAAACCATTTGTTAGGAGAACGCCATGAAATTAATTGCGTCTAGCCTGCGGCGCTTGAGCCTAGCTGTATTGACAATTCTTTTAGTTGTTAGCAGCTTTGCTGTTTTTACTCCCAGCGCATCTGCTGAGACTTATCAAGTCAAACTAGGTAGTGATAAAGGACTACTACAATTTCAACCCAAGAGTATAACCATTAAACCAGGTGATACAATTGAATGGGTGAATAACAAGCTGGCTCCTCATAACGTAGTGTTTGACTCTGCTAAAAACCCTAAACAAAGCGCTGAATTAGCCAAATCTTTATCTCAAACTAAGCTATTGTTGAATCCAGGCCAAAGCGTAACCACCACCTTCCCCGCAGACGCGCCTACTGGTGAATACTCCTTCTACTGCACACCCCACCGTGGCGCTGGTATGACTGGTAAAGTCATTGTTCAATAGCTAGATACAGCTAGATAATAGATGATTTACTTGCTTGGCTGGCAAATTAGCCCTTAGCAATCCATCATCAACCTAGAGTGATGACCAAAAGAATGGGAGACAAGCCCCGTCCTTACTTCGACAGGCTCAGTAACCATCTAGAACGGCTTTTTAGGGAGTTTTTTGATATAGTCCCGAATAGCTTCACAAAACCATCCTCTTGGTATTGTCAGCATAGCTTTTAAGTCTGTTAAACTCTGAGGAGAAAAGTCTTACTCTTAGGGTTTTTTCTCTCGGCATTGCGGCAGTATTTATGCTACACTATGGGAGTAGTCTAGCACAAGCAGGAATCCGTCGGTACTGCCCTCGACCTACGACGTAAAGCGATGCTAGTACGTGAGGAGCGAGTAACCTCATTAAAAACGCATAGACTCGACAGAGTACCGAAAACCAGTGATTGTATGATTTGTTGTTTCGAGTATCGTGGGGCGCACGAGAATTAACGCTTGGGGAGATATATCCCACTGGGGCTAATTGCCATAGCTAGATAAAACCACCTTTCGGTAGGTTTATCCGGTGAGGGGTCGAATCGGCGAAGCCCAATCCTTTTAGTTTTAAGGAGTGTCGTTGAACCAAGAATCTCCGCACTTTTAAGGCGGAGAGCGTCAAAATTTATAGATAATGAGCGGTGTCGAGTCTCATCCCTGCCTAAAATGCTAACCATTGCATAGGCTTGTTCACAGAGGGGGTAACTCGCCACCGCTAATTTTTATGGGATTTCCGGAGAAATAATGGGAATCCTATTGAATTTTTTCAATGCAAAATTACAAATAAATTGAAGATTTCTGCGCTTAATAATGTTTGTGCATTACAGAAATCAGCGCTTCATAGGGTAGAGTACACATAGCATTTGGTAATCTCTCAGGCTTCTAGCAGCCATATAAAACTTACTGGAGAAGGTTTTGCAGTTGCCGAATGGTTGTTGCGAGGAGAATATCTTGAGAATACTTGTGAGAATACTTTTATTTATACTGCTGTTAGCGATCACCTTTTTTAGATTCACATTCATTTTGCCAGCATTCGCTGTTGAAGCATCAGAAGGAGCCAAAATCTTTGAGGCTAATTGTTCTTCTTGCCATATAGGTGGCGGTAACATCCTCATTAGCCATAAAACCCTGAAAAAGGAGGCATTAGCGAATAATCTAGAGAATTATAACCAAGAAGGTATTAAAGCAATTATTGACCAAGTAAAGAACGGCAGAAATGCTATGCCTGCCTTTAAAAACAAACTCAGCAATGAAGAAATTCTCCAAGTAGCTGCCTACGTCTTTCAAAAAGCGGAAACAGGGTGGTAATTAGGTATTGGGCATTGGACATTGGGCATTGGGCATTGGGCATTGGGCATTGGGCATTGGGCATTGGGCATTGGGCATTGGGCATTGAAAGAATTTTGGATTTTGGATTTTAGATTTTAGATTGGAATCTATGCATCGCAAATCTAACTTGAAAATAGGGAACGGGGAACGGGGAACAGGGAACAGGGAACAGGGAACAGGGAACAGGGAACAGGGAAGAGAGATTTTCATGCCCTCGTTGTGTGATTTATCACATGACCGTCTAACTTGAAAATAGGGACTAGGGCTTGTTTTCAAACCCCGAAAGTAGGTTGCTTGAGGTGAACGCAACCCAATGAAGTAACGTAAATGTTGGGTTTTATTCCTCAAATGCCACTCGCCTCAAGCCGGGAAACCCGTCCACGGCGGTGGCTCCCCAACCTACATTGAAGTCTAGCCCCTAGCCCCTACTTCCCCAATTCTTGCGATCGCTCTGTGGCGGCTTTGACTGCTTGAATTAAAGCGGAGCGAAAGGCGGCTTTTTCTAGTTGGGTAATACCGGCAATAGTTGTACCTCCGGGGCTGGTGACTCTGTCTTTGAGTTCTGCGGGGTGCATTTTGCTTTCATGGAGGAGTGTGGCTGTTCCTAAGACGGTTTGTAGGGCGAGTTGGTTTGCGATCGCTCTTGGTAAACCTGCGGCTACTCCCCCATCTGCTAATGCTTCTACCATCAAGGCTACATAAGCCGGGCCGCTTCCCGAAAGTCCTGTGACTGCATCCATTAAGCCTTCGGCTACTTCTACAACTTCGCCAACTGCGGTAAAAATTTGCTGGGCTATTTGCTGGTGTTTTACCGTTGTGTACGCACCTAAGCAAATGGCTGTCATTCCTGCACCAACGGTAGCAGGTGTATTTGGCATAGCGCGAATTACTGGTAATTGGGGAAATGCCGCTTCTAGCTGATTTAAAGTCACACCCGCTAAAATTGAAATGACTAGAGGTGAGTTTTCTTTGATAGTTATCTCAATTATTTCTGCTAATTCTTGAGCGATCGCGCTAAATACCTGGGGCTTAACTGCTAACAATACAACTTCCCGACTCTGCGCCAAAACCAGGCGATTATCGGCAGTCACGCTTACATCATATTGCTGCTGGAAAAAATTTTGTCTTGCCGGCTGGGGTTCGCTGACGATAACTTCTGATGGTTGATAAACTCCACGCGCAATAAGGCGGGATAACAGCGCTTCTCCCATTACCCCACCACCTATTAAGCCAAATTTAGTAGTCATTAATTAGTCATTAGTCAATTGTCAAGAGTCAATGGTCAAGGGTTAAGGGTCAATTGTCAATCGTTAAGATTGATTACCTCTGAATTGCGACTTAGGGAAAATCGAACGATGATTGCTGATTTAACTGTCACGGAGCCGAAATTGTGACTATTGACTTTAGACTATTGACTAATTTAAATTTACTGTGCTGCCATCCGGTTAGCTTCAGTTCCCCATGTTGGTGTTGTATTTGTGGTACGGGGACGGGCTGGGGGTTGTGGTACTTCATGAATAACTCCACCATGAGTGCTAACTTGCACGCAGCTGGGTGTAAATAAAAATATGCTTTCGCCAATTCGCTCTTGATGCCCATCTAATGCGTAAGTACCACCTGCAACAAAATCTACTGCCCGTTGAGCTTGATCCGGGTCCATAATTGTTAAATTTAATACCACTGATTTGCGCTCACGCAAAGCTTGAATCGCCTGGGGCATTTCTTCAAAGGTGCGTGGTTCAAGTACTAATACTTCAGAAATTCCGTTAATTGCTCCTGGCATACCGATGACATTCCCCATTGACTTTGAACCTGTTGCTACATCATTACCCATTGTAGGCATGGGTTCCCGCCAACGTCGATTCTGGGGAGTCGGTTCTGGCGGTGCTGGTTGCACATTCTCTTCTTGATAGAGATTTTGGTAGCTTTCGGTTTCTGGCTCTTCTTCGTAGTATTCGTATTCTACAGGCTCATTGAGTCCTACAAAATCTCTGAGTTTAGTAAATATGCTCATCTTCTACGCTCCTGGTGCAAATTAATTTTAATGGTTTACCTGGCGATAAATCAGTGTAGCCGAATTTTATTGCTACAAAGGGGTTTATTCAGAATTTTATTACTAGCTGTAGCTTCTATTACTGGTTTAAGTGAGGAACAGATGCTGTTGAAGTCATCTGCACGCTCCCTAGCCTTGATAATGAGTCAAGATTATATACTAATGTAATTCCGAATTAAAGTTACCTTAAGCTGATTTTTATTCAGTAAGGCTTTTGTCAAAATATATATTTTGTTACACACTGCAATATTTAAATTGAGAATTTATCTCAATAAACAAGAAATGCTGATAATACAACAGCTACAAGTTATTAATTACCCTTATCAGAGCGATCCCCGAACAAGATGGTTCCTAACCTTACCATCGTTGTACCTGCTGCTACGGCAATTTTGTAGTCACCTGACATGCCCATTGATAGGTGCTGCATGGGGATCTGCGGATAGTTCTTTTCTCTAATGGTTTTCCCCAGGATACAAGTATTATTAAATACATTAAACGTTTCCGCTTCATCTAAACCTAAAGGCGGAATTGTCATCAAACCTTGAATTTGTAAATTTTTATATTGAGCGATCGCAGGTAAATCAGTTAACAATTGGGGTACAGTCCAACCTGATTTGTTGGGATCAGGAAGAATCTTGACTTGCAAGCAAATTTGGGGATTCACACCCAACTGTGACGCTAAATTATTTAAGCGCTGTGCCAGTTGCAAATTATCGACGGAGTGAATCCATTGAAATAGTTCTAGAGCTTTTTTGGCTTTATTGCTTTGTAAATGTCCAATAAAGTGCCAGGTAATATCTGACAAGTCTTGTAACTCAGCTTGTTTGCTAGCAGCTTCTTGAATTCGGCTTTCGCCAAAATCACGAATTCCTGCGGCATAGGCGGCGCGGATCTTGTCCGCAGGAACCGTTTTACTAACAGCAATCAAGCGAACTGAATCGGGGAGGGAGGAGCGAATTTGAGTAATACGTTCGCTAATCGAACTAGTCATTGGAATGTGCGTTGGAAAACACTCTGAAGCTGATCGTACTCCTGTAACTGCCCCGTGCGACGCAAAGTCCGCAAGCGATTTTCCAACATCATTCTGGCTTCAGTGCGGCCTATAGGCTGAAATTTTATACCTTTGATGTCATTTGCTACTAAAAAAAATAAGCGTTGGGCATAAAGTGTAGTAAACAGATCCTGGGTCTCATCCACCATACAGATTCTGTAAAGTAAGCCCCAAGTCGGATGATTAATGTAAGTTTCTGCGTTTTCTGGATTCATTTAATAATCAAGGTAAGCGTCAATTGTTCTTTTCGCAGTTTTTGTACCAACATTCAGATGATGATAACTTGCTGGCGTCAGGATATTTGTCCTAAATTATGCGAAATTCAATAAGTTTTGCTGTTGAATGGCAACTGTGAAGACCTTGATCTAGTTACTCATAGAGAGATGATGCTACTAGTGGCGATTTGGTCTAGTGGAATTTGCACTTCAGGTGCTATTCAGCAATCGGCTCTGCCATCTTATTTGGAGTTAAGAACAGCAAGGTAATGCGCCGTCAGACTGGTTTTTGCATAAGCCTCTCTCTATGCTGCCATAATTTCTGTCTATTGGCGCATTATGGTCAAAGGTACAATCAGCTATTCTGCTTTTAAGTTGCACAATCCATTGTGAGGGCTGTTGACCGTTGACCGTTGACTGTTAACAGCCCTTATTAGTAGTTATGCAATTTAGATGAGCATTAGCTTATTCGTTAATTCAGCATGTCTATGTTGAGTGCCATTATTTGTGCTTGAGCTTTGTGCAGAGATTCATTTCATTCTGGCTTACGATCGCTCTTCGCGGCAAGACCTATGGGAATTTCTTATGAGGAGTAGAGGGGAAGGGAAGGGAGACAAGGGAGACAAGGGAAGGGGGACAAGGGAAGGGGGATGTGACTTGCTTTGTCTCCTCTGCTTTTTTTGCTGATACTAAAATTCCAATCTAAAACGTAATAGTAACGTTGAAACCCGCATAAGGGCGGGGAAACCCCGCCCCTACGGGAATGGGTATGATATGGCGATGGAATATTTTTGGCTTGTGGCTAAATATCTGTGCCGATCGCTAAACGCACGCCCCAAAATAAAGTTAATGTGGCAATAGCTAGCCAATCCCACCTTTTTAAGCGTAAGTCATGCCAAGGGACTCGATGCTCGTTGGGACTGGTAAAACCGCGTACCATCATTGCACTAGCCATTTGCGCGGCTCGCAGGAGGAGATTTTCTAACAAGCGCTCGGAGACAATCATCCAAACTTTGACTGCGCCTTTAATTCCTAGCTTTTTCCAATTAATCGCCCTAGTCATGACGGAGCGGATGAGGTTCTGGACTTCTTCTAAGACGAGGGGGATAAAGCGCAAGGATAAAGTTAAGGTGAGAGCAATTTCTGTTACGGGTAACTTTAGGCGTCGCAGGGGTTGCATTAAGCTTTCCATCCCGGCGGTGATTTCTTCGGGTGCGGTTGTGAGTAGATAAAGGTTAGTGCTGTAAATTACTGTAAACAAAATTGTACTTAACCGCACAGCCAAATCTAAGGAACGGCGGTTAACTTTTACAGGCCCTTGGCTAAATATGACGTATTTATATTCTTTATTCCCAAATACTGCTTTTTCATCAACTTTGGCGTTATTCGTGGTAGTTGATTGCGGGCTGAGAATTTGTTCGTTAGCTGGTAAGCGTTGTTGATAGTTGATCCCTAACCCATCTGGACTGATGGCTGCTATGGTAAAAACAAAAAAGGCTAGGACTAATAACCAGCCCATTTGTTGTTGCCATACACGGCGGGGAATTCTGGCGATGAGGGTAACTATAATTAATAGGGTTACCAAGAGTATGCGCCATTCATTCCGCGCAAAAGTATAACTTGTGAGAAAACTCATCAACCAAGCAAACTTGACTCTGGGGTCAATTTTATGCAGCCAAGTTTGCGGTTCTTCTAGGTACAGTCCTAATGGTAGCGATCGCAGTAAATCCATAGATCGGGTAAAAGTTCAAAGATAAGCTATTTTGCTTTTAAGTTGCACAATCTATTGTGAGGGCTGTTGACTGTTGACTGTTGACTGTTGACAGCCTTGATTGGTAGTTATGCAATCTAGACGAGCATTAGCTTAAAAGAAAAAGGTAACACTTATTGTCGTTTACCTTTTTACTTTTTACTTTTTACTTGATTACACGCGGGTAGCCCGGTTAACACTACCGCTTTCTACATCACGGACTTTCTTACTGCGCCACAGTAAACGAATGGGAGTACCTTTAAAGCCTAGCTGTTGACGAAATTGGCGTTCAATATAGCGGCGATAGTTGTCGTTAAAGCGTTTCGCCTCATTGACAAAAAGAGCGATCGTTGGCGGTTGGGTACTAACTTGCGTCCCATAGTAAATTTTACCTTGTCGCCCGCCCCGTGAGGTTGGTGGAGAATGCCAACTTACCGCGTCTTCGAGAACTTCGTTAATCACGGCGGTACTGACACGGCGTTTGTGGGATTCAGCCGCTTCAACTACCAATTCTAAGATTTTTTCTACTCGCTGTCCGGTTAAGGCGCTAACATAGATGGTGTCTGCCCATTCGGTAAAATGTAACCGTGATTGCAGATCTTTTTCGTAGTCATAGATAGTGTATGAGTCTTTTTCGACTGCATCCCATTTATTAACTACGACTATACAAGCTCGTCCTTCTTCAATTATTCGTCCTGCTAATTTTTGGTCTTGTTCGGTAACGCCATCTAAAGCGTCTATGACCATTAAAACCACATCAGCGCGCCGAATGGCTTTAAAAGCACGGTTAATACTAAAAAATTCTGTGCCGTAGTCGATGCTTTTCTTTTTGCGAATTCCCGCAGTGTCAATTAAGCGATAGGTTTGTCCATCCCGTTCAACTACTGTATCAATCGCGTCACGGGTTGTGCCGGAAATGGGACTAACAATTGCCCTTTCTTCTCCGACGAAAGCGTTTAATAAGCTGGATTTACCTACATTTGGTCTGCCGATAATGGCTACTTTAATTTCGTTAGTTTCCGGTACTTCTGTAACGTGGGGAATGTGCTTAATTAACTCATCAAGTAATTCGCCTGTACCGCTACCGTGAATTGCGGAAATGGGGTATGGTTCACCTAATCCTAATTCCCAAAATTCCGCCGCTTGAATTAAGCCTTGATCGGGGGATTCACATTTATTAACAGCTATTAGCACAGGTACGGGTTGTTGACGTAACCATGTGGCGATTTCTTCATCAGCCGATGAGGGGCCGAGTTGTCCATCAACTACAAAAATTGCTGCACTCGCTTCGCTGAGTGCTGTCATGGCTTGTTGACGAATCAGGGGTAGGAATTCGGTGTCATCGTTAAATACTAAGCCGCCTGTATCGACAACCACAAATTCGCGATCGCTCCAGTAAGAGGGTAAATAAGTGCGATCGCGTGTCACTCCCGGTTCATCGTGGACGATCGCCGTTTGTTCCCCGGCGAGACGATTAACCAGGGTGGATTTGCCCACATTTGGGCGTCCGATAATTGCAACAATTGGCAGTCCCATAAACTCAGGATAACGTAGAGAATTAATATATCATGTCTCTACATTTTAACTACTTTAAGTCTGGTTTTACTTTAACAAGGCTATAGGACAGTAGGCAAATTTTACCTACTATGTAGTCCGCCTGAGAATAAATTCTCAGGCTCATAGCGGAAGTTAGCTGAAGCTAACTGTGTTGCAAATATTATGAATGAGATTCATATAGTTCATGGATTGATATAAGTAGGTTTTGGTCTATCATCTTCTTGATTATGCTGTTCTAAAGATGCAATGACTGTTCCATTTAGATGATGTTCTTTTTGATTTTTTACATAAATAACGGCTTGTTCAAGTTGTTTACTTCCGAGAGAGAAAACGCCATACCCACGTTGCCAGCCAAAGGCATCTTGTGAAGGCGATGTATGATTGAGATGATGAGCGCTACTACCTTTAATCGTTTGCACAAAATCAGCAATAGAAAGTCTAGGTGGAATGGAAGCGACTAAATGAATATGGTTGTCTATGCCACCAATTGCATGGATGATGCTATCAAGTGCATCGGCTTTACCAATTATGTAATTATAAAGTTGCGTTTCCCGATTTGCTGTAATTAATGACTGACCATCTTTTGTTGCCCAAACTAGATGATAATAAAGTCGCCACAAAGCCATGATTTTTGTTTTTTATTGAGAATATCTAACATCTAGAATTCCCTAAATTATTTCTCAATCTTCTAGTCGGCTTCAGCCGAGTTTAGCTATGAGCCTGAGAATTCATTCTCAGGCGGATTGGGTCAAAAGATTACATTTCTTATAGTAATCCTAGAAAACTCTGGATCTCTGTGGATTGTTGGGAGTTTTGCTAGTATCATCCTCCAGAGAGACTTTGGTGCATGGTAATGGTGCGGATAAACAAGCAAGTATTAATTTGGTTGTGTGCGGGAATTATTATTTTAGGCTTGATGGGATGCGATCGCTTATTTCCCCCCTCTGGCGATTTGGTGGAGCGTGTCAGCGATGGTGATACCCTAACAGTAAAGGATTCTCAGGGTCAAAAGTTTAGCGTGCGCTTTGCTTGTATGGATGCGCCAGAAGTACCGCACACCAATAAGGAAAAGCAAAGTCAACGTGCTAGCGATCGCAATCAATTTACCTGGGGTGCAAAAGCTCAGGAACGCTTACAGCAGTTAGTGAAGCAAGGAGGCGATCGCGTAACTTTAACTATTACCGATAGCGATCGCTATGGTAGAAAAGTTGCTGAAGTGCGTTTAAAAGATGGTACTTTTGTTCAGCAAGTTCTCATCAAAGAAGGACTTGCAAAAGTATATCGTCCTTATTTAAATAAATGTCCGAGTAAAGATTTAGTCCAACAAGCCGAAGCCGAAGCGCAACAACAAAAGCGGGGAATTTGGGGTGATGCTCAATTTGTAAATCCTTGGGAATATCGGAGGTTAAAGTAATACCAAAACCCTAAAAAATAAGGAGTTATGCAAAACATAACTCCTTATTGATCATTAATAATTCTTCAGCTAATTTGCTCGCTTAATTGGGAGAGATTTGACTACACATTTGCAAAATGTGTCTGTCATTAGCACTAATAGACTTTAGCTGATGATAATCTTGCAAGGCGACAGAATAAGGATAAGAAGTGAAAGCATCCTCATTAATGCTAGGTATAGTACTAGTTGTAGCGACTGGATGGTAATTACTACCATCTGGGGATGCATTCACCGTCATTGCCAATTCGCCTGAGCGTTCAATTGTGCCTTGAAAACAACTAAACTCAGAGCTAGGCATATACAATGCACCTCTGACTGTAGCTTGGCGCTTTTCAAAGATGATATAACCTTGTCCTAGCTGATTTGGTTTTGGTGATTGACCATACAGATAAAGCCCATCTTCTGTGGGTAAATTACTTACTGGTAAATTTCTGACTCCGGAGGCGGATTGTTCTGCTTTAGTTACCAGCGCTGTAGTTTCGGGTGCTGCTTTTAAAGGCTCTGCTGAACCTCCCTCGGATGGTTGCTGCAAATTCTCGCTCATCCAATAATCTTTAGTTGTCTGCGCTTTCACTTCTCTGGGGTTTGGTAAAAAATAGTTTCCAGAGAGATTTTGCGAATCAATTGTGATTGGATGACTTAGTACTGATTTAATTTGTTCGCCAAACACACCAAGGGTAATTATTAAAGCTGCTGCTGGAATCACCGCTTGGCGAGAGGAACAGAACTTAGAAATATTGTTAAGCACCCGACTTCTCCTCTTACAAAACTACCTACTCTCTCAACACCTGACTTAAACTTAACTAAGTATTTATCCAGCTAGGCTCGGCCAAAGGTTTGATTTATATTGTCCAGGAAACAAAAGACCGAAAACTGAAAAATTTTATATATTTTGACATTGCCATCTTAAATTTACTGGCTTTTTGCTTTTTCCTGCTTCACCCTGTAGCCTCACCCAATCGGGTGATGTAAATCTCAGCCGCAAGATTTGTTTACTTTTGTAAATTTCAACAATTCATCACATCTGACTCGAACCATCTAACCTTTATCCTATAACTTTGCTGTCGGTATAGGTAACTACAATAGCTCAGTTTGCTATTACGGAAAAGTCCTGAAAATTTTTAAATTTTTTTTTAAATCAATAAAAGCCTGTCGGGGTAAGGTTTTATGGCTTTTGCCGATTATTTCAGCAGACTGAGAAGTATTCTAATCATCAAGTTATTAGCTACATCATTCTTTGGGGTGAGAAAACCCCACCCCTAGAAGTTGGGAGAATTGATTTTTTGGTACGGCTTAACTGAACTGTATACTTTTGACAAAATCTAAAATCTTGTTTTTTAGTATCTCAGCTTCTTGTTCTACTGTTCCTGGCTTGTCACCGTTAAAAAAGCTGCGCTGATTACTAACTATGTATAAAAAGTCAGTATTAATAAAGGTTAATAAACCTCGGTACGCATCTAATCTTTTTGCGTTGCCATTATATTCTTGTTTAGAAATTGTTGACCCTTGGGGCATATCCACCAATACATAGTAAGCTCCATTTAGGGTATTTTCTAAATATTCGCCATACCTAACTTCAGCATTGGGTACATGGGCAAAAATAGCCTGGGGTACATAGCGATCGACTAAAATCGATTGCAGATATTCTTCTAGTCCCAAGGATTCAATTTCTTCTTCATGTTCGGGGGGAATGGGATAATAATCGATTCTGACTAAACTACCAATATCATCAGTAAAGCCAACTACTCCTTCTTGGCTTTGAATTTTACCACCATCCTCGGCAGTCACAGGAATGGGAACGGAAAAGTTTGCTAAAGGCGAGCTATATACTGTGTCACCATAGTCTTGGACTAAGATAATTTCTACGTCATCATCTGCAAAGTTGCCATTTTCTGCTTCTTCAATTGCTGCAATGATTTCTTGAACTATTTCTTCGGCTTCTTCATCTTCTATATCTAAAGCCTTTTGTAAATGTTGCAAAAATGGCTCTTTATCGCTGGCGATGGTTAAATCTTCATCTAACAGGACGATCGCGCCTGCTGCGTAAGCATCTAATACTACCTCATCATTGAGGGCAGCACTAGCGGTGTTAAATAAAGCACCGAGTCCATCAGCTTGAGCAATATCGATCAACCGATAAACTATTTCGGTGATTTCTTCTTCTGAATATTCGTCAAAGACCTCAAAGTCCCACAGTACGGTAGCTAAGGCTTCTGCGTCTACTTCTTCGATGGAAGAATCAGCGATCGCGCTAATAACTGCGATCGCTGCTACTCCTTCCTCTGGACTCAAAAATTCTTCTGTCGTCTGTTTTGAGTCAAAAATGCGATCGTACTTGCTCATACTTGCTACCTCCTAAAAAATGGCTGGTTGAGCATAGCCCAACCGATGCTGATAGAGAATCGTGCAAGTCTCAGTTTAGCAATGTAGCGAATCTGTGCTGCAAAAGATTCGTGAATTGGTCAATGGTCAATGGTCAATGGTCAATGGTCAATGGTCAATGGTCAATGGTCAATGGTCAATGGTCAATGGTCAATAGTCAATGGTCAATGGTCAATAGTTAATGCTTAGTGGTTATGAGTTAAGAGTTATTACTCTACTGAACTATTGACTCTGGACTATTGACTATTGACTAATAAAGAAAATATTCAGCAATACTTTTATAAAACTTCATATCAGTCCAGTAGCCTAAATGTCCTGAAGCACCCCAGGAAGTTTTATAGGTCATTTCTTCATTAATGAGATTTTCGTAGTAATCTAGGTGACCGCTTATGGGGTCTTCTAGGTGATAATAATTTATCCAGGAAATATGCTCTAGTTGACAAACTACGGGATTTTTACCTAAATAATTGCTAGTGCTTTTTGTGACTAATTCTGGTTTGATGCGGAAGGAATTGAGGTGTTCGATAATTCTGCGGCGAATATATTGCTGTTCTTGAGCGACATTACGGAAGAAAAAGGCGATTTTATCTAACGGGGAACCAAAGGTGACTAATCCTTTGAGTTTGTCAATATCCATACTTTTACCCAAGTCCCCAGCAAGGGTAGATTCTATACAAAGCTGGTTTAATGTATCGTAGGCTATACAACTACCTAGTGAATGTCCCACGATAATTACTTGGTCGTACTTGGCTTGTGGGTCTTTAATAATTTGTTGCAGTAAAGTTAAGCATTCTGTAATTACCTGTTGGCGGATTTTTTGGTAAGGTGATTTGGGGTCGGTTTTGGTGTAGATGGCGACATCACCAACAAAATTAATTAATAAGGGAACGATTAACTTTTTACTGAGTTTCCAGGCTGATTGCAGATAACGTCCTTTAAGAAAGGGGCCTGCAATTAATAAAGCAACTAAAATTAATAGTCTTAATATAGGGTAAATAAAGTTAAATATTCGTAAAAATATAGTAAGCGATCGCAAGCGGAATTTAAACCAGCCTTGGCGATGGCGATTTTCCAGCAAATTATTTAATAAATCTCCATTTTCTGTGCGGTTATAAAACTCAATTGTACCGTCCAGTGTCTGCTCTGCCCATTGTAATATTTCTGGCACAGAAATTTTATTTTCCGTATCCGGTGCCCAATAATATTCATGAATATCTATTAATCCTGGTTGTGTAGCATCCTGTGGGCTTAATCTGACAAAGCTTTCTATCCACCGCCCACCATTAGCAAATTCACGCCTAGCGATATGATGTTCTAAATCCGTTGGTAATTTTTCTTGTTCAAAATATTTAATGAAATTTTGGGCGAAATAGTCTAAAGTTTCATAGGGATTTTGTTGCCCAATTCCGTGGATGAGTAAAAAAGCTGTGCGCCCTTGGGGAAACCGGATATTACTGGGTGTTTGGCTCATCTATATTTTACCATTTTTCTTGTAAATTATGGGGATGTTTCGCAGATTGTAATATTGACGAAAGTGGAATTCTTGCCCTTTTGGCGAGAAAGACAACTGCTATTTATACTGTCACGAGCTAGCAGCTAAATTCCTAAAATCTATGTAAATAAGTTTATATTTACTTAGCTGTTTGTCAGCATCGCTAGAGTTTTCAGCATATTATTTATACTTCAGCAATCAGCTATTGTGCATTGACGGTTGACGGTTGACGGTTGACTGTTGACTGTTGACTGTCATGATTAGTAGTTATGCAATTTAGACACGCATTAGTTTGGTAATAGTTAACACTTTTTATGCTAGATACTTTAGATTTAAGCTTAAACTTAGACAAAGCAACCTATAAATCTGAGATTGATAGGTTAATGCATCAACTGCGATCGCTACAAACCGCCTGTTGGGAAAAGAAGTTACCTGTAATTGTGGTTTTGGAAGGTTGGGCTGCTTCTGGGAAAGGTGGCTTAGTTAAACAAATGGTATCTTATATTGACCCCAGAGGATTTAAAGTACATCCTATCTGGGCGGCGACACCAGAGGAACGCCAATATCCTTTTTTGTGGCGATTTTGGGATAAATTACCCGCAAAAGGGGTAATTAGTATTTTTTATCACAGTTGGTATACTCATGTTTTAGAAGATCGTTTATTTGAGCGAGTATCTAACGCCCAAATTCCGTTACTAATGGGACAAATTAATTCATTTGAGCGCCAGTTGGTAGATGATGGAGTTGCGATCGCAAAATTTTGGTTGCATTTAAGTCGCAAAGAATTGAAAAGTCGCCTCAAAGAATATGCTAAAGATCCCCTCACAGCTTGGCGGGTGCGTAAAGAAGACTGGCAGCAAGAAAAGCATTACGATCGCTATAGGGCTTATGCTGAAGATATGTTAGCGCAAACGAGTACTGGTAGCGCCCCTTGGACTTTAGTGGAAGGTGATTCACAACGCTGGGCGAGGGTAAAGGTATTAACCCATTTAGCCGCAACTCTAACTGCGGCTTTAGATAGACAAAAAATTCAACTTCCTACCCCAATTATTCCACCCCAAGCTCATTTAGAACCTACAGAACCAGATTATTTAGCCCAGGTTGATTTAAGTCAAAGTCTCTCAGAAATAGATTACGATGAGCAATTAGCAAAAGAACAAATTCAACTGCGTCAATTACAATTAAGCATCCACAAACATCACATACCTGTATTAGTTTTATTTGAAGGTTGGGATGCAGCAGGGAAAGGTGGGGCGATTAAACGACTAACAGATATTCTCGATCCCCGGAGTTACTTTGTCTTTCCCTTTGCTGCACCTTCAGATGAAGAAAAAGCCCATCATTATTTATGGCGATTTTGGCGCAGATTACCCACTACAGGCACAATTGGCATTTTTGATCGTTCTTGGTACGGGCGGGTATTAGTGGAACGTGTGGAAGGCTTTGCAGCAGAAGTAGAATGGCGCAGGGCTTATCAAGAAATTAATGAATTTGAAGCGCAATTAACTACTGCTGGTTACGTCTTAGTTAAATTTTGGCTGCATATTAGTCCAGAAGAACAACTTAACCGCTTTACTGAACGCCAAAATGATTTATTTAAACAGTACAAACTCACCGATGAAGATTGGCGAAATCGGGAAAAATGGCCTTATTACGAAGTTGCTGTGAATCAAATGATTCAACGCACCACTACGCCAAATGCGCCTTGGACAATTGTTGCGGCTAATGATAAATATTTCGCTAGAGTTAAAGTAATTGAAACTGTAGTTGATGCGATTCAAGCAGAAATTAAGCGGCGTAAAAAAGGCAATCGGTTATTGTTTTAACATTTTTAGTTCTGGGAGAATGCGATCGCTGTTTTGAATAGTAGACATAGGCGCGAAAATGAATGTAGAGACGTTATACCAATTGGAAAAAAGAATGCAACAGATTGTAGGGGCACTGGCACTGCCATGCCCTCTAGAATATTTTGATGTGTTGCAAAGATTATTTGAATTGGTATTACATGTAACGTCTCTACAAGGATGTAGGGTAACGCATCATCATATTAAATAGCGATCGCGTCATGTCGGCTTGTCTTGAAATTAATTTTTCTCAAATCCGGAATATCTCATAGCCAATTTGTATCAAAATTGAAATGCAAGCGTCTTCTTAACCAGTTATTCCCCTGGACTTCTCTGGTCAAAATTTTCGTGGGCGTTCCCTTTTGTCAGTTGAAATAAAAGTGGTATTGTGCTGCCAGCAAAAGAGACTTGGGTTGTTTTAAGCTTATATATATTACTACGCTTAAAAAAATCCTATGTTCTTTTTTCGCTCAAAAAAGCTTATTGTTTCTCAGGGAGAATTAGGATGCTACCAAAGTATAAGCGAAGCAATTAATGATGCTTCCCCGGATGCAACTATTTTGGTTCGTTGTGGTAATTATCAAGAAAGTATTATTATTGACAAGCCTTTAACTATTATCGGTGATGGACTTCAAAGAGATATTGTTCTCACAGGGACTGACAAGAACTGTATAACAATACAAACGCATCTATCTAAAATAAAAAATTTAACTATAAGGCATCCATTCAGCTATGGTAATGCTGTGTATATCCCTCAAGGGGAATTGATGCTAGAAGATTGTGAAATAACGTCAGAGTGGGTAGGTGTTTTTATTCAAGGTCAAAAAACTAACCCTACAATTCGGCAATGCAAAATTAATGGTGGGTTATGTTTTGGAAACCAAACTCAAGGCATTGTTGAAGGTTGTGATATTACTACTAATAATCATCCAGGAGTAACTATTGGGGAAAATGCTAACCCAATAATTAGTGGATGTAACATACATGATTGTATAAAAAATGGTATTTGGTTAACAGACAAAGCTTTAGGTGTTATTGAGGATTGCGATATTTTTGCCAATGCTCATTCGTGTATATATATTGAAAATGAGGCTAATCCGATAGTAAGGCGATGCAAAATTCATGATGGACAAAGTTGCGGAGTTTGGGTGACACATAAGGGATTCGGAGTAATAGAAGACTGTGATATTTTTGCGAATAATAAAGCAGGTATATACATTGATAATAGAGGTAATCCTACGATTCGTAAATGCCAAATACATGATGGGCAAAGTACTGGAATTCGGGTTACAGATAAAGGTCAAGGCACAATAGAAGACTGTGATATTTTTGCAAATGCTAATCCAGGTATATCCATTGATTATGAAAGTAATCCTACAATTCGTAAATGCCAAATACATGATGGTAAAAGTAATGGAATTATCGTTACAGATAAAGGTCAAGGCACAATAGAAGACTGTGATATTTTTGCAAATGCACATACAGGTATATACATTGATAATCAAAGTAATTCTACGATTCGTAAATGCCAAATCCATGATGGTAAAAGTAATGGAATTCGGGTTACAAATAAAAGTCAAGGCACAATAGAAGACTGTGATATTTTTGCGAATACTAATCCAGGTATATACATTGATAATGGAGGTAATCCCACGATTCGTAAATGCCAAATCCATGATGGTAAAAGTAATGGAATTTCGATAAAGAATAAAGGTCAAGGCACAATAGAAGACTGTGATATTTTTGCAAATGCACATACAGGTATATACATTGATAATGGAAATATTTCTACGATTCGTAAATGCCAAATCCATGATGGTAAAAGTAATGGAATTCGGGTTACAGATAAAGGTCAAGGCACAATAGAAAACTGTGATATTTTTGCTAATACTAATCCAGGTATATACATTGATAATGGAGGTAATCCCACGATTCATAAATGCCAAATCCATGATGGGCAAGGTAATGGAATTCGGATTACAGATAAAGGTCAAGGCACAATAGAAGACTGTGATATTTTTGCTAATACTAATCCAGGTATATCAATTGATGATGGAGGTAATCCTACGATTCGTAAATGCCAAATATATGATGGTAAAAGTAATGGAATTATCGTTACAGATAAAGGTCAAGGCACAATAGAAGACTGTGATATTTTTGCAAATGCTTATCCAGGTATATTTATTGATAATAGAAGTAATCCTACAATTCGCAAATGCCAAATACATGATGGTCAAACTAATGGAATTATCGTTACAAATAAAGGTCAAGGTACAATAGAAGACTGTGATATTTTTGCGAATGCTTATCCAGGTATATTGATTGATGATGGAAGTAATCCTACGATTTGTAAATGCCAAATACATGATGGGCAAGGTGTTGGAATTCGGGTTACAGATAATGGCCAAGGCACAATAGAAAATTGTGATATTTTTGCGAATATTAAAGCAAATATATTGATTGATAATGGAAGTAATCCTACGATTCGTAAATGCCAAATCCATGATGGGCAAGGTAGTGGAATTAGGTTAAATAATAAAGGTCAAGGCACAATAGAAGAATGTGATATTTTTGCTAATGCTTCTCAAGGTATATACATTTATAATGCAAGTAATCCTACGATTCGTAAATGCCAAATACATGATGGTCAAGGTGTTGGAATTCGGGTTACAGATAATGGGCAAGGCGCAATAGAAAACTGTGCTATTTTTGCTAATGCAAGTATAGGAATATATCTTAATGAGAAAAGTAATCTCAAAGTTAATAACTGTTATGTTTTTGATAACAAGCGACAAGATTGGTACATAGCTGATGATTGTATTGTGATTGGAGACATAAAAAAGAAAGAAAACAAAAATTTAAAAAATGACACCATATCTGATAATGATTCATTTGAAAAAAGTAAAAAAGAGTTGACAAAAAAATCAAAAGAGCAAAATAGTAATAGAACTTTTAAATCTCACAACAGCCGCCTAGAATTATTACGAAACCAATTAGAAAGTATGATTGGTTTAGACTCAGTAAAAGAAGCAGTCTTAGAAATTGTTGATACGGAAATTGCCAATCAACGTTTGAAAAAAGAAGGACATGAAGTTGAAGAATCGGAAACTAGACACATGCTTTTTTCTGGCAATCCTGGAACAGGAAAAACTACGATTGCTCGCTTAATAGGAGAAATATTTAAAGAACTAGGAATTTTACAAAAAGGAGAATTTATAGAAGTTCAACGTGATTCTTTAGTTGCTATATATTTAGGACAGACAGCATCAAAAACAACTGAATTAGTTGAATCTGCTTTAGATAGTGTTTTATTTATTGATGAAGCTTATTCTTTAGCAAATGGTCACCATGATGAGTATGGAAGAGAAGCAATAAATACTCTTGTTGCCTTAATGGAAAATTATCGGCATCGTCTAGTTGTGATTTTTGCTGGATATTCCAATGAGATGAAAAGCTTTCTTAATAGTAATTCTGGCTTAAAATCTCGTATTGCTTTTCATATAGATTTTCCTGACTATACAGGTGAGGAAATGCACTCTATTTTCCTGACAATGTGCAATAACAAAAAACCTGGATGGATATGTCCTGAAAATGTATCAGAACGCTTAAAAACAATATTCATCAATATGTATGAAAATCGAGGAAATAACTTTGCTAATGGTCGGGATGTACGCAATATTTTTGAAAAAATGGTGCGACGAATTAAAACCCGTATTGTGAGAGAAAATCTCTCTGGTGAATCAATGCGGACATTTAGTTTAAATGATATTCCACCTGAATTTCAATAAATTTATTATTCCAGGGTAAGCTCATTTTATTTGACAGATCCAAACCTTAAAACCTATACCAAATATATATTTTTGAATTTTGAATTGCTATTCCCCTTTCTGGTGAATTCAAGCAATATATCTAAAGAATGAGGCTGACACTAGCTTGAGATAGATGCCTGGAACAAAAAAATAATTAGATAATACCCATGTTTGCAGTCAATAACTTGGTGCAAAGCTTTTATTCCCCAGACTGCAAACTTGTAAAATCCAGGAATTTAAATATCATGGTACAGACTCCCCCATCTCAATTTTCTCCAGAACAATATAAGGTTGATGCGCCGAATCAAGAAGTAGAAAATATTGTCAAATCGCCAGCATCAGAAACAGATATTAATTTAGAATTTCTCTACACTAGAGATATTGAATTTCGCCAGGAAACTATTTACTTTATTGTGGTGGATCGCTTTTATGATGGCGATCCCGATAATAGTGAAGGGATTAATTCAGAACTTTACGATCCTACAGGTAAAGATTGGGGTAAGTACTGGGGTGGTGATTTACAGGGCGTAATTGATAAATTAGATTATTTAAAAAATATGGGAGTAACGGCTATTTGGCTAACTCCTTTGTTTGAGCAAGTTGAAGAGTTATTTGTGGGTAATGCGGCGATTCATGGTTATTGGACAAAAGATTTTAAGCGCATCAATCCCCGGTTTATTGCTGAGGGCGAAAATCCTTCTTTAAACGCTACTCAAGATACAAAAAATACTACTTTCGATCGCTTGATTGCAGAAATGCACAAGCGCAATATGAAGTTAATTCTTGATATTGTTTGCAACCATAGTACCCCAGATACTAGTGGTAGCAAAGGTGAATTATATGATGATGGGGTAAAAATTGCTGACTTTCATAATGATGTGAATAATTGGTATCATCACTACGGTGTAGTGGAAAATTGGGAAGATGAATGGCAAGTCCAGAATTGTGAATTAGCTGGGTTAGCAACTTTCAATGAAAATAATAGCGAATATCGTCAGTATATTAAATCGGCAATTAAACAATGGCTAGACAGGGGTGTAGATGCGCTACGGGTAGATACTGTCAAGCATATGCCGATTTGGTTCTGGCAAGAATTTACTGGTGACATGTATAATCATAAGCCAGATGTGTTTATTTTTGGTGAATGGATCTATAGCAATCCCAGTGACGATCGCTCTGTAGAATTTGCCAATCATTCGGGGATGACAATTTTAGACTTTGGCTTGTGTGTGGCGATTAGAGCTGCATTGGCTCAAGGTTCGGAAAACGGCTTTCATACAATTCAATATATCTTTGACCAAGATCATCGCTATAATGGCGCGACAGAGTTAGTTACTTTTATCGATAACCACGATATGTCTCGCTTTCAATCGCTGAACCCCGATCCGGCGATGTTAAAAGTAGCGATCGCTTTAATTATGACTTGTCGCGGTATTCCTTGCATCTATTACGGCACTGAACAATATCTTCACGATGATACCGATGGCGGTAACGATCCATACAATCGCCCCATGATGGATAATTGGGATATTGAGACGGAAATTTATCGTTATGTCAGATTATTATCTGGTTTACGACGATTAAATCCAGCCGTATCTATGGGTAGTCACTGGCAAAAATATTTAACTGAGGATGTTTATTGCTACCTACGCCGTTATCGCGATTCTTTGTGTTTTGTGGCGTTAAATCGCGGGGGAGAAGTTAATTTAACGGAAGTAGAAACAGAACTACCAGATGGCGAACATACTTGTATCATCACTCGTCAGAAGTATGAAGTTAAAGACGGCAAAATTCACAACCTCACACTTGCAGAACGGGGAGTGATTGTTTTTAGTCATGTCGGCGAAAGAATTAAAGGGCAGACAATTGTGCGGGTACAATTAAACGGTGTACAAACTCAACCAGGTGAAACCGTTGTTGTGACTGGCGACTGTCCAGAGTTGGGTAATTGGGATATTAGCAAGGCTTACCCTTTGGATTATATTAACACAAATACCTGGTTTGGCGAAATTCCGTTTAACGAGACTGCGGGTAAGTTAATTAATTATAAATATGCTATTTGGCGCGAAGGGCGATCGCCTTTACGAGAAAATAGCGTACCTCGGCGCTGGGTAGTTGCCAAAGAAGGTACTGTGAAGTGGCGCGATATGTGGGCTTAATTTCTTAGGTTCTTTGACGCTCCGCCTGAAAATGTGTTAACGGACTTCCAAGAAATAAATTATCCAATCTTGTGGGGTGGGCATCTTGCCCGCCTTTGACTATGGGCGGGCAAGATGCC
>NZ_CAWPNJ010000075.1:0-30455 GCF_963889195.1 Calothrix sp. FACHB-168
GACCCAGTGACAGGAACACGCTTAATTGAGAGATTGCGATCGCTCTCAGCAAGTAAGGGGCTACCACATTTTACCTTTCTTTCGACTTGCGAAAGTGCTAGCCCAGAAGCAGAAGCGGCATTAGGGGGTTTTGGGCAAAGATTAGTCCGGGATTTGGGAATGCCGGCAGTGATTGCGATGACGGAGAAAGTCACAGTCAAAACAGCCTTGGCATTAGGGGCAAAATTTTACGAGCAGTTGAGTAAATCTGGGGAAGTAGATTTAGCACTGCAAGAAGCAGCCGCATCCCTAGCAGAACGGCAAGATATTACTGTCCCTGCCCTATTTAGCCGCTTGGGTGGGCGACCTTTATTTAGCGACCAACTTGACCGCAAATTAACCAACAGCGAAATTAAATATGGTTTAGAGCAGTTGCAAGTATTGTTTCAAGAGCGATCGCCTATACTGCTACCAAAGCTAGAAGTCCGAGTCGAAAAGTTGACAAATCTGCTGCATATAGATTTAGCAGCTTTGAGTAAAGAAGCCCGAAAAGAGCGAGAACAGGCACTAGAAGATGTAAACAATCTCTCTATTGCTGTGCTTGACATTAGTTTTAACGCCGTCGCCTTGGGTCAAGAACCACCAATTTACGATGCTCGCTGTCCTTTTTTGGGCTTATATCCCTTCCGCGTCGAAAATCAGAAATTTTTCTTTGGTAGAGAAAAATTAGTTGCGCAACTACAACAAAAGCTAGAAAAAGAGAATTTTTTAGCTGTATTTGGGGCTTCTGGTAGCGGTAAATCATCCTTGGTACTAGCAGGGTTGATTCCTGCACTAAAAGAAAAGCAGCCGGATTTGCAAATGGCATACATGACACCCAACTGTAACCCCATTGAGCAAATGCAAGCCAGTTTCTTAGAGGTGCAAAATCAAGCTGCAATTTTAGTGATCGACCAATTTGAAGAACTGTTCACCCTCTGTACTGACAATCAGCGCCGACAAGAATTTATCGACAAATTGCTGTTTACTATCCAGCAGCAAAAAGTTGTAATTACCATGCGAGCAGACTTTTGGGGTGAATGTGCGTCCTATCCCCAACTGAAGCAGTTAATGCAATCGCGCCAAGAATTGATCGGGCCAATGGATACTTCCGAACTACGGAAGGCGATGGAAATGCAAGCTGCGCAAGTAGGGTTACGCTTTGAAGCCGACTTGAGTAATCAGATTTTGGATGATGTGCAAGGTGAACCAGGGGCGATGCCATTACTGCAACATGCACTGCTAGAGTTGTGGAAACGGCGACATGGCAGATGGTTAAGGACAATTGAGTATGAAGCCATTGGTGGTGTGAAAATAGCGATCGCTCAAACTGCTGATGCTGTTTACGATCAATGTGAAGCACAACAAAAAGAACAAATCAAGAATATCTTTATTCGCTTAACTCGTTTAGATGATTCAGCCCCATCTGGAGAGAAACGCCGCGACACCCGCCGCCGAGTTTGGTTAGAAGAATTAATTCCTACTGTAAATGATGAGGCGCTGATTCAACAGCTGGTGAAGAAACTAGCAGGTGAAGGCGCTCGCCTCGTAGTTACTAGTGTAGATTCAGCCACACAACGAGAAGAGGTAGAAGTCGCCCATGAAGCCTTAATTCGTTACTGGCCGAGGTTGCTAAATTGGTTAGATGAAAACCGTTCTCTACTGCTACTGCGCGAAAAGATTCGTCAAGAAGCATTAGAATGGGAAAACAATCAAAAAGAAGAAAGCTATTTAGTACATCGCGGGGAACGCTTAAAAAACGCCCAAGAATTACTTAAATCCAATTTTTTCAACGTCTTAGAAGCTAATTATATCCAAAGTTGCCTAGAATTGCGCGATCGCCAACAGCAAGAACAAGAAGCCCGTCGTCGTCGCGACATTCAAATTAAATGGACAATCTTCACAGGAGCAGTTGCGATCTTCTTGACTACTAGTTTAGGGCTAATAGCTGTGAAGAAAGGGTATGAAGCTGAATTAAGTAAAGCCGATTCTCTGCGTCAAAGTTCCTTGTCATTGTCTAGATCTGCCAAAGATTTAGAAGCACTCACCAATGCAATTAAGTCGGCAAAAATTATCCAAGATACGAAATTTTTATCAACAGTTAGCAGCTTAATTATTAAAAATCAAGACCAAATAAACTCTTTGGCTCAGGTAATTGCAGTGTTACAGCGAGCTATAGATGGAGTAAAAGCACGCAATTACTTAAATGGACATAGTTCTACACCTACAACAGTGGTCATCAGTCCCAATGGTAAAATGATTGCCACAGTTAGTAAAGATAAAACTCTCAAGCTTTGGGATTTGCAAGGTCAAGAATTAACAAAATCTCGGCTCAAATATTATGTAGGGGTAACTCAGGTAGCCTTCAGTCCTGATAGCCAAACTTTAGCCACAGTTATTCACAACAAAACCGTCCAACTTTGGGATTTACAAACCAATCATCAGTTAGGAACTCTGCTCCAAAATAATGCCGCCGTTACAAGTTTAGCATTCAGCCCCGATGGTAATACTCTTGCTACAGCAAGTTTGGATCGTCGGGTAATTCTCTGGAATTTACAAGGCCATGAACTACCAACACGCTTCCGTCAAGAGGATGCGGCAATTACAAGTTTAGTCTTTAGTCCCGATGGTAAGACTATTGCCACAGCTACAAAGAATCACACCGTCAAATTTTGGGATTTACAGGGTAAGGAACTGGCAAAAACCTCCTTTGCCGATAAATCTGGAGAAACTAGTTTAGTCTTCAGTCCCGATCGCCAAACTATTGCTACTGTGACAAAAAATAACACCATTCTGCTTTGGGATTTACAGGATAAAGAACTGACAAAAGCCTTAAACGATAATCACTTAACTATTCAAGAGTCGCAGATTCAAGATAATATTTTTACAATTAAAAATATCAACCAAAATCAACAGCAAAAACAACCATTCAAGCATAAGTCAAAAATCACCACTCTAGCTTTTAGTGCCGATTGTCAAACTATCGCCACAGGTAGTGAAGATAATAGCGTCATCCTTTGGGATTTAAATGGTAATCAACTGCAAACTTTTAAAGGACATGAGGGTGATATCACCAGCCTAGCCTTTAGTCCTGATGGTAATATCCTCGTTTCTGCTAGTAAAGATAATAATATCATTCTCTGGAATTTAGGGGGCAAACTCCTACAAACATGGACAGGACATCAAGCTGGAGTTATCAGCCTAGCCTTTAGCCCTGACGGTAAAAATATTGCCTCTGCTAGTAAAGATAATACAGTCAAACTATGGAATTTAGGAGGTAAGTTACTACGCACTTTTAACGAACATAAATCTGCTGTCACCAGTGTAGCTTTTAGTGCTGATGGTAATACCATTGCCTCTGCTAGTGAAGATAAAACTGTAAAAATTTGGGATTTAAAAACTAATTCCCCATCCAACGTAACTATCCCAGGAGAACAAGCAGGATTTACTAGTGTAGTTTTTTCTCCTCTTAATCTTTCACAAAAAACTAACTGTCAGTTCCTCGCTGCTGCAACTAAAGACAATCTCATTCAACTTTGGGATTTAAGGGAAAATAAGCCGCATATTTGGGATATAGGACAGAAGCAACCGCAAATATTGAGAGGACATAAATATGCAGTTACGAGTCTAGCTTTTAGTCCAGATTGTCAAACTTTAGCATCTGCAAGTGTTGACAAGAGTATCATTTTATGGAGTTTAAACGGTAAGCAACTGCAAACATTCAAAGGGCATGAGGCTGCTATTACCAGCATCGCCTTTAGTCCCGACAATCAACAATTGGCTTCTGGTAGTGACGATAAAACTATTATTCTCTGGGATTTAAAGGGCAATCAACTGCAAAAATTTAAAGGGCATGAGGCTGGTATTACCAGTGTTGCCTTCAGTCCCCATAGTGATAATCTAGCTTCTGCAAGTCTAGATCGTACTATCATCATTTGGGATTTAAATGGTAAGAAATTGCAAACATTGAGAGGACATCAGGCTGCTGTTACTAGTGTTGCTTTTAGCAACGATGGTAAAACTATAGTATCAGCAAGTGAAGACAATACCATTAAACTTTGGAATTTAAAAGGTAAGCATATTCTCGAAGGACATCGGGATACTGTATATGCAGTTAAGTTTAGCCCCGATGGTAAAACTCTCGCATCAGCAAGTGAAGACAATACCATTAAACTTTGGAATTTACAGAGTAAGGAACTAGCTACTATCAAAAATGGTGAGGCAGAAATTATAGATATAGTATTCAGCCATGATGGTAAAAATCTAGCTGCTGTGAATGAAGACAAAACAATCACACTTTGGGATTTAAAAGGTAAGGAACTAGCTACTTTTAAAAGACATCAAGCAGAAATCACAACTATAATATTCAGCCAGAATAATAAAATCCTCGCTTCTGGCAGTAAAGATAAGACCATCAAACTGTGGAATTTACAAGGTAAGGAACTAGCTACCTTCAAAGGACATCAAGCAGAAATTACAACTATAATATTCAGCCAGAATGGTAAAATTATCGCTTCTGGTAGTAAAGATAAGACCATCAAACTGTGGAATTTACAAGGTAAGAAACTAGCTACTTTCAAAGGACATCATGCAGAAATTACAACTATAGTCTTGAGTCCTAATGGTAAAATTATCGCTTCTGGTAGTAAAGATAAGACTATCAAACTTTGGAATTTGCAAGGTAAGGAACTAGCTACTTTCAAAGGACATCAAGCAGAAATTAAAGATATAGTTTTTAGCCAAGATAGCCAAAATCTGGTTTCTATGAGTGCAGACTGGGCAATAATTTTCTGGAATTTACAAGGGAAGCAACTGCACACCTTCAAAGTAAATGAGAATCAGTTGGCAAAAATCGTTCTCAGCCTAAATCGTAAAACTATTGCTTTTCTCAGCGAAGATAAGACAATTAAACTCTGGGATTTTCAGGGTAATCTTAAACGAACTTTGATAGGACACGAGGCTGGGATAAAAACTATGGCTTTTAGCCCCGATGGCGATACCCTGGCTTCTGGTAGCGCTGACAATAACATAATTTTGTGGGATATTAATGATTTAGATATAGATGCGCTGTTAGATGATTTGATCGTCACTGCTTGCAATTCGGTTAGAGATTATCTGCACTATAACCAACAGGTAGAAAATAGCGATCGCAATATGTGTGATGATATTGTGGGTGTGGGTTCGCAGATAAGATGAAATGTGAACCCACAAACCGACATCTGCGAACCCATAATTGTGCCTACCAATGACAAAAAATATATAGGAATAATATTTGATTTCTGAAAAAAACTGCGAGATAATACGGATAAAGAGATATGTCTAATAACGAACAATGATAAACCAGCATCTAAAAAAGGCGATGCCTGCGGCGAGCTTCGCTAACGCAGAATTACAAGAATTTATCGATAGTCGTTCAGATGCGCGTGAGTTAAGGAAAGGTTAGGCATTACAATCCTCGTCTCAGTCTTGATAACAGCGTAAACGTTGCAGTAATTGTTCGCGTGCTGGCGATGGTGTGACATTCTGAGCAATGGCGATCGCAGTTTTAGTATCTCCTGTACGCACTAGATTTAAAGCAATCCGCCCCCAAATACGAGAACGTTCTGCAATCGGTGGTAAGGAAGACTCTGGCCCATTACGGAGGGTTTGTATGGGAATATTGAGGAGCGATCGCGCTTTTGTCAAATTTCCTTGAGTCAGATTCAGTTCCACAACTCGTAAACCAAAGTCCAATTTTTCGCTAGGATTTCTCCCAGCATAACTAATAAAACGGGATGCTTCCTCTGGCTGACGATTGGCGATCGCTTGATTACCAGCTAAGGTAGCAAAGTCTACTTGCTGAAGTAACTTTAATCTTTCTGCCAGTGTAAAATAAGTTGATGGCGTTGCGGCAAATTCGGAACTAATTGATAGCAATAATTGTGCTTGTTGTGGCAATGCTTTTTCTGTTTGTATCAGTGTGACAATTCGATTCAATACCTGATCGGCTGGACGATTGGTGGAAATCAAAGCATTGGCGATCGCAGCATGAGTTGTGATGGCGGTGGGTAAAGCAGAAATGCTATTAGCTATTACTTGGCTACGAGTGAATAATTGATCGGCAACAGCAACATTACCACGGCGATGGAACGCTTGAGCAAACCGCAGCAATCGCCGCACATCGGTTTTTTCCCCAGCAATTCTAGCTTCTGCATCCTGGGTTTGTCCGGCTTCAAGGGCGGCTATGGCAATATTATCTAGCCAGCGATCAGTTTCATCGAAATAGCCCGCATCTATTTGCACTATCATCGGACGTGGTACTATTTGCCGAGCAGTTGTAAACTGCTTATTAGCAATCAAATCTTGCAGCACAATTCCCAAGACATTCATAGGACGCAGTTCAGTAATCAGGGCTTTAAGTTCTGGATAATAGCCGCGAGTTGCAGATAAATTAGACATCTCGCCATACCATTCATTATCGAAGCGTCCACCAAACTGATCGGCTATTTTAGCGGCTTTGGCATCAGCAACTAAACGGGCGATCGCTTGCTTGCGGATTTCTGGCTGGTTAAATTTGCGACCTTCTGCGGCAATTGTCAACCAACTTCTAGCCCGGAAAGAATTAGGGCGTTTCATGTGAGAAACAATTTGCTGCGATCGCCCTAAATCTCCACTGGGGGCATAGTGTAGCACCAAAGTCATTAATTTAATTTCCCGTTGTTCCACATCTTTAGTTGCTAGTGCTGCTTTGAGCAACGGATCTAGTAATTTTTTTGCTTTTACTGGCTCTTTAGCTTTAAAGTAGGTAGCAGCAATCTGAGTAACGGTAATATCAGGATCGTAATCTTGAGGAGACAGTTGCTTTAGCACCTCTAAAGCTTTTGTGGGTTGGTTAATTTGGAGATATAAATTAACTATTTGTGACAAATATTCACGTCGTGCATAGATATCTTTCAGATTTTTGATAGTTTGCTCAAATCCATAGTTGAGGGAAGATGCAGCTTCCGCCGGTTGGTTGACAGCAATCCACCCTTGTGCAAGGCGAATGTGAGCCGCAATTAAATCTTTAGGAGTATTGCGAATTCCTGATACCGACTCAGACGCAAGCCGCAGGGTTTGTTTTCCTTTGCTAGACTGGCCAACTTGTGCATAGGCGATCGCAGATTCCGTCAAGACATACGTTTTACCCAGACTATACCCACTCGGTAAAGGTTTAGCTAAAACCACGATTTGATCGAGGATGGTAGGAAGTTTTGGATTATCCCTATCTGTCAGTGATTGTATTTGAGTAGTAATTGTCTTGATGGCAAAATCTAATGTCTGGGTTGTAAAACTTGTATCTCCTCGCCGTTGAGCATTTTCTAGCTCTCTGGTAATTGCGGAGAGCCTATCAGTTAGCGACATTCCAGAAATTTCGTTCCAGCGTCGGGTACTTTCACCAGTTAGCTCTACACGGCAAGCTTTAGAAATCGTTATCTTAGCATCTGCCGCATAAATGGGAACAGAGTAAATTAGTTGAGAAGCAATAATCAAAGCGAGCGATCGCGTGAGCATCATAAGTTTGAATCTATAAGAAAAGTTTTATGAGTCGTTTAAAGTCAGATAAAAATACTTAACCCCAGTCCCTTCCCTACAAGGGAAGGGGAGAAAATCAAAGCCTCTCTCCTCATACACACATCTCTACAAGTGAGAAGTAATAATTTTCGGAACTCCTGACTCTGCGTTCTCTGCGCCTCTGCGGTTTCAAAAAATCATTAACCGCAGAGGACGCAGAGGGCACAGAGGTAAGAAGATGAGGACTTGTAGCCTCATAGGACAGAGGTTTACCATAGAGGTCTATTTGTGGTTCATTTACCTGAAAATTGCTGTAATATTTGTAGTGCAGGCATCTTACTTGTTTTTACTTGATGGCTGAGAAAGGATAATAAACCTATAGTTTGCTCAGAATCTTGCCACTGAGATTAACAGTGTAAGTCAGTGATTTCTGAAAATTTGTCACCGTGATATTCCAACCGTCAAGGTTATGCGTTGGTATGCAAGGTTCATTAGGTGCAGCCGTGGGACTACGGAAACAAGAGAATCTTGGTGCAACTTGGGAAATGCTAAGATTGGCAATGGGTTTTTTCAAGTCTGATTTGGCGGCGTTAAAGACTGTGCGAGCGATCGCAGTTGGTAAGTCATCAGTGCGGTTGGGAAGTCCGGCGATCGCTTCGGTGCGAAGATAAACTTTATCACTGCTAATCCGGTATATTTGCTGTGCTGGGGACTTTCCCTCCACCGTCACCCGATAGCCCCGAATTCTTTGTTGAGCGCAGGATTCTGCTAAATTCCCTAATCCTAGACAGCTATCAGTGAAGGTTTGAGGCTCGATTTTGGTAATCAGAACAACTGAGGGTAAAATTTGCAAGTGTTTGTTGGCAATACTCTTGATTTCGTTAACCACCGGAATTGGTAAGCCCCGTTCAATCACAGGATTAGTACGTGCAATCAATTGTAAATCATCGGCTGTTGCACCTTGAAATACCCAACTTTGGCGTTGGTGGGGAATGGTAATTTTCCAGCCTTGGCGAACATAGGGATCGCAAGCATGAGGGAAAGAAACATTTTCACAACCACTTGCCCAAGTTGTCTTTGCAGATGCAATATTAGTTAATACAGGTTCTCCAGGATAGCCCCATTCTTTCGCCTGTTGAATCGCTGCTGCGATCATTTCAGGTAATGGTATATCTTCGGCAGGTTTTCCTAGAGAATGGATGTTTTGTCCGTTCCTTTGCATCAAGACTCTAAAATTACCATTATCAGTGGTGAAATAGACCAAGCTTTGACGCTGATCGGCGATCGCAATTTTCCAGTAAGGTACAGGATTGTACATCCAGGTATCACCCTTAGCAATTCGAGCAACTTGAACGACTTTTGCAGTATTATCGAGTTTCTCTTTGGCGATCGCATCTTGAAGCACTTGTTGAGCCATCGTTTTTGTTTGTGGTGTAGTCAAAATTTGCGGATTAGCAACGCTAGATTGTAAGGGAATTAGGGAACTAGAAAAAAGCAGACATCCAAAAATAGTTGATTTTATTAAGGCTTGGTGAGAAAAGCGTTGCAGCATAGAATATTGATTGAGAAATATCAGTAAATCTTGCAATCTCAAGTTAGCTAATAAATACTCAGACTCTGGACTGAGTTACAGATTTGGAAACAAAATAAACATTTCAGTAGTTGCAGTCATATTTGTATGATGCTTGACGCTTACTGTCATTGTCAGCCGGAGGAAATCCGGTTGTTTGAGGCGATAAATTCCGGTTTTTTCCGGAAAAATCCTGGTAACTATTCCCCATTGCTAAGTAATCACGGTTTGTTCTGGTTGTTTGGGTATTAGGGGGAATTATTGAGAAATCCTATGTTAGAAGATAAACATCGCTTTCTAGTTTAGGGTTATGAGCTTAGACGCTGGATTTCAATGGAATGCTACTCAACAACTCGTTGATCAGTTGATGCTACAGACTACGCAAAAGCATCTGAGTGATGTTGAAATCCAAGTTTTGCAGGGTGCGTGGGAAGGTAAAACCTATGAAGCGATCGCGGCTGAGTCTTATCTTACCGTGAAGTATGTTAGTGAAGTCGGCGGGCGATTATGGCAATTGCTGTCAGAAGCACTCCAAGAAGAGGTGAAAAAAACCAATTTTCGCCAAGCCCTTCAGCGACGATGGCAAACCCATCAGCCCCAATCTTACCAGGGAATGAAGCAACCATCTCGATGGGAATTTTGCTGTGCAGAGATTGATAAACCAGGGGCATTACTCCGCATTAAAGCACCAATTCAGTTTGGTAAAACCACACTCATGGCGCAAGTTCTTAAGTATGCTCAACAACAAGGATATCGGGCGATCGCTATCAATTTGCGGGATGCGGTTGCTGATGATTTTGACAGTTTAGATAGTTTCTTACAGTGGTTTATTGCTAGTGTTACCTATGCGCTGAATTTAACGGTGGATATAGAAACTCATTGGCGCAAAAGTTTAGGCAATAGCAAAATCAAATGTAGAACTTATTTACAAAAATATCTCTTAACTGATGATATCCCTTTAGTCATTGCCTTGGACGAAGTGGATCGTCTATTTGCTCATCAATTAATTGCCGGTGAATTTCTGGGAATGCTGAGAACTTGGCATGAAGATGCTAAAACCAAATTGCTGTGGACTCAGTTACGTCTGATAGTTCTACACACTGAAGTTTACACCCAAATTGATATTAACCAATCACCATTTAACGCAGGTACAGAAATTCAGTTGACAGAACTAAACTCCACAGAAATCCTCACTTTACTAAATCAGTATCAATTGCACTGGAGTCAGCAAGAGATAAAAAAATTAACTGCAATTGTTGGCGGACATCCTTACCTTGTCACCTTGACTTTACAATTTCTGGCTCAAAACCCAACTTCCCTTGAGCAATTGCTCAATACCGCAGCAACTCCCAATAGTATCTACCGCAGCCATCTAGAAAGGCAATGGCATAAGCTACAAACTCATTCTCATTTACTTGCACCATTGAAAGCGATCGCCTCAGCTGATGCTGCTATTTCCATTCAACCACATTTCCATCTCGATGATGTGGTGAAACTCTATGACTTGGGATTAATCCAGCTACAGCAACACCAAATATCTATACGCTACGAACTTTACCGTCAATATTTTCGTGAACGTTTAGGAATTGAAACATGAACAATTACAACCATTATCAAGTCGGTGGTAGTTTACGAGAAGGTACCGAAATTTACGTTCGTCGTCAAGCTGATAGTGATTTATATACAGGACTAAAAGCAGGAATATTTTGCTATGTTCTCAACTCTAGACAAATGGGAAAATCGAGTTTACGAGTGCGTACAATGTCGCGCTTACAGTCAGAAGGATTTGTTTGTGTTGCTTTTGAAATGCGTGAACTCTGCGTTTATCAAGTGAGTGCAGATGAATTCTATGGGGGATTTGTCAGCCATTTTGCTAGTGAACTCAATATTGAAATTGATTTGGAATCTTGGTGGTCTCAAAATACTTTGCTGCATCCATTTTTGCGGCTGAGTAAATTTGTGGAAGAAGTTTTACTAGCAAATATCTCTCAGCAAATTATCGTTTTTGTAGATGAAATTGACAGTATTCTCAATCTAGAATTTAAGGATGATTTTTTTGCTTTTGTGAGATCCTGCTACAACAAACGCGCTGATAAACCCCAATTTCAAAGGTTAACTTTTGCCTTATTTGGTGTGGCTACACCCACTGATTTAATCGCCGATAATAAATTTACACCACTAAATGTAGATAGTCGCGCTATCGAACTTACAGGTTTTCAATTGTCCGAAGCTAAACCACTGGAACAAGGCTTAAACGAAGTGGTAGCAAATCCTACCAAGGTGATGGCAGAAATTTTAGCTTGGACTGGTGGACAACCATTTTTAACTCAATGGTTATGTCAACTAATTAATACATCAAATACTTTTATTGCATCGGGATGGGAAACTTCAGCAGTAGAAGCGATTGTGCGATCGCAAATGATCGAACATTGGTTAGCAAATGATAGACAGCAGCATTTTCAAACAATTCGCGATCGCATTCTCCACAATAAATCTTTGGCTTGTTGGTCATTAGGACTTTATCAGCAATTGCTCAATCAAGGGGAACTTTCGGCTGAAGATAGCCGGGAGTTGATGCAGTTGTGTCTTTCTGGTTTGGTTGTCAAACGTCAAGGCAAATTGAGCATCTATAACCGCATCTACGCCACTGTTTTTGATTATACCTGGACAGAACAAGCTTTGCGGGCTATCCGTCCCTATGGTGCAGAACTCGCCGCTTGGGAAATTTCTCAAGATCCTCAATATTTACTGCAAAATGAAGCCTTGCAGTGGGCGTTAGTTTGGGCAAAAGGATTGAGTTTGAGTCATAGTGATTATCAATTTTTATCCGCCAGCCAAGCCCAAGAATTAGCGATCGCCCAATCCAAAACCCAAACAGCAATACAACAAGAAACTCAAGCAATTCAGCGATTAAAAACCGTACAACATCAAACCAAAAAACGATTGCGAATTGGGGCGATCGCTCTTTCTGCGGCTGTAATTAGCACCATCGGCACGTTTTTTTACTTCCAGCAATCAGAACAGCAACTCAGAACCAATGCAGATATCTTAAATTTAGAACGAGAAGGAAGCCGAATTTTGCAAGTACGTGCAGATGGTAATCAACTGAAGGATTTGCTAGGGGCGATGAAATCAGCGCAAAGACTTAAAGAATTGACCAAACAGCATTCTTTTAAACATTTACCCACCTACACGCCTTTATTTGCCCTACAAGCTGTTCTTTCCACGATTAATGAGCAAAATCGTTGGCATTTAGAAAGTCCGGCGGTAGCGATCGCCTTTAGCCGTGATGGACAAAAACTAGCAACTGGAGGCGAAGACGGGGCGATAACTCTTTGGACAATACAGGGAAAGAAAATTCAGACGATTAAAACTCACAAAACTAAAACTCTCCAGGGCTTCCCAATTTCCATTTCTTCTCTGAGTTTTAGTCCCGATGGTCAGTATATTTTATCTGCTGACTCCGATTATGAAATCCAGGTTTGGCATCTCAAAACAGGTACTCTTGTCAATAAGCTAAAACTCGATGAAGAAACTCTTAGTGATGTCCAATTCACAAATGATAACAATATTGTGGTAGTCAATGAATTTGGCAAAGTTGCAGTCTTGAATTTGCAATGGAAATTACTTTACACCAGGCAGATTGCTCCACCTCAACAGGGTATTGACCTTACTATTAGTTTAGAAGGCGATGCAATTGTCTTTATCAATGCCCAAGGAAACCCGGAAGTTAGAGACATTAAAACTGGTGCTTTAATCAAAACCTATCCTAGCATTACCCATAATTTAGGCTATCACCTTTGGCACAGTTTCCGCCAAAAAGATGGTGCTTACATTTCTGCCAATCTCAACACCATCAAATTATGGCACCCAGACGGAACTTTACAAGCAGAAATCAAAACTCATCAACTGCTGGTTTCTGGTTTTAGTTCTAGCTTTGATGGTTCTATCATCGCCACGATTCACCCAGATGGAATGCTAAAACTTTGGAAAATCCATCCTCAAAAAATCTCCACCGCATCGACACCACCAATACAAACGCCCCGTGTGGTTGTGGGAAATCAACAACCCATCAACCGCATACAACTACCGGGCAATAAACTAAAAATTGCTGGGGCAAAATCTGATGCTCAAAATATAATTATGGATGCCACTCTGAGTCCTGATGGACAGACAATTGCTGCCACAAAATTCAATGGAGAAATGACGTTATATAAGGCAGATGGCAGCGAAATCAGAACAATACAAACTAATCTCCCGCAAAGTGTGATTAAATTTAGTCCCGATGGTTCGCGCTTAGTTTTATTATCACTTCGTCAGCAAAAAATACAATTCAGGTTAGCCAATGGGGATTTAATTAAAGAAATGGATGCGGCTCATTATAAACCAGGAATCGAATTTAGTCCTGATGGCAAAGAGTTGGCAATTGCTGGTAATCACCCCGATAAAATTCAACTTTGGAGTAGTGAAGGCAAATTTTTAAAGACTATCAAAGATGCCGATTCCCTCTACTTTAGCCCCAACAATCAAACCTATATCACAGTAACTTCTGCTAATAACCCCATACCCACCCTGCGCCTATGGAGAAGAGACGGAAAATTGCTCAAAACCCTATCAGGACAACCAAATGAAATCACTGCAATGGGATTTTCCCCCAGTGGGCAGTTTATGGTTGGCGATCGCTTTGGTAAACTGGTAATTTGGTCGGCTGAAGGTAATCTCATCCAAACCCTCGATCATGGTGCAGCAATTCTTGATATCGTTCACCGTAAAGACGGACAGCAGTTGGCGACGGTGGGAATTGATCAAAATATCAAAATTTGGCGTTCTGATGGTACGCTTATTCGCACACTTGAAACAAACCAAATTGGTCGCTTTCAATTTAGCCCAGATGGGCAATTGTTGATTGCTAAGACTATTGATAGCAAAATCCATCTCTGGCAAGCCGACGGCACACCTATTACTCGCATCCCAATGGGTGGTACATTTAATTCATTCCTCAATTTTACCCCAGATGGCAACCGCTTGATTTCTAGTAGTGGGTCAATGATCTATTCTTGGAACCTGAATCTTGACGATCTCCTCACCCAAGGTTGCAATTGGCTGGGTGACTATTTCCAAAACCATCCCCAGGAGTTGCAGCAACTCCCATCTTGTCGTAAATAACCTGAGTTCGGGATCAGGAAAGGGACAGGTAGTAAGGGATGCTGTTGGCGAAATATTTCTTCAGGGGACTGATTCATTTAAACTTTTTTGAGTATTTTAACTGATTGACAAAAGTGCAATTATCTTAAAATCTCACGGATGAGAATAGCCTGATTCTCCTGCTTGTGAACTCAAGATTACACTTTTGTGCCAATAACTTGGTATTTTTTTGCAACCTAGTAGCTACTTAGTAAGAGTAAACTATTAAATCAATGTAAATTAAATAACAGGTGTAGCAAAATGTAATATTCACAGTAGTTGTTTTACGATGCTCCGCAGGAGTGACTGTCAGCAACACACAATCAAGCCATGAATCACATAGAGATAAATAATGTCTTTTATATTGATATCCATAGTTGGAATTACTGTAATTTCAATTTTACTGTGGTTGCTCGCATCCAATTACAGAACTCAAAGAGCATTAAGGTGGTGGCATAGTAGGCAATTAGCAAGGATGCGTCAGGAAGGAGAAGCTATCCGTAATGGAGTGCTACAAAATACATTTATTATGCGTCGCCATTTGGAGTCTCCTTTAGCTACTAGTTCTGAGAGTCAGCAGAAATTAAAGACACACTATTTAGAAAATATCGAAAAATTTCATTATTCTCTCAGAGAATTAAGTGACTATTTGTACCCAGCGTATATTGATGAAAGTTTACCTTTAGCAATTCGGCATGTGCTAGATACCTGGAATAGGCGCTTTCCTAGCTTAAATATAGAATCTGAACTACCAACTGAATGGTCTGACAAATCGAGCGATCGCAGTCAAGTAATTTTAATAGCACTAGAAGAATTACTTGCTTATTGTGTATCGAATAACTCAAGTAATTTTTCTTTATTCGTCAGTTTAACACCACAAGGAAACTGGAACGAATTAATGATTAAATTTACTGCGATCGCAGCTACTACAGATGATTTACTTCACCTCTGCCGTGCTTTGAAATTTTGGCTATCCGGTAAGTGTTCTCGCTACCGACAAAATCAGGCAGAAATTTGGTACTTGCGTTGGTAATGTCTTAAATGAGACTGTAAAAGAAAATAAATTTGATAATTTGACGCTTTGATTGAAAAATCGTCATTCTCTGTAGCTTATCAGGTGATTAATTATGTCCCAGGCAGTTCCCGTACAAAATTTGACATTTTTGGTGGTTGATGATCAAGAGTTAGCTTTATATGCAACAATCAATGTCCTAAAACCGCAGTATCCAAATGCAGAGATTATCCAAGCTCAGACTGCACAAGAAGCACTCAACCTGATAGTAAATAATTTGCCCGACTTGGCTATTGTTGATTTGTCAATGCCAGAGACAGCAGGAGAATCTGCCCGAACTGATGCAGGAATTCAACTATTGCGGACGTTAATGGAGAAGTATCGTAGTCTGAATATTGTGGTGCAAAGTGCCTATCCTCGTTCTTTAATTCGTTTAAAACCTGCCATTAGCAGTCACGAAGGAGGATTTACGGTTGCAGATAAAAGTTTACCAATGAAAGAAATGTTAACTAAAGTTGATTGGGCACTTAATGGTGTAATTTATACTCCCAAGGAAATGCGTGTAGTGATGGAGGTAAAACCGGAATGGTTGGAGATGTTGGAGTTGGCTTTTAATAAGGGGTTGCAAGACAAGGAGATTGCCAAACAAATGCAGATTGCCGAACGCACAGTTCGTCACTATTGGAAAAATGTTCAAGATGTTTTAGAAGTTTACCCAAATGAAGGTCAAAATCTACGAATTCAAACAGAAATTCGCGCAAGGGAAGAAGGTTTAATTGATTAGTTTTTTCATAGCAATTAAGGTCATTCGATATTCATCAATATGAGTTTAAAATTTATTGGTATATTACCAGGAATTGTGGCAATTGGTTTTGTCATAGCAGCACGAATCTTAGGTTCACTGCAATCATTGGAAGTGGCTGTATACGATCAATTTATGCGATTGCGTCCCGATGAACCCATAGATGAAAGAATTTTGATTGTGGGAA
The DNA here is from genome assembly GCF_963889195.1 of Calothrix sp. FACHB-168. Taxonomy (NCBI): domain Bacteria; kingdom Bacillati; phylum Cyanobacteriota; class Cyanophyceae; order Nostocales; family Calotrichaceae; genus Calothrix; species Calothrix sp. FACHB-168. The sequence goes on from NZ_CAWPNJ010000075.1 coordinate 16,307, forward strand.
TTAACGAAGAGGATATTCAAAAATTAAAAGCTTATCCAGTTCCAGATGGAGAAATTGCTAAATTATTACGAATATTACAAAGTTATCAACCGGCTGCGGTTGGTTTAGATATTTATAGAGATATGCCTGTTGAACCAGGACATAAAGAATTAGCTAGTGTGTTTAAGGAGATGAAAAATTTAGTTGGTGTAGAAAAGGTTTTACCAGATATTAGTGGATTTACGGTAAACCCATCTCTAAATTTACCGTCAGAGCAAATAGGATTTGTTGATGCTCCTGTTGATATTGACGGGAAACAGAGACGGACTTTATTAGGTACATCGAATTCTAAAAATGAATGGTGCTTATCTTTTTCGTTAAAACTAGCAGAGATTTATTTAAAAAAGCAGGGTATTAATTTAAAAGAAGAAGAAAATAAAAGTGAAGGATATATTAAAAAATTTAATTCCACTAAGATACCCCGATTTATAGCCAATGATGGTGGTTATATTTCTGAAGATGATGGTGGATATCAAACTTTAATCAATTTTCGTAGCAATATCAAACCTTTTTATATTGTATCTCTTGGGGATATAATTAATAAAAAAGTTGATGCTAGTTGGATTCGAGATAAAATAGTACTTATTGGTGTTACTGCTCCTAGTGTTAAAGATTACACATTCTCCGATACAATAAAAACAAAAGATATTCCGTTAGTTTATGGAGTAGAAATACATGCCCATGTAACTAGCCAACTGATTAGCTCTGTATTAAATAAGCGAACTTTTATTAAAACTTGGGCGGATAGTTGGGAATATTTATGGATTATCAGTTGGGGTATGATAGTCATCGTATTAGGACGAAAAATCCGTTCCTTATCAATACTTATTTTTAATATAAATACATTAATTCTCGGTTTTATAATTATTAGTTATTCATTGTTTATTATGGGTTGGTGGACTCCATTTATCCCGACATTATTAATTCTGATTCTTAATGGTTTTTCTATATTAATAGCAGCGATTAACAGGTATGAAGAAAACTCGCTGATTCGTATACAGGTACAAAAAATAGTCATTAATAAAACATTCGATATAATCCATAATGGGCCGCTACAAACAATTGCTCGAATAATCAAGCAAGTTGAAGAAAATCCAGACATATCAGAGAAAAAAATATTTTTATCTGAACTACATCAACTCAATCAAGATTTGCGAGGAGTATATAAATTAGTCAAACAAGAAAATTTTATAGCGAGTAATACTTTCTATATAAACCAAGAGCAAGAAATAGATTTAAAAAAACCCCTCCACGAAGCTCTCAATGAAGTATATATTGATGTTTTGGACAGAGATTTTCCATGTTTTAAAACCATTAAACTGAATGTAGTTAACTTTCAACCCTTAAACGAGAAGAATTTGAGTATAGAGTTAAAACAAAGTATTTGCCGTTTTCTCGAAGAAGCGTTATGTAACGTAGGAAAGTATGCTCAAAATACAACTCGACTTGAGATTAGTTGTAATTGTCAGAACGGAAAAAATATAATTACTGTGAAAGATAACGGTTTAGGTATAGATAAAGTCAGTAATTCGTCTTATCAAGGATTTGGAACTCAGCAAGCAGTAACTTTAGCAAAGCAGTTAAGAGGAAAGTTTGAACGTTTTGCTAATTCTCCAAAAGGAACTACTTGTCAGCTTTCTTGGTCTACACATAAAGTCTGGTTATGGAAATTATAGACACTAATGTGTTACAAGGCTGGCGAGAGTTTATTTATCTAAAAACATGGCACTTTTATGCCAAAAATATTGCTGAGTTACACCATCAAGTATGTAGAAAAAGCTAATTACTTTTTCATCAATAAATTATATTATATGTAAAAGGACAAAAACATTAGTTATTAACAACAATCGTCAATGATTAAAAATTATTTTATTAGCAAAAAAATCCTATTTTTCGTTGTTTTATTGATTTTATCGGCAGTAAACATAATATTAACAACCTACTTCAATATTTCAGAGATTCCGACAATTGCTCAAGGACAAACAACTAATGACGTGAATGGGCCATCAAAGCGAACTAGTCCGAGAAAACCCCCTAATGGAAATGCAACTAGAAGAGGATGTAGTGGGATAACACTTATGGCTCCAATTTTTGGACAATCTATTTCTATGTACCCAAACTTTTTTTGGTTTGTATCGCCAGAACAATCGAGCAATAAAGAATATCAAATTGAGTTTAGTATCTATGAATATGATGCAGAAACAGGTGATAAAAAAGGTAGGTATCTTCAAAGAATAACAAAAACAACACAGGAAAGTTTACATGGAATTATGAATGTCTCTCTAGACAAGAATAAACCTGGTTTAATCATGGAAAAACAATATATTTGGCAAGTTACTCTAATATGCGATGAAACTGAATCTTCTAATTCTCTCATTGCACAAGCTGTGATTGAAACTATCCCCACACCAACTAATTTGGAAATTCAATTATCTAAGACAAAAAATCGCCTCGAACGGGTGCAATTATTTACTAAAGAAAATCTTTGGTATGAAGCTTTGAATGAAATATCAGAAAATAAAATAAGCAGTGAGTATGTAAAAATTTTGGAAGAGTTGAGAGACGATGAAACACAGGAATCGATAAAAGTAGGCGATAATAAGGAGTTCAAAGAAGCTTTTGAAAAACAAGCATCGGCGCTGCAAAAAGTTATAGAAATTCAGAAAAATTTATAACCAATTACCAATTAACACAATTGAAGACCAATAACCAGGATGCTTGAATATTCTTAATTCAGCATCCTCTGTCTCAATAATATTTTTCTGTATAATTTGTAAAGCTTGTGCTTTACTCATTTTATCTTGACTCAGCAAATTGCGGTAAAAGTTGGTGGCAATTGGTGCTGTTGCTTTATCACTAATTGTCCACAGCGAAGCTAAGGCGCTTTTTGCTCCTGCTTGTATAGCAACACCTCCTAAACCTAACGCAGAGCGGTTATCTCCAAGCGCTGTTTCGCAAGCAGTTAAAGCTATTAACTCTAATGGTTGTGTGTTCCGAGAAAATTGACGAATTAAGTTATCCAAATCTTTGAAAGTCAATTTTTCATGTATGTTTTTCTCATTTTTACCAGTAACAAGAAAAGTATCCTCTGGTCGAATACCAAATTTACCATGAGTTGCGATATGAATTATGGAATAAAATCTTTGACTTAACTCTTGTTTTATACGTTGAGGTGTAAAATTTTCATTGACTAATTCTTGCGTTTCGGGAATTTGCTGTTTAATTCCTCTAATTTCATCATCAACATACTCAAGTTTATCAAAAGGTATATTATCGATATATGATTTTTCAGTCAAACCTAAGGCAAGTACACTGAATTTACGATTATCGGTAATTTCTGCTTGTGTTAAAGTTAAACTAGGAATTGTTGCTATTGCATATTTTTGAATCAAAAATTTTTCACCATCATGCAAAGCTGCCATTGGGATACTTCTCAGAATACCATCTTGTATAAATACTAATGTTTTGATAATTTCAGGATTTAAGTCTTGAGCAAAAGGGGCGATTATTTCTTTGTAAATTTCTTGAGAAAATGAAACGTTGTCTTGTTGATAATCTTCATATGAATCTTGATATCTTCCTAGCCTATTTCTAAATTTTTTGACATTCTCTACAAATTTTTGACTTGTGATATTAGAAAAATGAAATTTACTGGATATATTATTTTTATTAACGATAGTCAAAATTACAGCTACTTTATCATCCAAAAAAATAGTATTTATAAAAGCTGTATTTTCAATAATTCGATTAGTTTTTAGCAGTTGATTCAAAAAATCATCTGCTTCGATATTACGCAAACTATTTTGACTTTGATTAAAAGCTGGAAAATTACAATCATCACCAAAATAGTTTTGCAATTCCGCTAATTTTAAAGAATCAATAGTCTTCAGAATAGAACTAAAACTAGTTTTACCATTTTTAGAAACAGTGGATTTACCCAATGCTTCTATTGGTTTCTCTAAACTGAGTTTCATTGCAACTAAATCGCGGTAAATTGGCTCGATACTATCTCGAAAATCAAATTGAATATCTCGATTGGCTGTTAAAATATCAGCGCGGGTATTTCCTTCTAAAGTATTAATTGCTTGTTCGTAAGCTTTAATAGCTTTTTCTGTATTGTTTTGTGTCTTAAGAATACGTCCTGTTTGCCATTCCCACAAATACAAGCTATCTGGCGATTTTGCGGTTTCTGCTGCTGCTCTGGCTTTTTCGGTAAATGCGATCGCATTCTCATATTCTTGACGACATTCGTATATATGTCCCTTCTCCCCTAATGCAAAAGACTCCGCACGACTATCTTTGAGGGTTTGGGCTATATTAATAGCATCATCGAGCATTTCTTTAGCTTGCCGCTCAAAATCTGATTCTATACATCCTTTCGTTGTTGATTTTCGCAAATTGATTAAATTTATAGTCGTATATACTCGCTCTCGATTTTGGGGTAAATCTTTTAAGATATTATTCGCTTGCTCTAATAATTTTGTAACTTCTTGGGTAGGATTAATTTTATTAAGTGGGCTATCAGCATCTATAATTTTTTGAAAATCTTCTAAATTTTTGTAGAGACGACCTAAGCTTTCTATCGCTTTTATTTCGGATATTTTGTCTGACCGCTTTTGAGCAGCTATTAGGCTTTGATGTAAATGAAAATGTGCATTTCTTATATTCTCATTGGCATATTTTTCAAATTTCTGAGTATTTTCTGAGCTTCCGATTTTAATCAGCACACGACGGTGGTTTAATAAAGCTTTTTGTAAATAAGCGTTACCTAAGCTATTGTGAAGTGAGGTCAGATAAACAAGATTTTTATTTTCTTGTGCTTTTTTTAAACCGGATTCAAGATAGCCAATTGCCTTTTCGTAATCGTCTGTTCCTGTTAGTCGATAGGCATCACCTAAAGTACCTAAAATTGCTACCTCTAAATTAGTGTCTTTGACACGGGCAAATTGTAAAACACTATTTTTTGGACAATCTTCATTATTATTGTCTTTTTCTTGCTGATTTTTATTATTATCATTTTCTTCAGGATTACACAAAAGCGCGATCGCCTTTTTTGGTTGTCCGATACTGCTGTATACCTGTGCTAACTCAGTTGTGGCTCTAGCGATTTTTTCTTCTCTGTGCTGAGTGCTTTGAAGTTCTCGATATAAGCTAATAACTTGCTCCCAATTCTTAATTGCAGCTTCTGTTTGACCAATTTGTGGATATGCTCTCGCTAAATTTTCTCTTACAATAGCTTCGCTAACAGGGTTTTGATTGTTTTTGTAGAATTGTAGCGCTTCGTTCCAAAGGTCGATCGCTTGTTGAAAATTTCCTAAACGATAACTGTCGATACCTTTTTGAACTAGTTGACTTGGGTTACTATTTTGTGCTGTTGCGATTTCACCTATTTGCACCTGTAAATTTGTGGATGATAACTGACCCAACCATAGAGAAAGAGCAAAGCCGATTACGCAGAATAATGCTATCAATCTATGTTTCTGATATCGGCTTGACACGGGTTAACTCCTGTAGCTGGTTTTTGTTTGAAAATTCTGTGCAGAGAAAAAATATACACATCTCACAGAAGGCTTTAATTCAATAGACTACCAAAAAGCTTGTCACTAGAAAATCATGAATCCTAGCTACTGAGTTATCAAAAAAGATGACGTAAGTAAAATTAAATGTTCTAGTGTTTTGCAGAGTACACACATGATAATCTGAGAAATGGAATCAGTATAAATACAGATTTAGCGATCGCGTTTTGCTCTAGAGCTTTGAGTCGTGGGAGTGGGGAAAGTGAAAAAACTAGGCAGGGGTAGAAAAGTTAGGCGATCGCATTGTAGTGCAAAAAAAGCATCGCCTACTTCGGTTTTGTTGGGATGCTTGGGTGCGTTAGCGAAGCTTTCCTGGGGAATCGCACAGTTTACCGTTGGAATTGCCGCTTTCATCAGTCCAGCTTTGGCTCAAAGTAACATAGTACCGGATAATACATTAGGTTCTGAGGCTTCTAGGGTAATATTCAACTTTAACGGCACTCCCAACGAGGTGATTGGAGGTGGAGCGCAACGGGGACAAAATTTATTCCACAGTTTCCGAGAGTTTAATGTTGGTGAAAATCGAGGAGCTTATTTTTTTGTTTTCGATCCAAACATTCAGAATATTTTGGCACGGGTAACGGGAAGTAATCGCTCGGAGATTTTAGGTACTTTGGGGACTCGGCAAGTAATTGATGGCAATTTTTTCCGTTCTAATGCCAATCTATTTTTGATGAATCCCAATGGGATTATTTTTGGCGGAAATGCCAGTTTAGATATAAATGGTTCGTTTTATGGGACTACTGCAAACGGGATTCAATTTGGAAATCAAGGAAATTTTAGTACAATTAATCCTCAGACACCTGGGGTATTAACTGTTAACCCATCGGCTTTATTTTTTGATGCAGTAGCAAAACAAGGTGTTATAAATGTTAACCAATCACTTTTAGGAGTAGCACCAGGTAAAAACCTGGCTTTGCTTGGTGGTGATATTAGCTTAAATAACAGCACCTTAAAGGCTTTTGGTGGAAGGATTGAACTTGGTGCGAGTGGTGGAACAGGAACAGTAGGAATAAATCAGGATGGTAGTTTTAGCCTACCAGAAAGCCTAACACGCGCAAATATAAGTATCTCCAATTCTTTGCTAGATGTAACGGCTGATAATGGTGGAAGTATTGCAATTAATGCTGGCAATTTAAATATTTCAGGCAGCACGATACAAGCTGGTATTTCTTCTGGATTAGGAACAGTTGATAGTCAAGCTGGAGATATTACGATCAACTCCACAGGTAAATTACAGATCGCTCCTCAGAGTTTCATTAGAAATTGGGTGTTTCCTAATGCCATTGGTAAAGGTGGTGATATTCGCATTAATACAGATTCAATGACCTTTAATGGTTTTGGTTCTGGTTATATTAGCGCTAGCACTTGGGGTAAAGGTGATGCTGGTAGCGTTGTTGTTAATGCGGAAAATGATATTACACTAAATGGAAGCCTTATATTCAGTATTGGGGAAACAGGTGCAGACGGGAATGCTGGAAATATTGATATTTCAACTCAGAACCTTTTGGTTACTTTTGGTGGACAGCTAAGTACTAGTATTTTAGGCAAAGGGGATGCTGGTAACGTTACGATAAATGCGCGTGATCGCATTACTCTCGAAAGTACCAGTCCAAATGGTCAATTTCCTAGCGCAATTTATAGCGAAGTAGTAAATTCAACCTCCGAGGGTAATGGCGGAAATATCAACATTACTACTGGCTCGCTTTTTGTAAAAAATGGCGCTCAACTCAGAGCTAATACCAACGGGAAAGGTAATGCCGGTAACATTTCTATTGAAGCAGGCAAGACTATTTACTTTGATGGAATCAGTTTTAATGGAGAAACTTTCAGTGGCGCTTTTAGTTTAATTAGCAACCAGGGTGAAGGTAATGGTGGGGATATAGATATTCGTACAAATTCTTTTTCTATTTCAAATGGAGCGCGGATTAGTGCAGCAACTTTTGGCAAAGGTAATGCGGGAAACATAAATATTGAAGCTCAAGATCGAGTTATTTTCGTGCAGACAACCCAGAATAATATTTTGAGTGGTATTTTTAGTACGGTTGAATTAGGTGGAGAAGGTAATGGAGGTAATATTGATATTCAAGCTGGTTCATTGTTAATAACTGAAGGTTCGCGAGTTACTGCATCGACTTTTGGTACAGGAGATACAGGTAATATTCGCATAAATGTGCGCGATCGTATCTCCCTGACAGGAACCAACGCAAATGGTAATTTCTTCAGTGGTATTTTAAATACCACTGAAGGAGTCAAGGGAGACAGCAACGATATAAATATCACAGCAGATTCCCTCTTTGTTACCGAAGGAGGTATTGTTGCTACGTCTAGCCTTAGTGAAGGTAGAGCCGGTAATATCACCATTAATACTAAAAACATAGTAGTAGATGGAATATCTAGTAATGGAGCCTTTACCAGTGGTATCTTCAGCACGATTGAACCTTCAGGTAAAGGAGAAGGAGGCAATATTGGAATTAACACCAACTTACTCACGCTTAACAATGGAGGAGTTATTAATGCATCGACTTCTGGTCGGGGGAATGCAGGTAGTATAAAAATAGATGCAGATGATATCACGTTAAAGGGAACAACACCAAATGGCAGATTTACTAGTGGTTTAGCAAGCGGAACTACTGCTATTGGTTCGAGTGCTAATGCAGGAAATGTAACACTTACTACTAGGCTTTTAAATATCCGTGATGGAGCATTAATTTCTACCCAAACTTTCAATCAAGGTAAGGGAGGAGATTTAAACGTAACTGCCCGTGAGTCTATCAATTTAGCTGGTACTTCAACTTTATCAAGCGGTCAAGTTATTCGCAGTGGTTTATTTACAACAACTTCCGGTTTAGGAGCAGCAGGAAACATAAAAATATTCGACACCGGACTTATCCAGATGCAGAATGGAGGGCAAGTTTTAGCCTCTACTTCAGGACTAGGCAAGGGTGGAACAATTGACGTAACTGCTGATAGGATAGAGTTAGAAGGTATTTCAACAAATCAAAAATTTCCCAGTGGCTTTGGCAGTGAAACTTCCTTTTTAGGTTCGAGTGCAAATGCAGGAGACGTGACACTGACAACTAGAATCTTAAATATTCGTAATGGCGCACGTATCTCAACCGAAAGTTTTAACCAGGGTCAAGCAGGAAATTTAACCGTAACAGCTAGCGAATCTTTAAATATAACTGGTGTAGGTATTCAGAATACTAACACTGTTGGTAGCGGTTTATTTACATCAACACGAAATTCTGGAGCGGCAGGAAATTTAAGAATTGTTAATACTGGACTTTTAAAAGTGCAAGATGGTGGAAGCGTTAGAGCTTCTACGTTAGGGCAAGGTAGCGGTGGAAATCTAGAGGTAACTGCTGATACTGTCGATTTAATCGGACTGTCAGCTAATGGTCTATTGCGTAGTGGTTTAGCAAGTGAAACTACTGGTATTGGTTCGAGAGCCAATGCAGGAAATGTAACACTTACTACTAGACTTTTAAATATTCGCGATGGAGCATTAATTTCTACCATAACTTCTAATCAAGGTCAGGGAGGAGATTTAAACATAATTGCTCGTGAATCTATCAATGTAGCTGGTACTGGGACACTATCAACCGGTCAACCAGTTCGTAGTGGCTTGATCACAGAAGCGTTTGGCTCTGGTGCAGCAGGTAATCTGAAAATATTTGATACTGGACTCATCAAAATAGAAGATGGGGCAGGAATTTCCGCTTCTACTTTTGGGCAAGGTCGTGGTGGAAATATAGATGTAACTGCTGATAGCTTAGAATTAGAAGGTGTTTCATTTAAGAACCTTTCCCGCAGTTTTTTAGGAAGTGAAACAGCTGGTATTAGCCCAAATGCTAAGTCAGGAGATGTAACGCTTACGACTCGAATTTTAAATATTCGTGATGGTGCCCTCATATCAACTGATGCTTCTAATCAGGGTCAGGGAGGTAATTTGACCGTTACTGCCCGCGAATCATTAAATGTGCTTGGCACGAGTACAATAGCAAAAAATTCATTTCAAATTTTTTACAGAAGTGCCTTATCAACAGGAACTATAGGTTCCGGAGCAGCAGGCAATTTGAACATTACGGATACAGGACAAATTTTAATTGCCGATGGTGCGGTGATATCTGCTTCGACTTCAGGACAAGGTAAAGGTGGAAATATTAATATCAATGCTGATAGCTTTGATTTGAAGGGTATTTCCACAAATGGAAGATATCGCAGTGTTTTAGAAAGTGAAACCAAGGGAACTGATTCAAATGCGAATGCAGGAGATATAACAATTAAAACTCGAAACTTAAACATTCGAGATGGCGCACTCATATCAACCGAAACTTCCAATCAAGGTAAAGGAGGTAACTTAACTGTAACAGCAACTGAATCTTTGCAGATATCTGGCATAACTAGTTTCTCCAACGGTGGATTTTTCCGAAGTGCTATATCTACCCTAACTCAAGGGTCTGGAGAAGCAGGGAACTTGAAAATTATAGATACTGGACTTATAAGAATTCAGGAAGGAGCAGCAGTATTTGCCTCCAGTATTGGTCAGGGTAAAGGCGGAAATATAAATATAGATGCTGATTCTGTAGAGTTAAGTGGTGCCTCTGCAAATGGGCGATTTTTAAGTTTTTTAGGAAGTGAAACTACTGCTGCTAATTCGAGAGCAGAAGCAGGGGATGTAACAATCACAGCCAGAAATTTAAACATTCGCGATGGCGCACTTATATCAACCCGAACCTTAAACCAAGGTCAGGGAGGAAGTTTAACAGTAACGGTACGTGAGTCATTGAATATTTTTGGTACTAGTACTCAAAATGGTCAAGTTTTTAGCAGTGGTTTGTTTACATCGACTTCGGGTTTAGGAGCCTCTGGTAACATCAAAGTATTTGATACCAATCGCATTGTAATCAGTTCAGGAGGGCAGATTTCAGCTTCAACTACTGGCTCAGGACAAGGTGGAAATATTGAAGTAAATGCTGATACTATAGAGTTAATTGGAGTATCTAATACTAATCAAGCTGTTAGTGCATTGGCAAGCGAAACTTCTGGTAAAGATTCAATTGCAAATGCGGGAGATATAACAGTCACAAGCAGACTTTTGAGCATACGCGATGGGGCACGCATATCAACCCAAACTTTTAATCAAGGTCGGGCAGGAAATTTAACTATTAATGCTCGTGAGTCATTGAATATTCTTGGTACTGGGACTCAAAATGGCCAAATTTTTGGCAGTGGTTTGTTTACATCGACTGCGGGTTTGGGAGCCTCTGGTAACATCAAAATATTTGATACCAATCGCATTGTAATAGGTTCAGGAGGGCAAATTTCGGCTTCTACTTTTGGGGAAGGGAAAGGTGGAAATATTGAAGTAAATGCTGATACCATAGAATTAATCGGAGTCTCTAATAATAATCAAGTTGTTAGTGCTTTTGCAAGCGAAACTTCTGGTAAGGATTCAATTGCAAATGCGGGAGATATAACACTCACAAGCCGAATTTTAAACATTAGGGATGGCGCACTCATATCAACCCAAACTTTTAATCAAGGTCGTGGAGGAAATTTAACTATCAATGCTCGTGAGTCATTGAATATTTCTGGTACTGGGACTCAAAATAGTAGAATTGTTGGGAGTCGATTGTCTACGGAAACCTCTGCTTCTGGAGCATCTGGTGACTTGAGAATTATTGATACAGGCAGCATTAGAATTGAGGGTGGAGGAACAATTTCAGCCTCTAATAGAGGGCAAGGTCACGGTGGAAATATAGAAATAAATGCTGATACTTTAGAAATATTTGGAATAGCTTCTAACGGTCAATTTGTTAGTGCTATCGGTAGTGAAACTAGTGGTGCTAATTCGAGTACAGACGCAGGAGACATTACAATCACTGCGAGAAATTTAAACATTCGCGATCGCGGGCTAATTTCAACTAGGAGTTTTAATCAAGGTAAGGCAGGTAACATTAATATTAATGTTGATAAAAATTTAAATCTTACAAATGGTAATATTCTGACTTTCTCCAGACAATCATCAGGAGGAAGTGTTAATGTTAATGCTGAAAATATTCGCTTTTTCGGAGACAGTAACATCTCTACCTCCGTTGTTAGCGGTGCTGGTGGCGGTGGAGACATAAAACTTACAGCAAACTCTATTCTCGCCTTTGGGGACAGTGACATTTTCGCGTTTGCCCAAGATGGGAAAGGTGGTAACATCACCTTTGATACACCAGCTTTCTTTGGACAAAATTATCGTCCCGCAACTCCTGGTACTAATCCACTGACTTTAGAAGAAAATAACCGAGTAGATATCAACGCTAGCGGTGCTGTATCTGGTGTAATTGTTCTACCTGATACAGGTTTCGTACAAAACAACCTGGGCAAACTTCCCCAAGACGCGATTGACACTAACGCCCTCATCGCCAATAGTTGCATAGCCCGCAGAAATCAACAACAAAACGGTTCCTTCTTCATCACAGGTTCCGGTGGTGTAGCTGTACGTCCTGGTGATGCTCCGCTTCCTTCCTATTCCACTGGAGATGTGCAACCAATCCCAGCAGAATCAACAACATTACCTACACAAAAACGACCCTGGCAAATTGGCGATCGCGTTATCGAACCAACTGGAGTATACGAACTGCCAAATGGCAAACTTGTACTTGGTAAAGAATGTTAATTTTCTATAAAGGAGAGACAAAAGCGGTGCAACAGGTGCTTCAAAAAATAATGATTTCGGTATTGGCGATCGCCGCTTTTAATCCAATTTCTCTCACCGCAACAGCCCAATCAACTCCCCCTGCTGGTGTCAATATTCCGCCAAATATTCCCGAACAAATCGAAACTATTCCCAAAAACCCTGAACCTCTTGCCCCTGCAGAAATTCCTTCTCCTGCTCCCACTTCTCCACTGCAAACACCTTCTAATGAACAACTTCCTCAACAACCCTCTCCTACAACTCGGAAGTTTTGTGTTAAGCAAATAAATATTTTGGGTAATACTGTTCTCAACAATACAATTGCGGAAATCAAGTCAGAATATATAAGAAATATAAAAAAATGTGAATTTACCTTTGATAATTTAATTGAGTTGCGGACTAGAATTACCCAGCTTTACTTTGGCAACGGTTACGTCACTTCGGGAGCATTTATTTCCCCCGATAATGACAACAATTTTGCCAAGGGTATAGTCACAATTCAAATAGTAGAAGGACAATTAGAAGGTATTGAAATAAAGGGATTAACCCGCTTACAAGAAGGATATGTAAGGAGTCGTTTGCAAATCGCTACCAAAGCACCATTAAACAGCAAACGCCTTGAAGAAGCATTACAACTATTACAAATTGACCCCTTACTAGAACAAGTCAATGCCGAATTAACAGCAGGACGCGCCCCTGGTTTAAACATTTTACAAGTACGTTTAAAAGAAGCTCCTGCTTTTAATGGTGGTATTATTATTGCTAATAATCAATCCCCCAGTGTCGGCTCAATTCAAGGTAGCGTTTATACCAGCTACAACAACCCATTGGGTATAGGAGATAAATTCACGGCTGAATACGGTTTAACTGATGGATTAAACTTATATAGTTTAGGCTATAGCTTACCAGTAAATGCCCGTAATGGTTCTCTGAGCTTTCGCTATAGCAACAATAACAGCAAAATTATTGAATCCGACTTTGAAGAGTTAGGTATCCGTAGCGACTCTGAGAGTTTTTCGGTTGCTTTTCGTCAACCTGTGATTCAAAAAGTAGAAAGCGAATTAGGTTTGGGTATTGGTTTCGATGTCCGTCGCAGCCAAACTTACATACTTGATGACATTCCTTTTTCCTTTTCTGAGGGGCCAGAAGATGGTAAATCAAGAGTTGCGGTAATTAGATTTACCCAGGATTGGGTAAAAAGAGATGCTACCAGAGTTTTAGCAGCGCGATCGCAATTTAGTTGGGGTATCGGTGCATTTAACGCAACTATCAACGATTCAGGAACAGATGGACGTTTCTTTTCTTGGTTGGGACAGTTTCAGTGGGTACAGCAATTATCTCCCAGAACCTTAATGCTTGCCCGTCTCAACACCCAATTAACCCCAAATTCGCTGTTATCCATAGAAAAGCTGAGTCTTGGTGGTGTGGATACAGTTAGGGGATATCGCCAAAACCAACTGGTATCAGATAATGGAGTGTTAGCATCAATAGAATTTCGCCTTCCCCTCAGCAATCAATTAAAAACAGTTCAATTAACGCCTTTTTTTGAAATTGGTGGTGGATGGAACAACCGCGCTGAAAATCCCGATCCTGGTATAATTGCTAGTCTTGGTACAGGTTTGCGCTGGCAAGTTACACCTGATTTAAATCTGAGTTTAGATTATGGAATTCCTTTAATTGCAGTCAAAGATAAGGGGAATTCGCTGCAAGATAACGGATTATATTTCTCTTTGAATTACCAACTGGAGTTTAGACTAAATGGAAGCAAACAGAAAATAACAGCAACAGATTTACTGAACTAAAAAAATACACCATAAACGGGTAGGGGAAGCGCCCCAAAAAA
>NZ_CAWPNJ010000076.1:0-29942 GCF_963889195.1 Calothrix sp. FACHB-168
ATTTTGATAATCTAGAGTAGTGCGAGCATCTTGCTCGCTGACAAACGCGAGCAAGATGCTCGCACTACAATGGTATGCTCATTTCCGCCGACCTGTACTAGGGTATTGCTATACCAACAAAGCCTGCCTTCTTTTGCTAAAAGTTTGATAGCCTGCCAAGGCAGGCTTCGTATTTCTAGCCCCACCCTTATAGGGTGAGGGCGTTTTTCCACATTTGGGATGCTCCCCTTTTTGGGTATCCCAATTCCTTGACATCCTCACCGGGAATAGTGGTCAGTTGTCAGTAGCAAAGACACCTAAAAACCACCCACAAGGGGGAGCCAATGCGGTGGACGGGTTTCCCGGCATAAAGGAGCCAGCGCTGTGGGCGGGTTTCCCGACTTGAGGCGACTGGCGTCAAGTGGCGTTGGGGTATTAGACCAGATCCTTTCAACAACTGACCACTGACAATTGACAACTGACACACGAAGCGTAATAAACAAGGGATTGTTCGCAATATTTATTGACACGTGTCTTTTTTTTTGCAGGTATCTCGGCGGCCACCCTACAGCAAGTAATCTAGCTCAAAAAATTGCACACAGGGCGATCGCCAACTTCACAAGCTGGCGATCGCTATCGTTATCAAAAAATTGGGTCTAAAACCCCGTCCTGGAAGGACGGCTTTTGGTACAATATAGGATGTGGAAGGGTAATCAACCACTTAAAAAACCCTATTGCTACCTAACACGTAGACGCTGCACCTTGACAACTGAATCTTACTGGTTCTACTTCGTAGTTCTAGTATCACCTGGAAGTAGGTAAAAGATTCGCAGGTACTAGACGAACAGCACTAAACTGCAAACAAATATTGCACTTTGTGCAACTATGGTCGGGCAGACCAAAAGTTAACGCTTGGGAGCCAGTGCGTTGGGCGGCTTTGCCGACTTGAAGCAACTGGCGTGGAGAGAACCACCTCTGGTTTAGATACCGCAAGGGGTCTAGACTAAGTGGACTCATTGAACCAAGAATCCTCATGCCTTTAGGCTGAGGAGTGTCAAAAAGTATCTAATCCAGCATTAAAGTTTTGTCTCACCTCACTAATACTGAGAGCTTGGTTATAAATAGCGACTAAGTGAATATTGCCTAACCAGGCACGGGACTGATTGTTAAATTCGTTGCCTAAACCTAGTCTGAAGTCGTCAGCCCAAACAGCAAAGTCACCATCTATGTTTGGTTGACTAGCTATTTTTTCACCATCTAAATAGAAGTTGGCTATTTTGGACGCTTTATCCCAGGTGTAAACTAGATGAGAAACTTGGCTGGTGGACACTCTTCCTACGGGGAAGGCATTGTTGGTGCCATTGGCATCTGCTACTGTTGTCCGCAACCGTATGACGTAATAGCCATTTTCCTGACCGAGTGTAAAGTTACGGAAGGCTTCGTTGCGGGAAACAGTCACGATTCGGGCTGGTAACTGTTGGGTTGGGTTGATGTCTTTGGGTTTCACCCATGCCTCAATGGTGATGGCATTTGTGGCTTTGACATTTCTAATCAGTTTAGTTGCTGCTGCTGCCGAGGCTACGAGGGTGGGTTTAGTAATTGATAACACACCTCCTTGCAACTTAGCTCCATCGCCTGCAAATGTTAAATTCAGGGCAGGGTCAATACCTGAGACATCAGTAACTATGTTGCCACCGTTTTCTTTGAAGGTATAGAGCAGAACTAAGTTATTAGCAATTCTGGGGGGTGATTTGACAGCGATCGCTACTTCATCCATTTCCTCTACTGCACCATCGTTTGCGGTTAACCGCAGCACATAGTTACCACCCTTAGAGAAACTAGCACTGGTGAAACTTGAGTTCACATCTGCAAAGTTGACGTTACCAGGGCCACTGACCTTTGTCCACTGTAAGGTCAAAATCCCTGGCACCGTTGGTAAACCATCATCACTCACCGTGGCATCAAGTTCTAACTTTGCAGGTAAGGTAATTTCTTTTGCAGCAGCAATCACCTTGACAATGGGGCGTTGGTTAACGGTGACAGATACCTGAGAGAAACTGGACAGGTCGCTGTCGGGATTGGTGGCGCTAAAGCGCAGGACATAGATACCGCCCACTGTAAACGTTGCCTGAGTATCTGCTTTAGTAGCATCCGCAAACTGGATTTCTCCTGGCCCACTCACTTGTTGCCATTTGACGGTCAGGTTGTTTTGTTGCGGATTACCCAGGCCAGAGTTAATTATGCGTCCTGCTAGGGTTGTTTCCACCTTGACTGCTGTGGGGTCATTGTTCACCTCTGAGAGTAGAGGTAGAGTTAAAACGGGAACTGTACCCGCACTAACGCTGGGTGATTGATTGACCGTGACGACTAGGGGAATAGTCTGAGAAAGACGACCATTATCAACCTTGAACTCCAGCTGATAAACACCCCGTTCAGTAAATGTGGCGATCGCATTCAGTTGATTAGCATTAGCAATCTGCATGGTGTTGGGGCCACTAACGCGCCTCCAGGTGATGCGGATGGAGTCGGACAGTTCACCTAAACCTTCATTGTTGATAATTCCGGTTAACTGTGTGGTGACTGAGTTCCCTAATAAAGTCACAAACGGTGCAACTTGGGCGGCAATGGTGGGTGGTTGATTCACCACTACAACAACCTCATCACTAGACATGAGTTCGCCATCATCCACAGTTAGCCGCAGTACATAGCGCCCATTGCGGGTAAATTCTGTAGATGTAACTAAGGCTTTCTCATCCCCAAACTTCACGCCATTGGGACTACCAGGCCCGGCAATTTGTGACCAACGTGTTATAGCATTGGGTGAGGGGCGATCATGGGTGATGCGTCCTGTTAACTGTGCCATGATAGGAAGTGGTTGTGTTTGTGCCCAATCAATTACCTGATCTTGCCCAGCAGAAATCACAGGTGGCAAGTTGGTATCAGCACCAAACTCATAGTTTTGTCTTACCTCATCAGTCGTTAAAGCGCGGCTGTAAATAGCGACGAGATGCAATTGACCCAACCAGGCGCGTTCATCGCTGCTATTAGTACCTAATTCGTTGCCCAGAGCAAGTTTGAAATTACTACTCCAGTTAGAGAAATTACCACTGAGTTGACGACGGCTAATTTCTTGACCATCTTGGAAGAATCGTAACACTCCCGATGCCTCACGTGTTGCCACAATATGAGTCAGTTGTGCTGTAGTCACTTTACCAACTGCCAATGGCTTATTGCTGGCATTGTCGTTAGTGGTGGTAGTACGGATGCCGATATAAAAGCGATCGCCTGTTTGTCCCAAGGTGAAATTACGCTTGCCGGCTCCCTCAGAGAAGCTGACAATGCGGGCTAACCCTTCAGCATTCTCAGAGCTTGATTGTAGCCATGCCTCAATTGTAATTTCATTGGTTGACTGTACCGCAGTGGTAATTTTGGCTGCTGGATTGTTGGTTGCTAACAGAGTCGGTGATTGGAGTAACAAACCGCCTGCAATTTTCTGGATGCGATCGCCATCAGTGACCACTAAATTTAGAGGCGCGTCTCCACCAGATACATCAGGCACCACCCCATTGCTCGACTCAAAGGTATAAAGTGCTTGCAATTTTTGAGTGGCACGGGCAGCAACTGCAATGGTAACTTCATCATCAACCGTAAAAGTACCATTATCAACAGTCAACTTTAGTAAGTAATTACCACTCTGATCAAAGGTTGCTGATGTTTGTAGTGCTTTGGCATTTTCAAAGATCACAGTTCCCCGGCTCTGATTACTCCATTTCACCGAAATGACACCACGATCTGGATCGCCCAATCCACTATCAATCAGCACACCTTGCAAGGGGGTTTTTAACTGTCGGTAATTTTGCCCAGTGGGAACAACCTGCTGGTCATCGCCTGCGGAGATCACAGGCCGTTGGTTAACCACAATGGTGAGATTGTCACTTGCCGATAACATACCGTCATCAGCCGTCAACCGCAACAGATATTTGCCCCGTTTGGTGAAGGTGGCTGTAGTTTTCAGGGCATGGGGATCATCAAAGACAACGGTTCCTTCCCCAGCAATTTGCTCCCAGGTAACAAAAATAGCTGAGGATTTTTCTAGGCGATCGTCGATGACGCTACCTTCTAACTCAATGGATGTACTGCTATCATCCAGACCAATGATTTGGTCAGTACCTGCATTGACAATCGGCGGTTGATTAAGTGAGCGATCGCGCAATGAAGCCTGCCCAAATTGAGCATCATCTAAGGTCTGGTCTTGACCATCGACAATACCAAAGTACAGGCTCATGTATTGCATCACAGCTTGCTCATGGGGTTGCAATTCTGGAAAATAAAGCCTAATGGTATCACGAATTGCATCCGTGAATTCTACATAGCTAGTGAGCTTATTAGCTACAAACGGCTCTAGCTGTTTAATCAACTCATAGTTGCTGTCAATGTCGAGGGTTTGCAACGTCTTCTCTAGTGATGAAGGCGCAGGTTCACTCAGTGATGGCAGAATGCGGCTGACATAGGTGACGCGGTGCATAATCCGCCAAGTATCATTCTTATTTTGTTGCGCTTCCCTTAGGGCTAGGGCGCTGGGGTCATCACTTTGGGCTAACCAAATCGGATCGACGACGCGATTAAAGAATAAATCAAACTGATCGGCACGCGGCTCTAAATAGAACGTCATAAAGCGATAGGCGTCAACCCGCCCTGGTCTGAGTCTGGGTTTGGCTTTACGCGGATCATCCACGCGATCCATAATCAACTCGCCTTTTTCATTCCGCAGATACAGATCGCTCTCCACTTTACCTAAATCGACATTTAATCCAAAGGATGTTTCTGATTCTCGCTCCTTGGTCACAGTCAGGTTCAAGTGTCCACCAAATAAAGCCTCTAACTCAGCCATGACTAGGGCTTTCATCGCTATCCCTGTCACCAGCCTTAACCCAGCCATGCCCTTAAAGGCATAGGAGCCACCCAACTTCTCTTGATAAACATCCATCGTTTCTTGGGTTTCGGCGTACAACCCACCTGCGGCTGTCCAAACATAAGAATTTACCAGATTCCGCTTTTGTAACCGAGGTAACTTATTAACTGCCCTTCCCACTGCTAAATCACTATCACTGCCATATAAACCATCCTGACGGCGGCCTTTGGCTTCGGCGGCATATTGCTCGTAATATGTCTGCAACTCTGCTTCCTGGCGGTTGATGCGCTCCTTGAGGGCGTAAGCTTCAATGGGTTTGAAATAGCTGGTGTCGGAGCTATAGGTTAAAGCATTAGGGTAGTCAGGATCAGCCTCAAACCCAATTTTACCATCCAAAGTCCCCTGTTTGACATAGCGGGGATTCATAGGAAATGTGATGATATTGCGATCGGGTGGAATGTCGGGATTGGGTCGCATTTGGAAGGAAATTAAAGCATTATTATGCTTGAGGCGCAGGGCAAAGATATCTGCTGTCTCTGATTTCACCAATGCCATACCCATATTATCCGGCACAAATCGTCGTCCGATTTTGGGATAGGCAACAGCATCTGCATTTTCCACAATCCCGCGCAACTCCATTTTGGTCGCTTCTGTGGTGGTGCGTCCAATACCCGTAGAGGCATCTTCTAGCCATCCCAAGGATGTTTCAAAGGTTGCTTTTGGCCCCACTGCAAAGTTGGAATCTTCAACACTGGTAGCCAAACCTATACCAGCTAAACTAATTGACTTCACTCCAACTAACAGGGAACCTGTAACTGACATGTCAAAGCCTTTGTCTTTGGAGGCAGAGTAAGTATAGGTGGTACTTTGGGCTTTAGTCAGTTCTACAGAACTGGCACCTGTGTAATCGCTAAACTCACCTAATACATATCCTGTGGCGGCTAGGTTTTCACTGGGAACGGGTGGCGCACCTTCAATATAACCAATTAGTTGCGGTGCTGTTTGCATCTGACCAATCCACTCGGTAATTAAATCACCGACTTTGAAACCTGTAACTAATTGCCATTGACTATCTTTGAGAAAACTGTAGCAACGCTTGAAAATGCCAATTAAGTTACCTGCACTGTCGTATTGCAAATCGCCATATTCTTGAATGCTTGGTGGACTTTGAATGATGTCATGGAATGTCGTTTTCACCCCTGCCAAAGCACTGCGAATTTGGGGGATATCTTCACCAATTGGTGCGGTAGACAGAATGTAATTTGCTCCGATGATTTCGAGATGATTACCGTGAGAGGAGCGATCGTCAAGCTTAGTAATTTCTGTTGATGAAGTGGCAGCAACATCAGGATCAAATGTGTAATAGGCGAGTAAATTTTCTTGTTCACCCATTAAGCGTCGGAACAGATTGTCTTGAATTTGTTCTTCAGTCCGGGTGATTTTCCAAATCCGTAGTTCTTCAAGTTCGCCCTGGAAGAATTGCGTTGGAGTATTGGTGGTTTGCAGAGCGCCAATGGTAAATTGGGCTTGGCTAGTTTTCCAGGCAGTTGCATCTATTCTCGGTGCTAAAACTTTGCTGCCATTGTGATATATTGTTAGCTTGGAACCATCTACGCTTGGGTCTTTCACCCATGTCACCTCACCTTTAATTGTGGCATGGTTACGACTTTTAGAATCAAATGCAGTGTTACCGTCATTTTCTTCAAATTGCCACCAAGAGACTAATCCTTTTTCGCTGCCCTTAATTTCTTGACCAATCTGTTCTAGTTCACGGGCTGTGTTCCAAATGCGAACTTCAGTCAGAATACCCCGCAATGGAGCTACAATTGGCAGTGAAATTTCTTGAACAGCAGTGAAAAAAGGTAAGTTGATTGTCAAACCTAAACCAATTTCTAGAGATTGGCTACTGTTGCCAATATCAGTAGGTTGTCTAAAATCATCACTCGCAGGTTGCTTGCTTTCATATTGACGCACCCCGGATGATTGACCATTGATGTAAAATTTAATCTCATCCGAAGAATCTATTTTGACACCAGATGCTGCTTTATCGTCTTTGGTTTCTATCTTTACTCTTTTGCGAGTAATAGCAATCTTGGAGAAGTTGGTGCCAATGCTGCCATCAGAAACGAAAGAATGGAGTTGATGTTTAACATCTTCAAACAAAAATCCAATTTTGCCATCTGGCAGGACACACACGGCATAGGGAACATCATGATCCGTTGTCCCATCATTGAGTTTGCCGCGACTGAGAATGCCATTACCACGACTAAGGTCTTTGATTTGGAGAAAGATTTCAATGGTGAGATCACGGCTAATATCTAGGGTAGTATCATTACCACAATCAAGATAGCCACCTGTGCCATCAAATTCTAACCCGTAGGATTGGTCAAAGGCTGCCGCGACATGATTCCAATTACCGCCAGCAAAAATATCACTGGTTTGCACAAATTGATTGTTAACTCCGGCAAAAATGGCGTATGCAGGTAGTGGTGATGGAAGATTATTCAAAAAGTCACCCCGCAGCGTGCCATCATTGCCAAAGCGAGAGTAATCAGTTGCAATTCTCTTCTCAAAATGCCAATAGCCAACCAAGCCGATTTCGTTACCGCTAAGTTGACGGTTCATGTCGGCTTGAATTTCGCCTTGGGTGCGGGCTTGTTTCCAAAGGCGCACTTCATCGATGCGTCCGTTGAAGAAGTTATCGACTTTGCCAATAAATTTAACTGGGGTGTTGATGGGCTTTTTGCCTTTAAATGCGTCTGTACTGTACTTGAGGACGGCGTTGACATAAAGGCGATACCATTCACCATCGAAGGTGACAGCAATATGGTTCCAGGTATTGACCGACAATACAGGTTGACTATTGGGGTTGGAATTGGTGATAAAGGCGTTCCAATTGCTACCATCGCCAAATCCGGCATGGATGTGATTTTTCTCGACTACCCAAATGGAAGGCGATCGCGTGGTAGAATTGGTTGCACCAAGTGGTTGATTACCTAAAAAGCCATTAAAGCCAACATTCGCGTCGGTGGGATAAATCCAGGCTTCTTGAGTGAATTGTTCACCCAGCACCACACCTTGACCCAATTCCACATAGTTGTTACCCGTAAATTCTAAAGCTGACAATAGTTCTTTTGCTTCTAAACCCAGGGCATAATTAGCACCATCATTACTGTAATGCTGGAGAATGCTCGCCTTTTCCTGTATGCGGCTGGGACGCATCCAGGCTTCAATGGTGACATCACTAGCCGCATCCAGTTGTTTTAGCTGTTGAGCAGTTTTGAGTTGAGCGTAATCATCAACACCATCAAAGGTGAGGGTGCTGCCGGGGCTAGCAGCAGTCCATTTGCAGGTGAGGGTTCCGCCACTGGTGACACGTTGCCCAATTTGTACTTGACCTGACTGAGTTGTATCAACCGTTGCCCGAATTAGTAACGATCCGTTGTACAAGTCGTTAGGCACTTTTGTAGTTTGAGCATCACTACCATAGTCATACTCTAGGAAAAATACTGGCAGTTTCTCGGTAGGTACGGGGAGAATCTCAGAGGCGATCGCAATGTTGGTGGAATTTTTTTCTACCCGTTCTTGCGTCGTCACCTTGGTCTTGCCAACAATCAGAGTAGCACCTTTGGGTAGCGATCGCTTCACGCCATCGGCAAACTCTAAGCTTTTCACCTGTCCTAACTCGGTTTTAATCGTACCAGAGCCGATAAATTCCCGCTCACCTGCCAACCCATTTAACACTTTGGCAAACCGCTCAGGATTACGGGGTACATTGTTCCATGTTTCCGTGATGTCTGGCCCAGTAATAGTCACGCTACAGATATCTGCATTCGGCTCACCACTGGTATTAATCACAATCTGATCCATTTCTAAATCAGTGGAACGCGCAAAGCAAACAACCAAATCCTGCCCTTGCTCGTTGGTCAGGGGGTATTTGGCTCGTTCTGTTTGCGTGGTGTAATAGGTGACAAAAAATTGATCGTCTACGCCTCGGAAGTAAAGCGCCAAGCTACCTGTGGCACTGTCAAAAAGTAATGGGGTATCCTTTGTCCAGGCAAAACCCAACAGTCCACCAGCAATGGTTAATCCAAAGGGGTCAGTATGCACCAATCTCATGGGCACATCAACACCGTGGATAATTCCTGTGCGAATGTTGTCTAATTCTGTTTGAATAGTCGTGAGCTTGGTGTTTTTGTCGTTTTTCTCTTGCGTGTAAGCATTAATTCGGCTTTGCAGCAGGTCGCGCTCCCGCGTGACTTCAGCCTTGTGGGCTGTCAAGGTATTGTTAGCGGTTTGCAAAGCATTTTCGGCGGCGCGGGTGTATTCTGGATTTTCGACCACATCAATGCTGGATGTCAGGTCATTAAAATCATCCACACTGCTGACATCGCCTGTGAATGTTCTGCGTCTCCCTCCACGGTTGTCATCTTCGTAGAGCGTGACTTGCAGTTGGGGGGGAATTTTTAGGGAAGAAATTAAATTGTTGAAACCGTAAGACTCCAAAACTCCAGTATCAAGAAAACCTCGTGTAGTACTTAATCTTTTTCCTTCAAACCCAGTATCTTGATAGAATATGGCAGTGGCATTGCTCACCTCTGCATCTTTTTGAGCTAGTTCACCTTCTTTTTGTGTCACATCTTGTTGGGCTGTTTTGAGTTGGCTTAATTTCTCATTTAAGTAAGCAAACTCAGGGTAAATGATGCTATCGATGGACGAATTAGCGATCGCATTATTTAAAATCGTCACTGTGGGCGTAGTGCGATTAATTAGGCGATCGAGATTGATAATTTCTTCCTTCAAAATCCGCGTTTGGCTTTGCAAACTGCTAATTTTGTCTAGCTGTTGGTTAATTGATTGCCCATCAGCATTTGGTTTGTGAATTAACGACAGTGGTACAACATCGGGAATTTGTGCGAGTTTTCCTGACCCGGATACGCCTAAATCCAGGGTAGCAATCTCGTTTTTATCGCCTGATGCACTCTTGGTAGCCACTGCCAACATGACGCGAGCATTACGCTTGAGGGGTTTTTCTTCATTGCTATAGCCACTGGCAACATTTTCTTGCTGGTAATACAGCAATGCAGTCATGCCAGATGTAATACTACGGGCTTCTAATTGCCCGTTGGCATTGGTTGACGCAATTTGAAAACTACTGCGGCTCACACCCAAACTCTCGCCCACAGGTGCATCAGATTTCACCCACACCCATTCATCCAAATTCAGGGTTACAGGCGGCGCATCAAAGGGGGTAACGCTCCACTGTAGCTGACTTTGGATTGTTCCATTGGCTTTGTTATCGGTCTGGTCATAGATAGTTTTACCTGTGGCTTCATCAAATCGCCAATAGCCAACTAACTTCAATTCTTGCCCAACTAATCGTTGGTGCATGTCGGCTTGTAACTCTTTTTCTGAACGTACCCGACTCCAGAGACGAATTTCATCAACAGTACCTGTAAAGGTATTTTTGGCGGCTCCAAAACTGGTAATGGGGCTAATGACTGGAGTTTTGCCCTGGAGTGATTCCAGCTTAGGCTGAGTGTTACCATCTGCATCTAACTCTTCTTGGAGTGTGCCATTGATGTAGACTTGAGCCATATCAGCTTTTTCTCGTAGTCGCCCATTGACGTAGACTCGATAGGCACTGCCATCAAATGTAACCGCTAGGTGATTCCAATTGTTGGGAGTGAGAATACTTTTGGTTGCCACCTCATACCACTGGTTGCCATCGCCAAAGCCTATTCTGACTCTGCTTCCCGCTTCAATCCAAATCGAAGGACAGCCATCATGATTTTGGCGACTGGCTGCTAAACTATCGGTGTTACCGTTACTTTTGTTGGTGAGCAGGGCTTGGGATGTAGTACTAGATGCGGTGGGTAAAATCCAGGCTTCTTGAGTAAAGGTATGCCCAAGTTTCACACCGGAAGCGATCGCTACATGAGGTTCTAAAATGACGGACAATTGACCTTGAGACTGTAGTTGAGATAAATTTTGTGCGGCGAGGGCATTGCTAATTTCTGCGTCCAGTTCCTGTGAGGTTTTGGTTCGCAACGCAGACTCAGCATAGCCTTCAGTGACAACGCGGGGTACTAAATCTTTGTCGCAAGCTTGGGAAGGATCGCTGAGGCTTGGTTCCACACACTTGCCAGATTTCAACGCAAACACATCTGGATGATCGACGCAGGTATAGACCTGTGACCCCCGCGTATTAAACAAGCCATCCGTAGACCGTTCTACATCAAAAGCATCAATTAAGCCAGTTTTGTTGTTATGAGCAAAAATTTGCCATCGTTGAATTTCTTGGATTTGTGTGGGTAACAACAGTACTGTGAAGCGACCATCTGTTAAATTACCGACAAATTTCAACTCTTGCGTTGGTTCAAGAAAATCGTTGCCATCCAGGTCTTTTGCACCCAAGCTATCTTTACGACTTTGGGGGCGGGTTTTGCTGCGGCTGCGTTGAAAGCGTACCTCCATCTTGGTTTGTAAGTAGGCACCTGATAACACAAAGCGATCGACTAACAATGTGGAATTAACAATAGGTACACTGCTAGTAGCAGAACTAGAAACCCATGCATCGGCCGCTTTATCAAATTGCACCAAACCCGTACCATCAGGGCTGACACTCAGTTGTGTGCCCTGAACAAACACCATCTTGCGCCGGGCTGCCTTCTGCTGATCAACTGTGGAATAATTTGTGGGATCTGCGATCGCTTGTCTAAACAAATACACAAACTGTCCATCTGATAACACCTGAAATGGTGCATCTGCCGTCAACCTTGCCGTTGAGGATAAAAATAAATCCTTCTCTGTTGGTCGTAAATTAATACCTGGCTTTTCAGGTGTCTGGCTATTATTGCGGTAACTTGGCATTAAGGTTTGATCGGCCACACCAAACCCAACTTCTGCAATTTCCGTCGGGAAATTTAATGGTTTAGGATCTTCCCACCCATCTTTATCTATCGCGCTTTGAGGATTGTTGGCATCAGCAGCATTTTGGTCACCAGTACTGTTGAGATTTAAGACACTATAAAAAATTCGCTGCTGGTCATTCATGGCAAAGGCAATCACTGTGCCCTTGTGCCTAACTGTAGTGGTGTACTTGTACAAACCGGAATACTGCTTAATTAAGGAATCGAAAACATTAGCGGTAGACATCCAAAAAACCTGTGAAGTAAGTGTGCTGAAATGTTGAGGTGTCAGCCTATGGGGTCAATTATTTCATCTTCCGGGCTAACTCAAACTTCACTATACTTACGACGTGAACACCGAAAATTTCCGAAGAATTATCGAAAGCAGCTGTAAAACTTAACATTCTCACCTGTCAGAGGAGGCAGAGGAAGCAGAGGAGAAAGAATCTGCCACTATGAAAATGGGACAATTTATTTTCTGGAAGTCCCAAAGAGAAAATTAGGACTTTTGCCAGAGGTCTAATACTGTTCTGCTGTATCTGCTGTTCAACAAAAGTATGTCTTTATTCTATGCCTTTTCACGAATTGGCAGCCCAAAGAATTGCCACATCGTTGTACTGTCTGAATATGGCATCAGCACTGACGAGGGTTAAGTCTTCCAGCTGTGCCTGTGCAATCAACATTCTGTCAAAGGGATCTCGGTGATGCAAGGGTAAAGAAGCTGCTCGTAAAGCGTGAGTTGCTGTAATTTCTAGCGATCGCACACCCAACTGCCCCATACGATTAGAAATGTAGCTATCTGGTGGTTCTGGCAATGGTAACTTTGCGATCGCAAATTTAATACCGATTTCCCAGATACTAGCAACCGAGAACCACAATTCGTTTGTTTCATCAGCAATCTGTGTAATTGCCTCCTCACTCAACCTTTCTGGTTGGGCAAACCACCATAACCAACATTGAGTATCCAACAACAGCTTCACTCTTCCCCACCCTCAAATGCTGCCAAGATATCTTCTGGTAAAGGCGCATCAAAGTCTGCTGGTACAGTGAAGCGCCCTCGATCTAGCCCTAAACTAGCTCGCCGATTAGATGGATTGTGAAAGGGAACCAACTTGGCAATTGGGATTCCTCGGTTGGAAATAATAATTTCTTCCCCAAGTTCCACACGAGACAACAAGCGTGAGAGGTTTGTTTTGGCTTGATGGATATTTACACTTTCCATACTCTTAAAGAACTAAGTCTATAAACTTAGTTTAGTTTAGCGATGCATTGTATTGCAATATTCAATTTTGACATTACTTAGCAGCGCAAGAGAAAACTGATATTCTGTCCGCCAAATTACTTACGATATGTCAATGCGAGCGCAACGAAGTGGAGCGAAGCAATCACAAGTGTTTAACCAGACATGATATAAGACGCGAATCAGTATGTTACAAAATTATATGTGTTATAAATTTACAAGGATTTCTAATCAACAGGAACACTACCAACATGGAATTATCACTAGCTTTGCAAGCCGCCAATATCGCTTTATGGGCGATTGATAAGGTTTCTGGTGGAGCATTAGAGAAAGCTGGCGCAGATGTTTTAGAGTTTCTGACAAAAAGATTTCAAGGCAAACTTCAAATTAGAGGGACTAAACCAGAACTTTTAGGATCTGCAATTTTAAGTGAAGCAGAGTGGGATGAAGAGTTTCGGAAAAACCTTGAAAAGCTGGTAAATCAGTATCAGCAAATACAAAATACCTCTGTTGTGCAAAACACTGAATCGGGTGTAAATATTAATGTTGGAAATAATCCAGGTACAGTAATTGGGCAGCAGATAGGTCAGCAATTTTTTCGTTAACCAACTCTTTCTTGACCTAAAAAACTCAGATTTAGAATCTAATAGTAACTTCATTAGAAGACTTATCAACTACATTAAAGTAGTTAGCTTTTTGGTGTGTGCCCTGGTTTTTTGGTTTTTATTTGGTTGGCTAGCTGACTACTCCTTTCCCTTTGGTCAAGCCCTAGAGCTAATGTTGGCTTGCTTTCAGGGGACTATCTCAGCAAAGATAAATAGTTTGCAACAACAGTTACAAAGAACAGATGTAGTTTCTCAGCCAGACAATAAAAAACAAGTTCAAAAGCTCAATAACTTGGAGTCTCAAGCCTGGTTGTATGAGGGAATCTTAGAGCGTCTTGGTGCAGATCCTTATACCAATCATGAGAAAATCGCCAGAACACTTGAGGCCTTGGAATATAAAAGAAGCGAAATATTACAAGAATTAGAGCCTCGAAGGCCTAAAAGCTATCGTGTTCTAGCAGGGTTACAAGATTCTGTTCGTAATCTTTTAGCGAGTCAGGCTGAAATTGATTATGAGCAACTTCAGAAAATTGTCACTAATTTAGTTCTTTTTATAAGAAGTAGACAACCATCTCAAATCATAATCTCAGAAGCAATTAATAAATTAGCTACTGAAATAGCACAGAGTAAAGATAAAATCAGTCCTTATAGGTTGCGTCTGGCTTATAGAATTGACGAGCTAATGAGAATTCTGTCAGCCAAGTTAATTATAAATTCTAATACTTCTACAACTGATAGTGACTACCAATTGCTGGTCAATGAATTACGCTCTCGTATCAGTCTCTTGTCCCAAGAATTTAAAAATTTGCTCCAGTCTAGATACGAAGATCAAAACGAACTAAAGAAGCGTGTACAAGAAGTTGCAAACCTGACAAAAAATATTTCTGACCTTCATAGAGATATCTCAAATCGAGATGCAGATATAGCTGTTCTGAGAAATAATATTCAAAATTTAACAGAATCAATTCAAGACAAGCAAACTCAAGTAGATAGATTGCAACAATCAATTCGTAATTTACAAAAGGAAATTCAAGATTCGTCTGAATTTAATCAAAGGAGTCAAGATCAAATTAGCCAGTTACAGAAACAGCTATCTCATTTAAACCAACAAAAAATAAGTTTACAGAAAAGAATTGAGGATCTCACTGCTTATGCTTGCAACAAAGAGTCTGAAGTTGAAGGTTTACTCAAAGAAAAAACTCAGTTGAACTCCCAAAAGTTAGAGCTACAGAGACAAAATCAAGCTTTATCTCAAAATTATCAGCATCAACAAGATGTAATTGCTGGACTAAATCAACAGTTAGAGGATTTAACTAGAGCTAATCAAGCAAAATCTGACAAGCGATTTGCAACACAGGAGAGAATTTCAGAAGCAGAATATCAAACAATTGCTAATCAAGATGAGTATGAATATGTGAGTGGTTATACCAACAGCAGAAGCGGAAAATGGGTAGAACCTTATTACAGGAGCAAAAGGAGGCGTTAGTGCAATAGGAGCGATCGCTATTTTTCTTTTTTCTTATTCATGACTCATATTTTATGAATATTTACTCTCTTAATCCTTGTTCTTTCAATAACATATGCATCCATTCTCTATCTTTTACCAATAAATCCGGTACAGGAGGTTGATTATAATCTAAAGTCAAATCAAATCCGGCTTGTTCATATATTTCTAATAATAATTTCTGTAACGTCTCGCTCGCTGGTTTTCATTCATCGTGCAAGACGCTCGCTGGTGTTCATTCATCGTGCAAGATGCTCGCTGGTGTTCATTCATCGTGCAAGATGCTCGCACTACAGAATTTGGGTAATTTATTTTTTGTAAGTCCCTAATTATGAGGTGGGAGCGTCAACAAATTGATATGGTACTGTTCAGCATCGCTTTCAATGCGGATAAATTCGGTTAATGGATTGTATATATCAAAATTTTGGAGATTTTTCTCTCGATTGTGAGAATTCTCTAAATAAGTTAGAGCTAATGTAGAAGTGACATAAATGTTGCCATGTTGTTTGAACCCGGCGATTAATTCAGCTTCTGGTGGATAATCTTTAACTAAACGTTCGGCTAGATATCCTTTTAAAATTATGCCTCTTAAGCCTGTTTCTTTGTACCCTTCTTTAGCGATCGCTAATGATATATCATCAGGATTGCGATGCTGTAAATTCTCGTAATCCTCAAAAACCGGGCAAAAAATCTTCATTAGCTTTTTCACTGGATTTTTAACTGTCCCGTAGTTGGAATCTTGCTGTTTTCTTCGCTTCGATTCACCCATGCTAGCTAGCTCCTCATTATTGCTAAAATTCTCATTGTTTTGACTCAAGAAAGTACAAAATGCTTAAAAATAGGTAATTGCAGTCAGTAGAGTTAATTCCCCGTTGTAATTACTAAATTCAAGCATTACCTTGTACTTGCTTTGCCATTGAATCTTAATTCTTGATTTTTGATTTGGCAATAAATCAGAGAAACTAGCTAAACTTTACTCTCTACAGGTTGTTGCACAACATCGGTTACAGCCAATTTTCTACCATAGTTAATTGCTATTAAACCTGTGACATTCATAAACAAACTGTAAATCGCCGCAGGTATTGCCATATCGGGATTGTTGAGTAAGCCTGCGGTAATGGCGATCGCAAGTGTACCATTTTGAATGCCCACTTCAATGGCAATGCAGATTTGCTGGGCAGAATTGAGGTTAAATAATTTGCTGATATAATATCCGACTATCATACCAGTAGTATTTAACAACACTACACCTACACCAACTTGCATAATAAAGCCGGGTAGATTACTCCACTCACGAATAATCAGTATCAGAATAATAAGCGCCAGAAAGCCAACTGCTAGGCGGTTAGTGACTTTTTCTAGACGACGGGCGATTTCGGGAAATATTTGCCGCACAGTCATTCCTAAGCCAATGGGCAAAAGTGTCATCAAGAAAACTTGTAATATTGTGGCACCAATGGGTAATGCGATCGCGGCAGTTTTGCCAATAAAGTGTTGGTAGGCAAGATTTCCTAATATGGGAATTGTAAATACTGTAATTACACTGCTAAAAGCTGTCAAAGTAACTGAAAGAGCAACATCACCTTTAGCCAAAAATGTAATTACATTAGAAGATACGCCACCAGGACAAAGTGCGATTACCATTAACCCCATAGCAATTGTAGGTTGCATGGGTACGAGTGTGGCTATGAGAAAACCGATAACAGGTAAAAAAATTAACTGACTAATTAAGCCAATTAAAACAGCTTTTGGATACTTCTTTACACGTTGAAAATCTTCGGGTACTAGAGACAAACCCATTCCTAGCATGATAATTGCTAAGGCAACAGGTAAAGCAACAGCAGTAAAAAAGCTTGCTTGCATAATCAATTTTGGATTAATTAGACAAAATTGATAATATCAGAATATTTCTACGTATAGCGGTGCAATTTTAAGATAAATGGCGGGGGGTGTCATTTGTCATTGGTCATTTGTCATTGGTCATTTGTCATTTGTTATTGGTTGGCGATACATCAATATATTCTAGAGGGCAAGGCAGTGCCTTGCCCCTACAATTTGTCGTATTCTTTTTTTAATTGGTATTAATTGCAGGCCTGTTGAAAATTTATAAAAAATTAGTTCGTAGTCAGGAATTTAATTCTGTATTTTGCAGCGCAAAAATCCTGATTACGAACTTAAAAAATTAATGCTCTTTTGCATTAATTAGAAATAGAATTAAATTTCATTCTTACCAAATATGCCTAAAGCTGTGGCAATACCTAATGCTGCAACTGCTAATGCACCCCATTTCAAGGGCGGATTTTTATCCAAATTATCTAAAAAACTGGGTATGGACAAGTTTCTAAAATCTCCCTCAACTTTGTCATAGCCGGAAATTGGCTCAAAAACATTGTTGGGTGCGTCGGCTGATTTTGGCTCATTGGTACGCTGTCCTTGAAATGCGATCGCTAATAATAGAGAATCAGCTAAGGCTGGCGAAACTCGTTGCACTAAATCTAAGATTTTCCCCGCATCCCCCACGACAAAATCACGGGTGGGATGTTCAGCTGCGTAAAGAATGGCATCGCTAACCAAACTCGGCTGATAATATGGCGGTACTCCTGTCGGTTTCACCCCTAATTTGGTACGAACTTTATTGTAGTAAGGGGTATTAATTGTTGCCGGCAGTATGGATGTGACAGCAATCGGCCATTTTTCGTGTTGTAACTCTACCCGCAACGCATCCAGAAATCCTTCTAAACCATGCTTGGCTGTCGAATAGGGACTTTGTAAAGGCAAACTCCGCCTTCCTTCCATTGAGGAAATATGAATTAATGCTCCCCTTCCCTCTTGTTTTATATGGGGTAAGGCTGCCATTGCTCCGTATACCTGTCCCATTAAGGTAACATCTACAACTCTAGCAAACTCCTCTGGTGTAATTTTTTCAAAAGGAGCAATCACACCTGTAGCAGCCGTATGCACCCAAGTATCGAGGCGTCCGTATTCTGCTACAGTTTTATCTGCGATCGCTTTTACTTGCTGAAAATCACTGACATCGGCAATTACATAGGTGGCTTCACCGCCCAAATTGCGGATCTCAGCCACCAAAGACTGTAATCCTGGTTCGCTACGAGCAGCAACTACCACCTTCGCGCCCCGTTCTGCAAATTTTACTGCTGTATCCCGCCCAATCCCACTGGAAGCCCCAACGATAGCTACCACCTGCTGCCCAATTGATTTTAATTGCATGGTTAATCATTCTTAACACCTTCCCTTCAATCAATAGGCGCGATTTGTGCTTAGTTCATCTCTCGCTGGGCTTAGGCTGAATTGGGCAGGGGGCAGGAGACAAAGGGGACAAGGGGGACAAGGGGGACAAGGAGGACAAATGATAATTGTACGGGAGCATATGGACTTCCAAATAAAAAAATATACAACTATTTATTGTGGGGTGGGCGTCTCGCCCGCCCATAGTCAAAGGCGGGCAAGACTTCGGCGTGAGCGCTCAGTCGAACGCTGCCCACCCCACAATATTGGATAATTTATTTCTTGGAAGTCCCTTACCAATTTTGACGCAATACCCTAGAAGGGTATTGCTATACCAACAAAGCCTGCCAAGGCAGGCTAAAAGTTTGATAGCCTGCCTTGGCAGGCTTCGTATTTCTAGCCCCACCCTTATAGGGTGAGGGCGTTTTTGCACATTTGGGATGCTCCCAATTGTACAGACAAGGGTTATCGCGTCCTCACAAATGACTATTGACTATTGACTATTGACTATTGACTATTGACTATTGACTAATCTCTCCACAAAGCTATGCCGCCTAATAAACCTGTAATATTAGGAATGAGTTTGACATTTAGGGGTAGCTGGAGATTTACGCGGACGGCTTCACCACCGCCGATATAAAGGCAATCATAATTAAATAAATGTTCGAGAGATGCGATCGCTTTTTGTAAGCGTCGATTCCATTTTTTAT
Source organism: Calothrix sp. FACHB-168 (assembly GCF_963889195.1). Classification (NCBI taxonomy): domain Bacteria; kingdom Bacillati; phylum Cyanobacteriota; class Cyanophyceae; order Nostocales; family Calotrichaceae; genus Calothrix; species Calothrix sp. FACHB-168. Next base: position 19,108 of record NZ_CAWPNJ010000076.1, read on the forward strand.
CGCCAATTTTTTCTAACTCCGCCCGCCCTAGTTGTTCTTCGTAAGTCTCGCCTTTGCGGAACTTATGATGCCCCATTTCCATATTCGGGACTAGCTTACCATCGACAAATAAGGCGGAACCAAATCCTGTACCCAAGGTAATTACTAATTCCACACCTTTACCTGCGATCGCACCTAGCCCTTGCATATCGGCATCATTAATTACCCGTACAGGTTTATTTAATTTATTTGCTAAGGCTGTTTGAAAATCAAAACCGATCCAATCCCGGTCTAAATTTACCGCAGTTTCCGTGACTCCGTGGCGTACCACACCCGGAAAACCCACAGAAACGCGATGAAATTCACCTTGATTAGCTGCTAAAACAGCAATGGCATTAATTACTGTGTCTGGTTTCGCTGGTTGGGGTGTTTCTAAACGCCCCCTTTCGGTTACAGGTTGTCCTGTAACATCTAAAACCAAAGCTTTGACACCACTACCACCAATATCTACTGATAGAGTGCGAATTGAGCCATTATCTTCCACCATTGCCATATCTCCCAGCTATGTTGTGCTACTTGGTTATTATGCTCTCCTGTTTTTGATTTACGTGCAGAAGTTTTGATAGTCTTCACAAGTGAATAGGGGCTAGGGGCTAGGGGCTAGGGGCTAGGCAAGGGAGACCAATGACAACAATTGTAGAGACGCGATTCATCGCGTCTTTGCCGATTCATCGCGTCTTTGCCGATTCATCGCGTCTTTGCCGATTCATCGCGTCTTTGCCGATTCATCGCGTCTTTGCCGATTCATCGCGTCTTTGCCCAATGCCCCATGCCCAATGCCCCATGCCCAATGCCCCATGCCCCATGCCCTAAACTGTCAACGTTGCTAGTGCTTTTTCTACAGCTTGCAAGGCTGTATTAACTTCTGCTTCTGTGACAATTAATGGTGGTACAAACCGCAGAACTTTTGGCCCTGCTGGTACAAGTAATACACCTTCAGCGATCGCAACTTTGACAATTTCAGCTGCTGTTAGCTGAATATCCGCTTGCAATTCCATACCATTAATTAAGCCCCAGCCGCGAACATCGGCGATAAGATGAGGATTTTTAGCAGCGATCGCATTTAAGCCCTCACGTAGTTGTTCGCCTCGCTGTTGCACATTCTCTAAGATATTTTCTTTCTCTAAAGTCTGGCAGACACTCAAGGCGACTCCGCAAGCAAAGGGATTACCGCCAAAGGTGCTGGCGTGTTCTCCTGGTTGGAAGACATCGCAGAATTTTTTACTCATCATGGCACCGATGGGGATACCACCACCTAATCCTTTAGCGCTGGTGAAAATATCCGGTTCTACGCCAAGAGTTTCATAACCCCATAATTTACCCGTGCGTCCCATTCCTACTTGCACTTCGTCAAAAATCAACAAAACGCCGGTTTCGTCGCAAATTTGCCGCAGTTTTTGGAAGTAAGCGCGATCGCCTGGACGCACGCCGCCTTCTCCTTGTAATGGTTCTAATAATATTGCTGCTACGCGATAATCGCCTTCATCAAGTTCGCTAATTGCCGCTTCTATAGCGCCAATATCGTTGTAAGGCACATAATGAAACCCAGGAACCAAGGGATCGAAGTATTTTTGATACTTGGGTTGCCCTGTAGCCGTAATTGTGGCTAAAGTCCGGCCGTGAAAACTAGCATTAGCGGTTAAAATAATTGGTCGTTCAATTTCTAAGACAGTATGGGCGTATTTCCGCGCCAGTTTAATTGCTGCTTCGTTAGCTTCCGCCCCAGAATTACAGAAAAATACGCGATCGGCGCAGGAATGTTGAATCAGCCATTGTGCCAATTCACCCTGTTCGCGAATGTAGTACAAATTAGACACGTGATGCAGCTTTTGGATTTGCCGCGTCACTGCTTCTACCATAGCTGGGTGGGCATGTCCTAATGTACAAGTGGCAATTCCGGCTACAAAGTCGAGGTATTCTCGCCCTTCGCTATCCCAAACCCTGCATCCTGCACCCCGTTCTAAGGCTAGGGGAAATCGAGCATAAGTAGACATCACCGCTTCATCAAAGCTGTTGGCATCAAAAGGGGTTGATGACAACGAATCTGGCTTTGGGGGGTTGGTGGCTGCTTCAACTAAACTTTGTATGCTCACTACCGCTCCTTAAGAAAATCTTTAATCGTATAGTTATCTACTAGTGTCGTAGAAATTTCTCAAAAATTTCGACTATTTTTTAGAACTCATGATTTTATAATTTTTAGATTGACAAAAATCTTAAAATATGATTAAGGAATTTAAGTATTCAATCTTGATTTTCCCACACTTTTTAGACAATGCCTCACCTTAAGTGCCCTTGAAACCCACACAAGGAAGGGCGGGGTAACCCCGCCCCTACCAAAATATTAATTACCTATCAAAACGCGGATTGGTATGACAAATGACTATTGTACAGACGCGATTAATCGCGTCTCTGACCATTGACCATTGACCATTGACCATTGACATTTTCTCATCAATCGCAGAGGTAAAAAAATTGTGTACTTAATACCTGAGCAAAAATATCAACGTATTCAAAAGGAGTTGATACTAGCAACGATCGCGCTTTGCTGTGTTTTCTTGCTTGGGACTTTATGGTACTGTTTGGTTGAGGGTTGGTCATGGGAAGATGCTGCTTACATGACGGTGATTACCTTGGCTACAGTCGGATATGGTGAGACTAATCCCCTTGGCAATCGCGGCAGATTATTTACTATTGCTTTAATTTTGATGGGTGTAATCAATATTGGTTACATTGTCAATTTATTTACACAAGCAGTTATTGAAGGCTACTTTCAAGAAGGAATTCGCATCAGGCAACAGAGGCGGTTAATGGAATCCTTATCGGGACATTATATTATTTGTGGATTTAGTCGGACGGGACGCCAAATCGCCAAAGAATTTCGGGCGGAAGGTGTATCTTTCATCGTCATTGATTCCGAAGTGGAATCTGTGCAAAGGGCACAAACTGAAGGTTACATAGTATACCAAGGTGATGCAACGTTAGATGAATCGCTGTTAAGAGTTGGCATAGAACGGGCGATTTGTATTGTCGCCGCACTTCCTTCTGATGCGGAAAATTTATACACAGTATTATCAGCAAAAACTCTGAATCCCGGCATTAGAGCGATCGCCAGAGCTAGTACGGAAGAAGCGTTACAAAAGTTACAACGCGGTGGTGCTGATGCTGTCATTTCTCCTTATATTACAGGCGGAAAGCGAATGGCAGCAGCAGCCCTCAGACCGCAAATTTTAGATTTTGTTGATGGTATACTTTCTGGTTCAGACCGCCAATTGTACATGGAAGAATTTCTCCTAGAACCAGCTTACTGTCCTTTTGTCGGACAAACTCTACAAAAAGCCAAATTGCGATCGCAAACCGGCGCTTTAGTTTTAGCAATTCGCCGCACCGATGGTAACTTGATTGGCGGCCCCACAGGTGACACAGTATTAATGCCAGGTGATACCCTCATTTGCATGGGTACAGCCGAACAATTGCGTAGTCTCAATCAAATTCTCGGCCCCATAGTTTCCCAAAAGTTGCGGAAACCGAAGCAAAGCTGATGCATTCAGCCGTAAAGGTAGGGTTGCAGAGTGCAAGTGTTAAGGGGAAAGATATTCACAGCTGTAGGCGTGGATTAAGCCAGATATTTGTGAATAATTGGCTCTTACAGCAGTTTTAATGCATTTGAACCACAATCGTAGTAAGGGCACGGCACCCTAAATCTTCTCGTATATACAATAATCTTACTGGTGCCGTGCCCCTACAGTGTGGTCTATTTACCTAAAAATTGCTGTAATCTGTAAACCATCTTCATGCATACACAAAGTGTGGGTAGCAATTCTTTCAAATCATCCCTTAACTATGCAAACTGCTATTTTTAATGTGCAAATAAAAAAAGGTTTGGCTGGTTACCAGACCTATATATAAATCCAGTGCATAACAACATCCCGATTTAATCTACTGTTTATTTTTAGGTTTGACATCTTCCTCTAGGATGTGTTCAAATCCAAAAACAGATGATAGTACCTAAATCAAAATTACAATAGGCACTAGGAAAAAGAGATTTTCTTGCATCATTATCCTGAGATTGTCGAGAAATTGACAAACGAAAATAAAATCGCATTATTCAGAATATGTAAATAATATTACCTATGCTAATTCGACAATTAACTAAATTTTAACTAGTACACCTCGGCGTAAATAAGCAGACCGTTTAAAATACAGTATATTTCAGGTAAATGAGGTATGCACTTCGGGGCATGGCAGTGCCAGTGCCCCTACAATCAACGATAATCTGTACCTCACTAACTGGTAATCTGCTGTAGGTAAAAATCTTGTAAGATAATAGTTCTTTCTTTTGACTTTTGACTTTTGACTTTTGACTTTTGACTTTTGACTTTTGCCTTGTCGTACTAGATTGATATCAAAAGAATCTCCAAGAAATTACGCAAAATAAAAGACGGGAATTATCCCGCCAAGATAGCTTGAAAGAGGTAATACACCTTGGACTCTGAAAAAAATACACAGCGAATTAAATAGGTTGTCAGAATTATTAAGGGTGCAAACATAAATAACCATTAGTTGTTCATTATTTCCTGTTTAAACCCCAGTTTATTCCTGACAAGCTTTATGAAAATAGCATAGCTAAATTTTGGTAAGTTGCCAAAATGCCAAATCGTAAAAATGTAAAAAAGCAAAAAGACGGGTGCGGCCCCGTCTTCTGTATATGAGTGTAAACATCTTGGTAATAATTGCAATATATCAAGTAAGTTTTGGGGATAGTTGCCAAAATGCCAAAGGGTTAAATTTACAACAAATCTCTTGATTGTCTTGCTATTTTGACAAGTTATATTTAATATCAGAAATTCCGTAATGATATTGCTAACATAAAATTCAATAAGGTTCAGTCAAGGATAAATTTAGATTGGTTTGAGGAACGTAGACGCGGAGCGGTGAGGCAGTGCGCCCTTGCGGTTCCCCGACTTGTTCGCTAAAAGCGTTCCCGAAGGGTAGCGACGTACTCCTTCGGAGAAGCAAGCTATGCGTAGCGTCTCCCGCAGGGCTTCCCGTAGGTTAACCCAACATTTTCGGCGATTTGTTGGGTTTACACACAGTAAGCCCAACCTACATCTACATCATATTTTTTGTGAACTGGTATTAGATATTGCTAACATAAAATTAAGCGCAGTAAAGTCATTTCAGTAATTTAGTCATTTGCCAAATCATAATCATAGCAAGCACAACCATGAATACTTTAGAAAACGCTCAATTGATTCTGGAAACTGGTAAAACTACAAAAGAAGAGGCTTTACAGTTATTTGATCGGCTTGAACCAGTTAATTTAGAATTTATGTTTGGACGTTGGCAAGGATCTGGCTTGCATACAGATCATCCAATGGATGGTTTATTAGAAATTTCTAATTGGTATGGGAAAGAATTTGTCGATGCGGAAAATGTGCATCCATTGTTATTTTTAAATAATCGGGGAAAAATCTTTAAGGTTGCGCCTAAGGCTAATTTAATGAACTGGGTATTGAAATTGCCGATTCCTAGAAATGATTCATTAAAACCTTTGTTAGGCTGGATGAATTCTTTACTGAAAACTGAGAAACCTCAAGCTAGACTGCGGATGATGGAGTATCGAGGAAAAGTGACTGCGACGATGGTTTATGATTATTTGCCGATTAATGATTCCTTTCGCAAAGTAGATGAGAATACTGTGTTAGGAATTATGGATTATAAAAACATCAATCAACCTTTCTTTTTCGTTCTCAGACGATGCATTTAATTGTTATTCAGATTGGCTAATACCAATTCAAATAATCTTGGCGACACATTAAAATATTCTAGAGGGCATGGCAGTGCCAGTGCCCCTACAATCTGGCGCATTCTTTTTGCTAATTGGTATAAAGTAAAGAAATTTACTGATTCATATCACATAAAAAAACTCTCCCGTCAACCTGTATTTGACGGGAGTATTTCAATTAATTCAAAAAAGTTGTTGATTAAAAAAGTTGGGATTTAAATCTACAGGAAATAACAAAGTTTCACTGGCTGACTCCTGCTGGGCTTGCTGAGAAATTTCGATTGCTTTTGCTAAACGACAGTATTTAATCGGTATCCATTCTCCATCGGAGAAGAAATATATGACAACTCTGTGATTTAGGTATTGTTCTAAAGGAAGTGGAAGACTCCAGTTGGAAATCACCATCTATTTCTTGAGGAATATATCTACTAAGCATTGCATTATCAATTGCTTGATTTCTTCCTCATCCTATTTAGATAAAGCGATCATTCTTGACTGTCTCTAGTTAGGTTCCTATTTACTACCAAAGTTATAATCATCTAATTGAAAATTTAAAGTATTGTTGTAACACTACAATCTGTCTGATGCTTTTTTTCAATTGGTGTTAGTTTTAAAATCAAATAGTCAACCAATTTTGGATTTTGGATTTTAGATTTTAGATTGACCTCTCCCTATAAGGAAGAGGCTTGCAGGAACGATTTCTTTTTATTTTCATCTCCCTAAAGGGAGAGGCTTGTAACCTTTTTTAGATTCTAGATTTTAGATTTAATCCAAAATCCAAAATCTAAAATCTAAAATTTTTTCGGTCATCTTATATAGGATTCATATTTGATTTTTGAACAAAATATTTCAGGTAAATGAGGTACGCGCTTCGGGGCATGGCAGTGCCAATGCCCCTACAATGAACGATTATCTGTACCTCACCAACTTGCAATTTGCACTCATTAGCGATCGCATTTTGTTGACAGTGCAAATATCAACTAATAAATGTAATCCCTGGAGTTGTCGCCGTAAAACTCACATCCTCAGCCACAGCAATTACATCACCGAAAGCAGGCGCACCATAGAAAATGACCGTATCTAAAGTAGATGAGTTATTAGTTAAAGTACCAGTAGTAAACTTTTGCTGCACAAACGTGTAATCGCTGGCTACACCGCGCAGAATTAGTTTTTCGCCATCGATGACAGAGAAGTCTGTGATAATTGCATGACCAGCTTGACGATAGGAATCATTGAGCGAGAAAGTATCAACAGATTGAACACCGTTTAATGCAGAACCGCCAGATAAAGTATCTATTTCGCCGGTATTAAAGCCACCGCTACCAAGCAGGGTATCATTACCTACACCACCAGCAATACTATCATTGCCAAGACTGGCATCTAAGCGATCGTTACCTGCACCACCGTTGAGATTATCATTGCCTAATCCACCCAATAGCGTATCGTTACCCTTACCGCCCAGCAGAACATCATTGCCATCGCGACCATTAAGAATTACATCTTGAAAAGCGCGATTAGCATCAATGCGATTGCTACCATTTCCGCCGTGAATTTCTACGGTTTCAATGCCTTCTAGGGTATCAGTACCTGTGGCTGAGTCATCTAGGTTTGTACCTATGGCAAACTTACCACCTTTGAGTTGGCTTTTACTTGGTTCGTTAACAAATGAGAACAGCTCAAAGTTATTGTCCCCATTTATGAATAAATAATCATCACCAGCGCCGCCAATGTAGCGATCGTCACCTGCTCCATCAAAAGCACTATCGACAAAAGTATCTCTACCTGTTCCACCTTGAACTAAGTCATTTCCCGCGCCACCTTCTAAATTATTATTGTCATTCCCGCCTATGAGAGTATCATTACCATCATTACCACGTAGGAAGTTAAATCCTGCACCACCGACGATGCTGTCATTACCGCTACCACCGTAAATCTGGTCTAAACCGCGACTACCGATAATGGTGTCGTTACCTTCATTACCAAAAAGAAAAGTTCTATCTGTCAACAAAGCTTGAGAAGCGTTAATCGTGTCATTACCAGAAGTACCAGTTAACCTAACTCTCTCAATCTCAGAAAACTGATGGATTAAATTACCCACAAATAGCTGATTATTAGTCAAGAAATAATTTGTGGCTCCCGCAACACGTAACTCATCATTACCAGCACCGCCAATTAAAGTATCGCCAACATCACCTATACCTGGAGATTGTCCGTTTTGGGCGAGAAGCAAATCGTTACCAGCACCACCATTAACGCGATTGTTTCCAGTTCCACCAGAAAGGGTATCGTTATCATCGCCACCGTTGAGAGTGTCGTTACCCGCGCCACCATCAAGGCTGTCTCTATTTAATCCCCCATCGAGGGAATCATTACCTAGTCCCCCAAATAAAGAATCATTGCCGAAATTGCCAATGAGAGTGTCGTTACCTCCACCACCATTTACAGAATCGTTACCAGCTAAAGCGTCAATTATATCGTTAGCTCCATCAGCAACAATTTTATCGTCGGCTTGGGTAATACTTCCACTAATAATCGCCATAATGTTTTATCTCCTTGAATTTGCCTAAAAATATGTCTCTGACTCTTATAGAGTTTGGATATTATTAGGTTGACTCTTGCTCGATGAAAGGTAAATGTGGATAATTTAAGGAGTTTGATAGACAAAGATTAAACAATAAAAAATCTTAAGTAAGATTAAGTCCTAATATTTAAGGAGACTCATCTGTGTAAAAATAAGCAATGTCTCGATTTTCGCTATTTCCAGATTGTTAAAGAAAAAATCTGGAATTTTAAAAATTCGAGTTGTAGCTAAATAAGCAAATAGTTGTAATTCATCCCTGAGCAATGGACTTTGAAACAGCATTCAAAATTTTAGATGCAGCAGTTGTTGCCCAGACTAAAAGACACTTGAAAGATATTGAAGTGGCAATACTTCGTAGTTCTTGGCAAGGGAAGAAATATGATGAGATTGCTCAAACTTATGGCTATACTACTGAATATCTCCAACATGATGTAGGGCCTAAGCTGTGGCAAATGTTGTCAGAAGCATTTGGAGAAAAGGTTAGTAAAAAGAATTTTCAAACAGCAGTGGAGCGACAAAGACTTTTACGCAATGGGGCAGTAACAAAGCAGTTAGAGACAATTATACAATCTGATGTGATGTTATCTTCACCCTTAACAGTAGAAACAACAACATCAAATTATCCAGGTTCTTCCAGCAATGCGTCAGAATTAATTGGTGTAAATAGCAATGCAGGAACCCAACTAAATACAGAGCTAGAATTCCCAGCAGGTCAAGTACCTTTAGCTTCTAAATTTTATATTGAACGTCCTCCCATTGAAGAACGTTGTTATCAAGAAATTTTGCAACCAGGTGCTTTAATTCGGATAAAAGCACCGGGACAAATGGGTAAAACTTCCCTGATGGCGAGGATGTTAGATGAAGCGCGAAAGCATGGTTATCAAACAGTATCTTTAAGCTTTCATTTAGCAGATAAAGCAGTTTTTACCAACTTAGATATATTTTTACGCTGGTTTTGCGAAAGTGTGGGCAGAAAATTAAAGCGATTGCCGCAATTAGATGATTATTGGAGCATTTATGGCAGTAAAGATAAAGCTACTGCTTATTTTGAAGAATGTTTGTTAGAAGAAATTGATAGCCCCTTAGTTATTAGTTTAGATGGTGTCGATCGCATTTTTCCCCATCGCGACATAGCCGAAGACTTTTTTAGCTTGTTACGCGCTTGGTATGAATATGCTAAATATGGCGATCGCAGTAGCGAATTATGGCAAAAACTCCGCTTAGTTTTGGTACATTCTAAGGAAGTATATATCCCCTTAAATATCAATCAATCGCCCTTTAACGTCGGCTTGAGCGTGGAATTACCAGAATTTACCTCAGAACAGGTGAAAATTCTCGTTGAGCGGCATCAGAGGCTAAATTGGACGGATGCCCAAGTAACACAACTGATGGAAATGGTAGGGGGACATCCTTATTTAGTCAGGCTCGCCCTTTATCACCTGCAACAGCAAGATATTACCCTAGAGCAGTTGTTACAAACAGCCCCAACAGAAGCGGGAATTTATAGCGATCATTTGCGATCGCATTTATGCAATCTCGAACCCCATGCGAATTTAGCCACAGCCTTTAACCAAGTTGTTAACAGTTCCTTACCAATAGAACTAGATTCAGAATCAGCTTTTAAATTGCATAGTATGGGTTTAGTAGTATATTCTCATGAAAATAAGGTAATACCAAGTTGCGACTTGTACCGCCAGTATTTTCAAAATCGCCTCAGTTAAAGGGCTAGATCCTAACAAGTGATCCCCCCTTGCTAGCCTGATAAAGGTAAGCCAGGGAGGATCTGTGAGAGATGATTCAATTAATTGCACTGTAGTATGACGTTAACTTGAAGTGCGATCGCGTGTACGACATCTCTCTTGAGTACACACAACTGCTAACTCTGAGTAATTTTGACTATCAACTAATCAAAATACCTCATCTTCGATACCTTGCCACCATTCGCCCAAGTTCATCATATCTTGGAAGATATCTTCTAATTCCTCAACATAAACTTCTTGAGGAATCTGGGATTGACGTTCTTGGAGTTTTTTCAGGCGCAGTTGCACTAACAGCCAAGGTTTAGCGATGCTATCCGTGGCTTCCATGTATCTAGCCAGTTGTCTGCTATCCATGATTTTTATATTTGTGATGAGGCCATTACTTTTTACGATACAAGACGTAGCCGTAAGTGACCATTTTTTCTGGATAGTTTAAGTAGGCGGGAGCATTCAATTAAAATGGGCATGGGGCATCCCTTCGACTTCCCTCAGGGCGAGTGGGCATTGGGCAGGGAAGGGGAACAAAAAATTGTACAGACAAGGGTTCATCGCGTCTCTAACAAATGACTTAGGGACTTACAAAAAATAAATTACCCATATTCCCTAGTAGTGCGAGCAGCGTTCGACTGAGCGCTCAGTCGAACGCTGCTCGCACTACAAATTTATTGGG
>NZ_CAWPNJ010000077.1:0-29845 GCF_963889195.1 Calothrix sp. FACHB-168
GTCTTCTTCAGTAGTTAGTATTATTCTTAACGCGCTAGGCATCATTTATCACTTAATTTCCGACTCTATCTATCTTACGTTTTTTTTGGTTGACCTACTTAATAGTTGAAAAACTGAGAGGCGATAGCTCAAGATTGAGTCTGATGTAACTTAGACAAGCTTTGACTTTTTGTATTGCAGAGTAAATTTGAGAAAATGCGCGTTTTCTCAAATTTGATGATTGGGAGAATTATTAATTGATAACAACTCAGGTATAGGTATAACCAGAGATATCAGCCGTTTCTATCTCCATTTATCGATATGACTGCACAATGCAATTAAGTACAGAAGACTACAAAATGGTAGGGAATTCAATCATTAGTTAGTTGGGTTTCATTTCGTTCTAGCCAACGTCAAATCTCAATATTTCAGACCCCCATTTAAGGTGATGCGTACTGAGTATTAACCTGGGATCGATTGGGATACCTAATCTTGAGATATTGACTGGTAAAAACATTATTTACATCTGCCTTTTACCAGTCAAAATTTTCCTATCTGAACGATGGTGTGAGAGGAAAGTTTATGTTTTTTCTCTCGTCATCTTAAAAGAGTATAAAATTTTTCGTTCAAGCACATTGAAGCAGGAATCAAAAAACAATAGATATTTAAAAAACTACATATTTTTTTAATATTTGTAAAATATACTTATTTCGCTAACCCTGATTCTGCAAAAAAGGTAGGAGAAATACAGGTAAAATTTGTGCGCCAATATATATTGATTCACCAGCAACGCTAGTTTGATTCACCTGCTAACCATAATACTGCATACCCAGGCAATACCAACTCACAAAAACCTTTATTGAAAGCGGCGGGAAACTCTATCCCCTTTTGGGTGCGTAGGGTAAGCGCCCCGCCGCTTGGGGCATTGGGCATTGGGCATTGGGCATTGGTTATGTTCTTTCCCATGCGCCATGCCCGATTCCCCATGCCCAAAAACTCCATCCCCGTTCGGACTTCGGCGTGAGCGCTCAGTCGAACGCTGATGCTCACGGCAGAAGCCTTGTGGGTGGAGTTTTTCATATATTAAGATTTCTGCTCGTGGCAATGCCTGAAATCAAAAAAATCTGGGCTTGAGCTTATATAGTCAAGCAAAAAGATGGTATGCTTAATTTTAATCTCCGATATATATATCGGATTTAAGTAGATTAATGGTTTCGCCTCTCAAATTAAACAAATACATCTGCTGCTTCAACTCTCAACAATTGAGATGAAGGAATAAATTGTGGTGAATTATTTACAAGAGCATTACTTTCGCTATAAACAAGCGTATTCTAACCGGAGTTTTTTACTTGCTGTTGCATATTTGAGTTTGATGGTTACTGGTTGCAGTCAAAAAACGGCTGTGAATCCCCCGGCTAACTCCAATTCTGCCTCACAGGTTGTGAGTAACAATCAAAATTCCGAAAAAAATTCCGAAAAAAATAATGTAGTTCGCTTGGGATACCAAAAAGGCGGGATTATTCCTATTTCGCGTCAGCGCGGCGACCTAGAAAAGCAGCTAACAGCGCAAAATATTAAAGTTGAATGGACTGGCCCTTTTGACCGATGTGCTACGCTGCTAGCAGCTCTTAATGGTAATCGTGCAGACATTGGTGGTTGCGGTGATATTCCTACTATCTCAGGAATTGCTTCTGGACAACCGCTCTGTATTGGTTCTGTACAGCGTCCTAAACCAGATTCCTTGGGTAGTGCTATCTTAGTGCGCGGCGATTCTGCTATCCGTAAACCTGCTGATTTAATTGGTAAAAAAGTAGCAGTTAACCAAGGGGGTGCAGGTGAATACCTGTTATTAAAGGTTTTAGAAAAAGAAAATATCCCCAAAGATAAAGTCCAGCGAGTTTATCTATCGCCAAATGATGCTGCACCAGCGCTATACCAAGGTTCAGTTGATGGTTGGGCTGTTTGGGAACCTTATATTTCCATTGCTGAATTAGAACATAAAGCGCGGCGAATCACGACTACACATCCTGCACCTACCTACGGCATTATGGTTGTGCGCGGTGATGCGGCGAAGGATAATCCTGTAGCAATTAAATCTGCACTGACAGCTTTGAGCCAAGATGGTGAATGGCTGAATCAGAATACCGACGCAGCCGCAGATTTTATGGTGAAGGAACTGAAAGTTTCAGAAGCTGTAGCCAAGCAAGCTACTAAGAATCGTGGCCCTGAGTCTTACGTTTTTCCTGATGCTGATGATGTCGCCAAGCTTCAGAAAACAGCTGATTGGTTATTAGAGCAAAAAATTCTGCCTAAACGAGTAGATATTGCCGCTTCAGTATGTCCTTTGGGAACTACGGCGACGAGGTAGGGAATGGGAGGAGGACAAGGGGGACAAGGAGGACAAGGGAGATGAGGAAGCAAAGGACAAATGACCAATGACAAATGACAAAAATGCGTAAGTCTGAATCCCAACAGTTAAATCTCAAATCTGGAATGTTATGACTCATACAACTATTCTCGAATCCTTAGAAACAGACGAATGGTTTATTGATAGTCCTGACTTACGTGAGTTTGTGGCGATCGCAAAACAAATTCTCTCACACACAGCAGGCGATCGCCAAGCAACTCTCAATACCCTAGAACCCCATTTTGCAACACTTCTAAAAAAACAAGATTGGTTACCAGAACAATTCGCCCAACCTAATCACCATAGCGGTTTAGGCGGTGGTATTGGACAATGGTTGCTATATCGTTCTCAGGATCGTTCGCTGACTATCTTTAGTTTAGTAATTCCGCCTAATTCGATTACACCTGTTCACGATCATTTATCCTGGGGACTAGTGGGTTTGTATAAAGGCAGACAAGAAGAAACTGTTTACCGTCGCCTAGATAAGGGTGATGTTGAAGGACGGGCGCAGTTACAAAACCTTGGTACTTATAAAGTAAAAAGTGGTGATATTTACCGTCTGTTACCACCAGATGGAGATATTCATTCAGTCAAAGCGACAACAGTATTTACCCCGTCTATCTCAATTCATGTGATGGGAAATGATACTGGTAACATTTTGCGACATCACTATCACCCAGAAGCAGAAAGCGTTAAGTCTTTTCGTTCTGGATATTCCAATGCACCTTACAAAGAAAATTTATAACCTATCAGGGTAAAACTATGCCGAGATTTGATAGACCCCAACCACCAGTTTTTGCAAAAGTTGAAGATGAACGCCTCTACCGCAAACAACGCCTAGCGGCTGCATTTCGCTTATTTGGTCGTTTTGGTTTCAGTGAAGGAATCGCAGGTCATATTACCGCCCGTGACCCAGAATTTACTGATCATTTTTGGGTAAATCCCCTGGGAACTTACTTCGGCCATATCCGTGTTTCTGACTTAATTTTGGTTGATAGAGAAGGCGAAGTAGTTAAAGGAGATGCGGCTGTTAATCGCGCCGCCTTTGCTATTCATTCTCAAGTACATGAAGCCCGACCTGATGTCATTGCAGCCGCACACGCCCATTCTCTATATGGGAAATCTTGGTCAAGTTTAGGTCGTTTACTTGATCCTTTAACTCAAGATGCTTGTGCTTTTTATCAAGACCACACTATTTTTGATGATTATAAAGGTGTAGTTCTTGATACTTCAGAAGGTAAAAGAATTGCCGAAGCATTAGGCGAGAAAAAAGCTGTCATTCTTCGCAATCACGGCTTTTTGACAGTAGGAAGAACAGTAGATGAAGCTGCTTGGTGGTATATCACATTTGAGCGCTCGGCTCAAGCACAACTTTTAGCTGAAGCAGCAGGTAAACCAATTTCTATTGACCATGAAATTGCTACTTTAACCCATAGCCAAGTTGGAACTCATGCAGGTGGCTGGTTTAGTTTCCAACCACTTTATGACAGAATTGTCCGCGAAGAACCGGATTTATTGGAGTAATGGGCATTGGGCATTGGGCATTGGGCATTGGGCATTGGGCATTGGGCATTGGAAATTTATCTCCCTTCCTTTATTCCAATGCTTAGGTGCAGCCCATTGTTAACGGCTGTAGATTTTCTCTGCTGCTTGTAAAAAAATTACAAAAATGCCGGAAATTTCATCTCTAACAGTGATGTAAAACTTATGCAACTACGAGCAATTTTGATGAAAGCATTGTTAACAAAGATGCCCAGGCAGAATGAGAGCGATCGCAAAAATTACTATCTGTGTATCAAGAGGCGAGAGCATCTCAGCAAAAAGTTGCTGATACATTGACATAAACATCTGCAATCATAACTTATTCATAACCAAGGTAAACATAATGTTTAATGGTATAGAAAATGAATTATCAAATGGTGAACCTTGGTCATTTGGGCAATATTCCCAGTTACCACCCGATATTCAGTTATTAGTAGAACAAGAACATATACAGCGAGATATTTGGGAATTACCTGACCCACAATCTAAATGCCATAGAATAAGTAAACTACAATTTAAAAAACGTTTTTCAGCCTTGAAACTACGTCTATTTTGAAAGCTTTATTTAGTAATCATAAATTTTGGTAGACTGCTATAGCTACTTTTTGGGTGGTATTCAACTGAGTTAATAGCAAACAATGTTGGGCTTTGTATCAATATTCCCAAATTAATCACACTAGATGTCACATTATTGAAGCGACCTCTTAAGCAATTTAATTAGATGGGATGGTTGCGATCGCTGACGATTATAGCCCTCCTTCAACCTACCCCTAGCCGGAATGGTTGTTGAAACCCTGCCGCCTAGAAACCTTGCAAATAAAGCTTTCCAGGTACAAATTTGGCTAGGATTGTCGAGGATAGGCGATCGCAAATTCATGTTGACTCACCTTTACGCAGTAGTTCTGCCTGCTACTGCACTGTCAGCATTGCCTGCTGAACCGTATTTTGACTAAACGGCAGAGGTTAGCTATGTGCCCAGGCGATGGTAACGTTGCGGCGAACTGTATCTACAAGGTCATGAGTGATCGCTATTTGAAAACCGGGTTGCAAAGTGCCTAGACGCGAAGCGGCTTGTCGAAGATATCGCTTACTCCCACTAATTGCGCTAATGCTGATAATGATGGTGGATGTTCATTTGGGCGGTTAAAGGCTAGGGGAGAGATTTTTATGTATGGAAGCACAACAGGGATTGCGATCGCGAACGTTAACGAATCAAAATCAGTGTACCAGTTAAAATCAAGATTGAAAAATGCGATCGCAGATAAACCCACGCCCATTAAAATAAACAACACTGGCGAACTTCCATTGTTCCAAGCCAAGGAGTAAATTAAACCAGCCATTAATAAAGCACCTGCAAAGGCGGACAAAGGCAAAGTATAAGCAGGTGCTGATGGTAGTGGGTTCCCCCAGAATAACAAGTGGCATCATGGGAAAGACAGATTTTCATGTGATGATTTAGCAAAATACTTAGTGAAAGCAGATTGAAATACAACAGTTTTGATTTGCATGCAGCTCAAATTTGCAGGTTTTAAACCATCAGGCAAGTTTTGTGATTGTAATGATCTGCGATCGCGGCACGATACAGCAATTTGAAATAACTAATTCTGCTTATGTTGCCTTTAATAAATACTTAAATAAATCATCAACTATAGCATTAGCAGAGAGAATACTCCCAAAAATCCAGTAACTAGAATCCACACTATAAACTTGCTGCTTCTGCACTACATTTAAGGTTTGCCAAAGACGAGTATTTTGATATTTTTGGAATAAATCTCTAGCACCAGGATCTACAGCTACAAATAAAACATCAGCATCGAGTAAGTCTATCCGTTCTAAATTCAAAATTATTAAAGTATCATCGGGAGTTTTAATTAACTGCCGTTGAGCCTCTGGCATCGAAATACCGACTTCTTGTAAAATACTGCCAGGAAATGAAAACTGAGAACGAAACTCAGGCAGTTGGACTTGTCCATGAAAACGGCTAATAGACACCTCTAGTTTATTAATTTGCTGATTGAGTACAGTTCGTAATTGTGTTAATCGTTGTTTGTAATCAGCAAGTAATTTTTCAGCCTGTTCTCGCTTACCTAATACTTCACCAATCTGCCGCCAAGATTCTTGCCATTTAGCATGAACATATTTAAATTGAACTGTAGGAGCTATTCGGGAAAATAATTCATAGTTAGTTGAGTTAATACCGTATAAGCTAATAATTACATCGGGATGTAAATTTAAAATTGTTTCTAAATTAAACTGATGCTCTTTGCCTATATAAGTTATACCAGCCATTTTCTCCTTCAGAAAACTAGATTTACTAGCTACATAAGCAGTATCAGGCGCACCTACAGGTTTAAATCCTAATGCTATTACAGCTTCTAATGCCACTTGATCTGTCACTA
The DNA here is from genome assembly GCF_963889195.1 of Calothrix sp. FACHB-168. Taxonomy (NCBI): domain Bacteria; kingdom Bacillati; phylum Cyanobacteriota; class Cyanophyceae; order Nostocales; family Calotrichaceae; genus Calothrix; species Calothrix sp. FACHB-168. The sequence goes on from NZ_CAWPNJ010000077.1 coordinate 6,328, forward strand.
AAATGCGCTGCGGATTTAGAGGTATACAACTTTCTCCTAATTCATGCTTAATTAATCTACATTGAGATTTTAACGATGTTGTATCTGGTAAATTATTTACCTTACTATATAAATTGCTATGGCAAGCAATAGTGATAAAACAAGAAATAATTATTAATAAATAAATTTTAATGTAATAAAAAACTTTTTTCATGTTATGAAAAATTGCAACATGATTGATAATTTTTGCTAATTAATAATAACTGAAAAGTTGGCGATCGCATAAATTTACCTTCATAGCATTTCACCAAAATCATAATGCAAATAGATTATTGCTAGGGTTTAGCACTGCTAAACCCTTACCATCTATTTATATCATTATTGAATTGAAATTGTATCAAGCACCATAGCCATATTAAAATTCAAAAGAAACAGTTCCTAAAACAGTAAAAGGTGCCGCAGGAACAATGAAAAAGCCTTGAGACTCATAGTATTTTGTATCAAGAAGATTTTTAAAATTGAGAGCAGCGCGCCAATTATCCCGCTTATAAAAAATACTAGCATCTGTTCTGACATAAGAAGGAATCTTGAGATTATTTGGTAAACTCGCCTCTCTTTCACCAACGTAAACAAGACCAAGACCTAATCCTAAACCTTGCAAATTGCCTTGTTGCAGTTCATAGGTAGTCCATAAACTCGCACTATTATAAGGTACGCCTGTTAATCTATTATTCAGTAAGCCGGCATCATTATCTTCGCTGATATAAGCATCAGTGTAAGCGTATGTGCCAATAATTTTCCAGCCAGGAAGAATCTCCCCAACAATATCTAACTCTACACCTCGGCTTTTTTGCTCCCCTGTTTGAATTTGGAAGTCTTCATCTTCTGGGTCTGTTGTTAAGACATTTTTCTTAGTAATGTCGAAATAAGCTAAAGTTGCTGATAAACGCTTGTCAAATAATTCCTGCTTAATTCCTACTTCAAATTGTGCTGCTGTTTCTGGTTTAAATGGTTGATTATTGCGAGTTGTGCCAAATATTTGTGGGTTAAAAGAATTTGTCCAACTAGCATAAATTGAGGTGGAATCAGTAGGTTGATAAACTATCCCTAATCTTGGCGAAAATTCTGAATCTGAATTTTCATTCAAAGTTGTGTTGGTTTGGACATCTCGATAAAAGGAATCAACCCAGTCAAAACGACCACCTGCCAATAATTTAATCTGGGGTGTAAGTTCAATTAAATTTTGAAAATATAACGCAACATTATCTGCACCATATTCACTATTGTCTCTGCTGAGATTTAATGGTGCTGCTGCGCCATAAACAGGGTCAAAAATATCTAAATCTGCAATGTTACCACTTAAGAAATTGTAACTGTATTTGTAACGAGATAGTTCCAATCCTACAAGAATATTATGGCGAATCGAACCAGTGTTAAATTTGCCGCTAATTTCATTCTGAAATGACAGATTATTCTGCTCTTCATCAACATTGCGATATCTGCGCGCTACAGTTCGTCCATCATCTCGGATAAATCTGGGTTGCGCTCCTCTTGTGTTACCGCTAACGTTAATAACATTGAAAGCTTGGCGGAATTTCCAATTATTGTTATTACCAAATTCACTTTCTAGCAAATAAGTAAAATTATTAGATGTTGCTTCCCCTCTATTCAGGTTAGGTTCGCCTAAAAAACGACTGATAGGTAAATCAAAAACTACTTGATTATCAGAAGGAAATCCCCTCTCAAAAGTGTAGTCATACTTTTGGTATTCATAACCAAAGGTGAGATTTGTCCTTTCTCCAGCTTTTACAGTAATTATTGGCGCAATAAAAGTGCTTTCATTTTCTACAAAATCACGAAAACTTTTCGCATTTTCGTAAGCAGCATTAATCCGATAAAGTGCTGCGCGATTTTCTAACAGTGGCCCAGAAAAATCAATTGATGTGCGATAAAAGTCATTATTACCAATAGTGCCATTAATTTGATAGAAGGGGTCGGCTAGTGGCTTTTTAGTAATTGTATTAACTACACCACCCGGACTGGTAGCACTACCATAAAGAACAGATGCAGGGCCTTTGAGAAATTCTACACGCTCAATATTAGCGACATCACGGGGACTAAAAAAGCCAAAATCTCTAAACCCATCACGCAGACTCTCAAATTCTGTAGCAAAACCGCGAATGAAATAACCTTGAGATGCTAATCCACCATAGGTTTCTTGAGGACGTACACCACTGACGTTATCTGATAGTTCGTTTAGTCTGATGACTTGTCTATCTTGAATGACTTCTTTGGGTATTACCTGCACCGACGCTGGGACATCTCGCAATGGTACATCCAATTTTGTACCTGTTGATGCTTCTGGAACTCGATAGCCATCTTGTTGACCTGTGACTACTAATTCAATAGGTGTATCAGTTCCGGCCGTTGGTTGTGCTGTAGGAGTCTCTGTTGTCGGCTTATCTGCTGGCGGCTTTTGTGGTGTTTCTGGCTGAGATGCGGCAGAAGATACGGGTGTTACGCTGAAGATTAAACCAGCATCACTATCAAATAGTTCATAAGTTGGTATTCCCCCATCTCCGGTGACGGTAATTCTGATAGTATTACTGTCTTGGTTGACAACTATAACTTCAGCAATCCCTGTAAAAGGTTTTTCTTGGCGAAATGTGTTTCCAGAAGGCAAACTTAATTGAGCATTAGTAATATCAGCAATTAAGCTATTCCCCGCACTAGTATTTGCTACTTGTAATTTTTCGCCTTGCTTGGTTTCTAAAATTACTTCTATACCTTTATCTGTGGTCTCAATCCGCACTCCATTAATCGCAATTGGAGACTGAGGTGTAGATGCTTGAGATATTAATTTTTGAGGATTGCTAGAGGTAATACTGTTCCCCCAAGCTGGTTGTACAGCAATTACTACTCCTATTAACCATAAACCCATCAATAATTGTGGCTGTCTCCTCATAATCTCCTCACGTAGATTAACCTCGATAGAATGTCCGAGGGTATAATGATGCTTAACTAGGAATCTTTTTCAAGAAGCTTAATCTACAATGAAGGTGATTTTGAAGACCTGATTGAACCGAAGACGGATTTTTTTGAACCAAAGACGGATTTTTACTGAAACTAACAGGTAATAGCTGCATTTCAGGCTCTTAGTAACAAATCATAGGATTTAGGGTTAGTGCCGAATTGCTTACGGAAAGCTGTAGCAAAATGACTTTGATTGGTATAGCCAACAGCACGCGCTACTTCTTTGACATTCATTTGGCCTTCTAAAAGTAGTTGGCGTGCTTTTTCCATGCGTTGTTGGTGTAAGTAACTGAATGCAGTTGTACCAAAGACTTGGCGAAAGCCTAGCTTAAGTTTATAGTCGTTTAATCCTACTTGTCTAGCTAGTTCTATTAAAGAAGGAGGATTATCTAGGTTTTGAGCTAAAATTTCTTTGGCATAATGGATTCTATCAATATCATCTCTTTTTAAAGCCGTGGTTTTTGGAGAAATATTTTCTCCGGCGGCTAATTGTTCCAGTTTCAAGGCAATTATTTCTAAACATTTACTTTCTAAATAAATTTTTTTGGTTAAGCCTGTAAAGGGGCAATTGATAATTTGTTCTAGGGCAACTCGCATTTCTGGAGTGGTATGATCTATTTGAAAATATGACTCTTTTTCATGTTCAAGGAGCTTTTTAATAATTTTCGGCGATAGGGGATTTAAGCCACCTATAATGAAACTATGGAGTAATTCAGGGGATTCGGGATGGATATCTACTTTTAAAAGTCGCTGCGATCGCAAAATTTCTGATTCTTTATTTTGGTGAAAATCTCCACTTTGAAATAAATTATTTCCACCATGAATATTATTCCAAGATCCTAAAAGATGAAACCCAAATTCTAATCCACCAGTAAAACTATCTGAAGAGTTTTTTTCTATAATTAAATCATGATGAAATTCCGCATCAATAATTAATAAACTAATGTCCCGCAGTTCAATCCAACGTTCATATCCACTACCAAATTCTTGAGGACAGGTATTAATAATATCAGATGGGTCTGATGGATCTGCTTGCCTAGTGTTTTGATTATGTTCTCGCCAAAAGCCTTGGTAATCTGCCAGTGAAATTATATTCGCCATGCGCTACCTACAAAACACTTAATCTCAATTAATTGAGAAGACTATAGACAAACTTTCTCAAATATCTCTTGAATAGAGTGTATCAGAACGTAAAAATGTTGTCTACCGATAGAGGGCACGCTACCTGTCTTTAAAAAATCCAATCAGCTTGCTCATCTGCTAAAATATCGTCAAATTTGCCTTGCGCTATCACTTTACCTGCTTTCATCACAATAATCTGGTCAGCGCGTCGTAAAACAGAACGGCGATGAGATACGACAAGACAAGTTGGTATCCAAGGATTTTCTCCTTGTTCAGTTGTATTAGCAAATATCCGCGACCATAATGTCAATTCTGTTTCCACATCTAACGCGCTAGAAAGGTCATCAAATACTAACAATTCTGGCTGACGGACAAACATCCGCGCTGCTGCTACCCGTTGCATTTGTCCACCAGAAAGGCGTACTCCTTTTGTTCCGACTAAAGTTTCGAGTTTCTCATTCATGGCTGCTAAGTCTTGCTCAAATACAGCCATTTTTAATGCTGTTTGAATATCAGCATCATCTTTAGATAATCCCAACAAGATATTTTCCCGTAGGGAATAACTGAAAAGTTGGGGAATTTGGGGAGTATATGCACTGCGAGGGGGTACGAAAAAATTAGCAGGGTCTACAACTAGATGATTATTCCAATAAATTTCTCCTGCTTGTTTGGGTAATAATCCTAATAATACTCTGAGCAATGTAGTTTTTCCTGCGCCGATGCGTCCAGTAATGACAGTCAAACTACCGCGTTGTATTTGTAAGTTAATATCTACAATTCCTTGATGAGTACCAGGATAAATATAAGTTAAGTTTGATAGGTTTAATGATTGTAAATAATGACTTGCATTTTCTATAGATTGTTCTAATTGAGGTAAGTTTTTTCTACTTTTACCCAATTCTGGTAAATAAAGTTGATTTGGAGCTACCAAAGTCTCTGCTGATGCACCAGAAATTAAATCAGCCATACGTTCAAAAGCAACTTCTGTTTGCTTATACAATGCCATAAAGCCACCTACAGAGGCAAAAAAACCTGTGACAAAGGATAGGTTATAAACAAATAAAGCAAAGTCACCTACTGTTAATTGATTATCGCCGTTTTGCATCAAAAAAGAAGCCATCACTAAAATCAAACCTGTGCCAAAATTCACCATGTTTTGAAATAGTGAATTGAGAATGGCTTTTAGTAGACTGTCTTTAACCATACTCTCGCGCCGCTTGTCATTTAAAGTGCGAAAATAAGTGAGGACATCTTGTTCTGCACCAGCAACTTTAATCGCTTGTACAGAACTAAATATTTCTCCTAAAATTCCGGTGACTTGTTGAGTGGCTTGACGGCTAGATTGGCGATATTTTTTAATACGTATTTCTGCTTTTTGGATAATTACTATCATTCCGACTAAGGGAAGGAAAACAAATACTGTCATGGGTACATTGACACTTAATAAAATTGCTAAAGAAAGAACAGCAAATAGTCCTTCGCCAAAGATTTCTGATACCCATGCCACATTATCTTCAATGTGTTCTGCATCATCTCGAAAGTAGCTGATTACTTCACCTTGGGATACAGCATTTTCAATATCATCCTGAGTCACCTTAATTTGAGCATGAGGATTATTTAAGAGACGTTCTAATAAATTTCTTCTCAGTAATGACCTCATGGTGAAACGATGCTGAGTTTTGGTGATGCGTCCTATAAATATCACCAAAATATGCCCTAAATTTAAAGCAATAAAACCTGCAATAAATGCCCAAGGTGATAAACCAAATTGAGCTTTACCTGTGAGACTATTAAAAAATTCGCGGATAATTAATCCAGGTAGGGCAGGTAAGCCCATAATAAAAATCCAGAAGCAAGTATCAATTAAGTAGAGTTTTGGTTTATAGCAAATTAGTTGCCATAATAATTGCCAACCAGCAAGTTTTTTTGTTGATGAAATCATAATATTGGGAAATGGGGCATAGGGCATAGGGCATGGGGCAAAGGTAAAATATGATTTGGAATTATTTCTAGTTCCCTAAACTAATAAATCTGTTAAACCTGCTTGTAATAATTGAGCAAAACGTGAGTGGGAATTTTTGGCTAATGCTTCGCGTTCACCGTATTCACTGACTTTACCTTTGTCTAAAATTAAGATTTGATTAGCTCTTTCTACAGTGGATAAACGATGGGCAATAATAATGGCGGTGCGTCCCATCAATAATTTATCTATAGCTTTTTCAATGAGTCTTTCTGTCATTGGGTCAAGACGTGAAGAGGCTTCATCGAGAATTACTAAGCCGGGGTTTTTGAGAAATACACGGGTAAAGGCTAATAGCTGCGCTTGTCCGGCTGACAAACCGCTACTATCTGGGCCTAAGTTGGTTTCTAAGCCGTGGGGTAAAGAGTGTAACCATTCTGACAAGCCCAACATTTCTATTGTTTCATAGATGCGATCGCTAGTAATGTCATGGTTGAAAAAAGTCAGGTTATTGCGAACTGTGGTTTGAAAAAGTTGCACATCTTGAGTCACTAATCCCACTTTCCCCGGTAATTCTTGGAGTGGGGTTTGGTCGATAGGTACACCCCCCAACCGAATTGAACCCAATTGTGGGTCATACAATCTCAAAAGTAATCGCGCTAAAGTAGACTTACCGCTTCCTGTACGTCCCAATAACCCCAAAACCTGACCCGCAGGTAAATTAAAAGATACATCTTGCAATACTAAATCTTCAGTATCATTTCCCCGGTCATTGTAACCAAAAGAGACATTCTCAACAGCTACAGAAAGCGCACCTGGAGGAATTAATTTTTCACCACCTGTATATAATTGAGATTGAACTTGCAACAAGTCTGTAATGCGGTAAATACTCGCATCTGCTTGCTGGAGGTCTTCAAATTGGTTGCGAATCTGTTCAATCGGTTCGCTGAGAATATTGGTGTAGTAATAAAGTAGGTAAACTGTACCGATGGTAATTGTCTGTTGACTCCACAGGTAAGCACCAACGATGAGAGCAATTACACTACCTAAAGTAAATATACCGTTGGTTGTTACCCAAAGAATTGTATCTGCAAAGCGGGCTTTATGAAAGATGGGTAGCCAGTTGCGAATAATTGTATAGAAGCGGTGCATGACATAGTTTTTTGCACCATTAGCGCGGATGTCTTCCATCCCTGTTAGCTGTTCACCTAAGAAGCCAAAAAACTCAGCACTGAATTGGCGATAACCTCCCCAATGGAAAACTGAGATGGTACGCAATTTAATCAGAGTAGATAAGGCGATGAGAGCAAACAATAAAATAGCTACACCGGCTCGCCAATCTTCTATAAACAGCACTACTATTACACCCAATACCATGAGCAAATTACCCAAGATGTGAATAGTAAATTTCGAGAAAAATTCAGATAAATTCTGCACATCGCCGTCTATGCGTTCCACTAATTCGCCTGGTGTACGGTATTTATGGAAGGATAAATCTAGTGTCAAACAATGCTCTACTAAATCTGCACGTAAGGCGTTAGTAGCTGTCCAAGCGACGTTTTCACCGTAGAAGGTTGCGGTAATTGTCATGAGTTGGGTAATTAAGGCGACAGCAATAAATAAAAAAGCTGCTAGGAATAATTTTTGGCGATCGCCTCCAGCTACAGCTGTGTCAATGAAATAGCGTAAAATCTGGGGATTGAGGATTTGTAAGCCGATGCTGAAAAGAAGTGCGATCGCAAACTTAACTACTCTACCCTTTTGCGGCTTGAGGTAGTCTACAAGTAAGTTCCAGTATTGTTGTAGTCCGATTTTCATAAGCACTCTTGTGAAAGCTGATGTCAGAATCAGTAAGCTGGCTAAAGCAAATATTTTTCAGCTAGCGATCGCATTTTACGTTCGATTGTGTCTGTTGATTCCATTCTTCTATGACCTTGGGTATTAATTGAGAAAAATATGCAAGAATTTGTATTGTAAACAACAAACCAAAATTATCAAAACAGTCTATTCTAGTTAAATTAGTAGAAATAAATCTCAATAAGCTGTTATTTGCTGTCTTTAATCGCAAACGATGCTCACACTGACTTTGGATTAAAAACTCATTCAGACATATTGCTAATAGTTATGACAATCACCATTTCACAACAAGCATTTTGGGATTTATTTGTAAGTACACCAGAACCAGAAATCAACGCGAATATACTTAAATCTCATATCAGTAAATGCTGGAGTATATTTGACAGTATTTATCAATTTCCTCAAGAATTAGGTATAGGATTATGGGGAGAAATAGAACTTAGAGATGGTTTATATTTATCAATTTGTGAACAACAATTACATAACGATTTAATTATTAAACTTCCGGAACGACAACATCCTTTAGAATACAGCTTTTATCTGACACCAAGCCAGCAAAAACATCATGTTTCTCTGGATAGCGGGCAAAATTTCTTATGGGGTAGTGGGTTAGCACCAAAAGAAAGATTTCAAGCTTTTAAATCTGAAAAACTCATTGATATTAATGTTCACATGGAACCAGAGATATTTTGCTTGTTCATGGGAAAAGAAAACCATCAAATTCCACCAGAATTAACTCATTTAGTCAGAAAACCTCACCAGCAATATTATTCTTTTTCCGGTAAAAATACACCAGCAATGGAAGTAGCTTTACAGCAAATTTTAAACTGTCCCTATCAGGGAATGATGAAACGGATGTACTTAGAAAGTAAAGTTTTAGAATTAATGGTATTACTGGTTGAAGAAGATTTGGCTGCACATCAAGGTAAAAGCGATACTTTTGCTCTCAAACCTGATGATGTAGAACGAATTCATTATGCCAAAGAAATTTTACTACATCATTTAGATAATCCTCCTTCTTTAATGGAATTATCCCGGCAAGTCGGCTTGAATGACTGTACTCTCAAACGTGGGTTTCGGTTGATATTTGGGACGACAGTATTCGGCTATTTACATCATCATAGATTAGAACAGGCACGAAAATTATTAATCGCCGGAGAAACAAATATTTCTCTAGCTGCTCGTAGCGTTGGTTTTACTAGCCGCAGCTACTTCGCTACCGCCTTTAGAAAAAAATTTGGCATAAATCCCAAAGAATTTTTGCTGGCTAATTCTAGAGCGTCCATGAAAATTAATGAACTGATAGGGTAAGGAGAAAATAATCAAAATTTTGATTTTGAATTTCAAAAATTGATTAAAAAATCTTCCAATACAAAATTAATAATAACCCGATCCCATAACTAAAACAGAAAAAAATTCCGTTGAGCGTTCAAAAAATTCCGTCTAGCGTTCACAGCGATCGCCCACAACCAAGGACTTTCCTGTAAGCTTCTTGATATAAATTACTAATTAGTAATTTCAAGGCTATGGGGTATTGGGTAGTTACTAGTTTCTAGTTTCTCATCCCTATTTCCCTTTATCCCCAGTTCCTTATTTGTGTGGTGAGTAGAGTGATGTCAAATCAATTGCAAAAACTAGCTTGGATGACAGGATTGAGTTTGGTATTGGTTAACCTCCCTGCGTTAGCGGAAAATCAGCAAAAACCAATATCGAAAATTTCTCAATTAAGCGATCTAGAAAAACCTGCAACGACTATTGAACAATGGCTGGCGCAATCTCTGGTTCAGATAACAGGTGTCAAATCACAAGCCACCGCAAAAGGGATAGAGGTAATTTTAGAAACCAATCAATCAGATCAACTGCAACTCACAAATAAGAGTGAGGGAAACAGCTATATTGTTGATATTCCCAATGCTCAGTTACGTCTACCTAGTGGTGAGACATTCCGCCAAGAAAAACCCCTTGCGGGAATCACTGAAATTACAGTTAGCAATTTAGACGCAAGCACAATTCGCATCACGGTCACTGGAGAAACAGCCGCGCCACAAGTTGAGTTATTTGATGGTGATGAAGGTTTGGTTTTTGGAATTGTATCAACTGCAACTACTTCTCAAACACCACCAACCCCATCGCCAGCAGAACAACCATCAACAGAAAATCAAGATCCAATTGAATTAGTGGTGACAGGTGAACAAGGTGGTTATCGTGCAGAACAAGCCTCAAGTGCAACGAAAATAGATACACCTATTCGCGATATTCCCCAATCAATTCAAGTCATACCTCGCGAAGTCCTCAAAGACCAAGGTACTATTCGCGTTCAAGATGCACTGCGCAATGTGAGTGGTTCTACTAGCGCCGGTTACTACCAAGGTTTTAGTGAATATCTTTCTTTACGCGGTTTTGCTGCAAATATATTTCGGGATGGACTTCGTTCTTATCAGGATTATGGCGGTTTGATTGAAACAGCTGATGTTGAACGTATCGAAGTTCTTAAAGGCCCTGCATCAGTCTTGTTTGGAGATGCACCTCCTGGTGGTTTAGTGAATTTAGTAACAAAACAACCTCTAACTCAACCTTTTTATTCTTTTGAGGGAACTGTTGGTAGTTTTAGTACTTATCGAGGTGCAATCGATTTATCGGGGCCTTTAGGTAATAATGAAAACATCTTTTATCGGTTCAATACTTTTTATGAAAATGCTGGCAGTTTTCGTGATTTTGTCAATTCCGAGCGTTTATTTTTCGCGCCTAAATTAAAGTTTGCCCTTGGTGCTAATACTAATTTAACTGTAGATGGTTCTTGGCTGGAAGAAAAACGCACAGCAGATGATGGGACTGTAGCCATAGGCGATCGCCCCGCAAATTTACCCAGGGAGCGTTTCTTAGGTGAACCGTTCCAAAATGTAGAAATAAATGTTACTAATTTTAGTTATTTACTTGACCATAAATTTAGCGAACAATGGTCAATTAGAAATGCTTTTCGCGCTCAATTCGTCAATTTAGCACGTTACTATCCTTTACGGGATTCTCTGGATGAGGAAACCGGAGAATTAAGTAGATTAAGTTATTATTCTGAGCGTCGAGATAATGCTTATTCAATTCAAACAGATGTGGTAGGAAAATTTTCTACAGGTTCGATTAAACATCAAATTGTGTTAGGTTTTGACTATACCAAAAATACTGAAAACGGACTCTTTGGAGACTTTGAACCTTACCCATCTATTAATATATTTAATCCAGTATACGCGCGTTTAGAGTATCCAAAGGAAGGAATATTAAATTTCTTCCGCGATGATACTCTCGATAAATATGGGTTTTATATCCAAGACCAAATTGAAATTACGCCCCAAATTAAATTACTTGCAGGAGGTCGATTTGATATTTTTGAGCAAACTCGCAGTACACGCAATTTAGGTGAAGAGAAGCAAGAATTTACCCAGTCTGATAGTAATTTTAGTCCTCGCTTAGGAATAGTTTATCAACCGTCTGAAAATCTCTCGCTTTACGCATCCTATGCAACCTCTTTTGAACCTAGTTTTGGTACAAGTCGTAATGGTAACGATCAACCATTTAAACCAGAAACTGGTAGACAATTTGAGGTGGGTGTCAAAGCAGATATTACCCCCAAGTTGAGTGCAACTTTAGCATTGTATGACCTCCGCAAGCAAAATGTTACTGTTGACGATCCCAATTCATCCGACCCCAACGACCAAATTCAAACAGGGGAACAGACAAGTAGAGGTATTGAATTTGATATTGCTGGGGAAATTACCCCTGGTTGGAAAGTGATTGCATCTTATGCTTACATTGATGCATTTGTGAGCAAAGATACTACTGGTTTAGAAGGTCGCCGGCGCGATAATATTCCAGAACACGCGGCTAGTTTGTGGACAACCTATGAACTTCAAAGAGGAAATTTGCAAGGATTGGGATTTGGATTAGGATTATTTTTTGTAGGCGATCGCTTCGGAGATTTAGACAACAGTTATGTTCTTCCTAGTTATATTCGTACCGATGCATCTGTATTTTACAAACGGAATAACTGGAGAGCTGCTTTAAATATCCGTAACCTCTTTGACAATACATATTTTACTGGTTCTGAAGGTGGTCGTTTAGGTGTCTATTACGGTGAACCTTTAACATTAATTGGTTCATTTGCCATCGAATTTTAACAAAAATTAAGTGTGAATTATGAGGTTACCCTAATCGAAAATCAATCAATTTTGTTTGATGTTTAACTTAGGTGGAAAGAGGAGAAAGTATTGCGGTGTATCGTTACCTTAAATCATTTTTGCTAGTGATTTTTACTATTGCTTTGCTTATAGCTTGCCATAGTCAGATTGCATCAAATGCAATTTTTGGTAACAGTACATTATCTATATCTCCTCTACCTGTAGCCACAAAAGTCGTCAAACATGCTTTGGGAGAAACTAGAATTCCTGTCAAGCCACAGCGTATCATTGTGTTAAATGATATTGCTCTTTTAGACCCTGTATTGTCTTTGGGTGTCAAACCAATTGGGACAGTCAGTTATTTCCCACAGTACGACTTTTTATTTCGTGGTGTAACTAATGAGGAAGCATCTGGTATTGAGATAATTGGTAATGGAAATCAGCCTAATTTAGAAAAAGTTCTCAAACTCAAACCCGATTTAATTTTGATGCGTGAATATCAGAAAAGTTTGTATCCACAATTATCTGCGATCGCACCTACGGTTATGGTAGACTTGCCAGGTCTAAAATACTCTTTTAAAGAAAATATCCGCTTTATTGCTCAAGTGCTAAATGAGAGTGAAAAAGCGGAACAAGTCATTGCTCAATATTATAAACGAATTAAAAAGTTGCAAAATTTAATTGGTGAACGCCTAAAAAAGATAGAAGTATCAGTAATTTATATTTTTGGAGATAATCTGATATCTACATATTCAAATAATGAAACCTATAATCAAGTTTTTCAAGATATTGGTATACGACTAATACCTATCCTAGCAAATCAAAAACAAGAAACTGTAGTATCAAGCATTGAGGTATTAAATAAGTATGATGCTGATGTTTTATTTGTGATGAATGATACTCAAAAACTGACACAAGCTTTTTTGCAAAATCCTCTTTTAACTCAACTCAAAGCAGCGCAAAAAAATCAGATATATGAAGTCCAAGTAAATAGATGGTGGACATATGGCTTTTTTGGAATCAATAAGCTACTTGATGATTTATTTCAATATCTGGTTCAGCCATAGTTTTGATAAAACCCCAATATTAATTGGTACATTTGTGGTTTAAGTTTGACAAAATCATGTGTGGCGTATGAAAGGTTATATCAAACTCAAAAGCTTTACTCGTTGGTTGCGCTTGGGGATGACAATATTTTGTACTCTACTGCTTGCTATAGCTTGTCATCATGATGATTCTGTACCGATGAGCGATCGCACTCCAAACCCAGCTTGTCGTCATGTCGAACACGCTGCGGGAATCACCTGCGTTCCAGAAAATTTCCAACGCCTTGTGACTTTGGATGAAACTGCATTTGAAAATGCGATCGCTCTAGGTATTAAACCTATAGGTAGCGTTATTTCCGATTCTTCATCATACTTGCACAATGAGTTAGTCGGAGTCAAAAATATTGGTAAAAATGGAGAACCGAATATAGAAAGTATTCTCGCACTCCAACCAGATTTGATTTTGGGTTCTGAATATGCAAAAAATATTTATGATTTAACTTCCAAAATTGCACCAACAGTTTTATTAAAATTTGGACACAGTGGGCAATGGAAAGAGGTGTTTAACAACGTGAGTGTGGTGTTAAATAGGCAAGAAATCGGTCAGCAAGTAATGGCAAAATATGCCCAGCGCCTAGATAAATTTAAGCAGCAAATAGGCAAGAATTTAGCAAATATCAAAGTTTCCGTGGTGCGAGTTTATCCCAATAATATTAACCTTTATCTCCGTGAATCTTTTTGCGGCACTATCTTGCAGGATGCCGGATTATCTCGTCCTGAATCACAACAATTCACCGCGTTAGAAGCAGAAAAATTATTTAATAATTCAATTCAAATGTCTATTGGCTATGAATTAATTGAAAAAGCTGATGGTGATGTAATATTTATCTGGACTGCGGAAAATACTAGTCAAGGAAATCAAACAGCACATAAGAATTTAGAACAACTGAAATCAAGCTTGATATGGCAAAATTTAAAAGCTGTGCAAGAGGATAAAGTTTATTTAGTTCCAGACTACTGGATTGGCAACGGAATTTTAGCTGCTAATGCGGTTATCGATGATTTATTTAAATATATTAATTCCTATTTATACATTCGCTAATTATGAATCTTCATACATTATTTGTTTGTAAATCGTGCAGTGCTGTTCTCGATCACGAAGAAGCAGACGATCGCGCTGAAGGAAATCAACTATTCCTGAAGTTGCTGGAAGCGCAAAAAAATAATTCCACTTACAGCACTCTCAATATTCAGCCTGTGGGGTGCTTGTGGAGTTGTGTTGAAAAACGCTCTTGTGTAGCGAGCTTTGTTTGTCGGCAAAAATATACATACCATTTTGTCGATCTGACAGAGGACAGTACAACTGATTTGTTGCAATTCAGCTTGCTTTATCAACAAAGTGAAGATGGATATGTATTACCCGCTAAAATACCGGGGAAATTGCGATCGCACTTGTTAGCACGCATCCTTCCTACACCTGAGTCCATCCCAACCTAGCATTTGTCAGTATTTGATGGTTGCATTGTTATACCAATTCACGAAATTACTTATACAAATCACTTCCTCTGCCCCTCTGCTTCCTCTGCCCCTCTGCTTGCCTATGTGTATCATTTTTAAAGTGAAGCGGTATTACATCTAGGGAGAGCGATCGCACCCTCCTAAAATCTGCATAATTTTTAACCCATAGAATAATTACTAAAAAATACTCTCAATTATTAAAGCATAACTCCTGCCAAAGCGTCGATATATTCCTGTGTTCTCAAATAAGGCAAGCAAGCTATAATGAAGGTTAACTGCAATATATCCCAGTTATCAGGATAATTTGCCTAATTACCTGCGTAAGATATAAGTTTTTGCTTTTATTTACCTTGATTTATCATTCTGTTTTAGTCTAAATGCGTTATCCTGCCTAGCTTACAGTGAATTTGAGAAAAATTTTTCTAGATTTACTGACAAGAAATCTCAATTAATCTGATAAGATAAGCTCGGAGCTTATTGAATATATATCTCAATAAGTATTTTCACACCACAACCATTTCAAATCATTCTGAGGCAATGACACGATGACGAGCATGGCTGTGCAAACTCCAGACACAATCCCTTGGTGGTCAGGAAACGCTCGGTTAACTAATCTTTCAGGGCGATTGTTAGGCGCTCATGTGGCTCATGCAGGCTTAATTGTACTGTGGGCAGGTGCAACAACTTTGTTTGAACTCGCCAGGTTTCAAGCTTCTCAACCAATGTACGAGCAAGGCTTAATCCTTCTACCCCACTTAGCAACCTTGGGTTGGGGAGTAGGTAGCGGCGGTCAAATTGTTGATACTCATCCTTACTTTGTAATTGGAGTATTACACCTAATTAGCTCTGCTTTCCTCGGTTTGGGCGGAATTTTTCATGCACTCCGCGGCCCCGCCATTCTCGAAGAGAGATATTCCTTTTTTGGCTACAGTTGGCAAGATGCCAATAAAATGACTACAATCCTGGGGATTCACTTAATTTTATTAGGTCTAGGAGCAGGCTTACTTGTTGCCAAAGCCGTCTTTTTTGGTGGTTTATACGACTCCAATTTAGGAGCAGTGCGAGTTATTTCTCATCCTACGTGGAACTTCTTCACAATATTTAGCTACCTAGTTGGTGGTCATAAATATTGGCTTGCGGGAGTCAACAACCTAGAAGACTTGGTTGGCGGTCATATTTGGGTAAGTATTCTCTGCGTTGCTGGGGGTATCTGGCACATTACCACCGAACCTTCAGATTTTGTTAAAGGCCTCTTTGTCTGGTCAGGAGAAGCATATCTTGCTTACAGCTTAGGTGCATTAAGCTTAATGAGTTTGATAGCGGCTTATTTTGTCTCCATCAACACCCTAGCTTATCCTGTAGAATTTTTTGGGACAGCATTGAGTATTGAATGCGATCGCTTCCCCTACTTCCAAAGTGCAGATTTACTATCCTCTCGCGTTTGGTTAGCAAATGCTCACTTTTGGCTGGGCTTTTTCTTCCTCCAAGGACATCTTTGGCACGCCCTCCGCGCTGCGGGTTTTAATTTCCGCACTGGTAAAGTTGAGCAATCCACTCGTGGAGAAGTAATTTAACTATGACTACAGCAACAATCACCTCCCAACAATATGGATGGTGGGCAGGTAACGCTAAGTTTATCAATCTCTCAGGACGGTTATTAGGGGCGCACATTGCCCATGCTGGTTTAATTGTCCTTTGGGCTGGGGCAATGACCTTATTTGAAATCAGCAAATACAACCCCTCTCTACCAATATACGAACAAGGGTTAATCTTATTGCCCCATTTAGCAACCCTGGGATTTGGTGTTGGTGATGGCGGACAAATCGTTGATACTTATCCCTATTTCGTCATAGGTGTAGTGCATTTAATCAGTTCGGCTGTACTTGGTGCTGGCGGCATTTATCACGCTTTGTTAGGGCCAGAAGTATTACCAGAAAATAATCAATTTCCCGGTTTTTTTGGTTATGACTGGGAAGATGAAGAGAAAATGACCACCATCATCGGCATTCACCTACTTTTATTAGGTTTAGGTGCTTGGTTATTGGTAGCAAAAGCCCTCTTTTGGGGTGGTCTTTACGATGTCAAAGTGGCATCTGTCAGAGTTATTTCTGACCCAACTCTTAACCCAGCACGAATTTTTGCTTACCTCTTTGGTACATTTGGTAATCAAGGAATGGCGGCTGTTAATAACTTAGAAGATGTTGTTGGCGGTCATATTTGGGTAGGTATTCTTTGTTTTGGCGGTGGATTTTGGCATATCTTCACTCAACCTTTTGCTTGGGCGAAAAAAGTACTTTTTTGGTCTGGTGAAGCTTATTTATCCTATAGTCTGGCTGCTTTAGCATACATGGGTTTCTTAGCAGCATACTTTGTCACTGTCAACGACACCGTTTATCCCACTGAGTTTTATGGGCCTTTAGGATTAAGCAGTGTATCAGGAGTAATTTCAGTTCGCACTTGGTTAGCAACTAGCCATTTTGCTTTAGCAATTGTGTTTCTCTGTGGTCATATCTGGCACGCTTTGAGAGTGCGTGTTCTCGCGGCTGGATTGGATTTTGCACAGGGAGTAGTTAACTATCTAGATACACCAGAATTAGGAAACCTGCAAACCCCAGTTAATACCTCTAATTTAATCTTAAAATTCTTGGGGAATCTTCCTATTTACCGTGCAGGATTGTCGCCATTTTCTCGTGGTTTAGAAATTGGCATGGCGCATGGTTATTTTTTACTTGGCCCTTTCGTCAAATTAGGCCCCCTGCGGAACACAGAATTAGCTAATCAAGCCGGACTACTCGCAACAATTGCTTTGTTGTTGATTTTATCAATTTGTCTGTGGCTTTATGGCAGAGCATGGTTTAAACAAGGTACATCTCCTCAAGGAGAGTTACCAGAAAATCTGCAAACAGCTAAGTCATGGAGTGAATTTAATGCTGGCTGGATTATTGGTAGTTGTGGCGGTGCTTTATTTGCTTATTTACTAATCAGCAATAGCAGTTTGTTCTTCTAACTTTTTCTTTTCAATATCAGGTGTAAAAATGTCGCAAAAAATCGGTTTATTCTACGGCACTCAAACTGGTAAAACAGAATCAGTAGCAGAAATAATTCGGGATGAATTTGGTGATAGTGTGGTGACATTACACGACATCTCCCAAGCGGATACTGCTGATTTTGATGACTATCAATATTTAATTATTGGTTGTCCTACTTGGAATATTGGCGAATTACAAAGCGATTGGGAAGGCTTTTTTACCGAACTAGACGAAATAGATTTTAATGGTAAGACAGTCGCTTATTTTGGTACTGGTGACCAGATAGGCTATGCCGATAATTTTCAAGATGCCATCGGAATTTTAGAAGAAAAGATTTCTCAACTCGGTGGAAAGACTGTAGGCTATTGCTCAACTGAAGGTTACGATTTTAACGAGTCTAAGGCTTTAAGAAATGGTAAGTTTGTCGGTTTAGCAATTGATGAAGATAATCAATCTGATTTAACAGATGGGCGGATTAAGAATTGGGTATCTCAGTTAAAGAGAGAGTTTGGTTTGTAGTTTGAGTAGTTAAAGTTTTTTGTACCTGATGCTGAACCACAGATACACACAGAGAATTTTGTTTTTCAGAGCAAAATAATACCAATTTGAAAGAGTCTAGGAGCTAGGGAAGAGGTTTTTTAGTGATTATCTAACTGAATGAATTATGAGATGACTTGATTTCTTCCGCGACTTGTAGCGATTTTGAATTTTGAATTGGTATAAATCTGTATGTATTTGTGGTTTTGAAGTTGCTTAATTTTTGAGGTTTGAGAGTTTTTATGTCTGATGATATTGATGTTGTGTGGGTCAGTTCTAGTACTGTATTGCAGCGTTTCGATCAACCGTTACTACAACATATATCGCAATATATGAATGTGGCTCAGTGGGAATATCGTCACGGTAAAGATGAAGGTAGTTCGATAGATGAGGCTGTAAATTTACTACATGAGTATTTGTCACAATGTCCCCATCCCATACATTTAACAGGTCATGGTGCGGGTGGTGCGATCGCTCTAACCTATGCAAGGCGCTATCCCCAAAAAGTGCGATCGCTCATTCTCCTAGCTGTCGCTTCTCGACCAGCAAATACTTGGCACGCCCACTACTATCTACAACGACAACTATTTACCATCAGTCGCGAACAAGTTCTAGCAATGAGTGTTCGTAATCTCTTTGGCGAACAACCACATTACACTACTAAAAAGTTAATGGCAGTGTTAAATAAAGATTTAGAACAATCTCCCTTATCTCATTCCCTATTCAAGTTAGTTGATTTACCTGAAGATGGGGTTTCTATGCCCATGATGATCTGTGGTAGCAAAAACGATTCAATTGTCAATTCTCCTGCCTTACTAGGCTGGTTAAAATGGTTTAAACCTGAAGATTATCTCTGGGAATGTCCAAAAGGACATCATTTTTTTCATTACTTCTATCCGCAAAAGGTCGGCGAACAAATGTTGAGTTTTTGGCAACCTTATCATCTACAACCAACAATGCAATCTCAAATACTATCTCCAAATTTAATAAATTAGCAATTGTTTATTTAGGGGCGTAAATACACCCCTTATTAATTTATTAACTAGCTTGAAAATAGTGTTGACTGTTGACTGTTGACTGTTGACTGTTGAATATTTTCATGCTTAATTGTGCCAAAACTTAGTGTGAATAACTAACTTAATAACAGCGACCAAATTAGAATGTCGCCTTTTTTGTCGTGCTTAATTTTGTTGAATTTTTATTGTTAAGTTTTGTAAAGAAAATAGCTAAATGAGAAATATATTCAATAAACTAAATTTGTGTTCACCAAGCTCGGCAATTAACTTCAGCGATTTAAGTCTTATTAGATAATATTTCAGCTTTTATTGCTTGAAGTTAAGTAGTAAATATTTGAAGATTTCTCGCAATAACTTATAGAAGAGAACCAATGCAGACATACGATCATCCCAACGTCAAATATGATTGGTGGGTTGGTAATGCCCGCTTCGCCGACCTCTCTGGCTTATTTATCGGCGCACATGTAGCACAAGCTGCACTCACAACCCTGTGGGCGGGGGCGTTTACATGGTTTGAAATCTCTCGTTACAAACCTGAGATTCCAATGGGAGACCAAGGACTCATCTTGTTACCCCATTTAGCCACTTTAGGCTTTGGTGTTGGTGCAGGTGGTCAAGTAATTAATACTTACCCTTACTTTGTTATTGGTGCTTTGCATCTGATCTCGTCTGCTGTCCTGGGAGCCGGCGCACTCTTTCATACTTTTAAAGGGCCGCGCAACTTAAAAAACACTACTGGTTTTGCTCGTAAATTTCACTTTGAATGGAACGATCCTCAACAACTCGGTTTGATTTTAGGACATCACCTCCTATTTTTGGGGATAGCAGCTTTATTACTAGTTGGCAAAGCAATGTTTTGGGGAGGCTTATACGACGCGACAATTCACGCTGTCAGAGTGGTAAGTCATCCCACCCTCAACCCCTTGGTTATTTACGGCTATCAAACTCACTTTGCTAGTGTGAACAACCTAGAAGATTTGGTTGGTGGTCATATCTATGTAGGTTTAATCCTCATTGGTGGCGGTATTTGGCATATTATCAAAGAGCCATTACCTTGGGCGAAAAAGCTGTTAATCTTTTCTGGGGAAGCGATTCTTTCTTATTCTTTAGGTGGTATTGCCTTAGCTGGTTTTGTTGCTGCTTACTTTTGTGCAGTCAACACCTTAGCTTATCCTGTAGAGTTCTATGGTGCGCCCCTAGAATTAAAATTTGGTGTGACTCCTTATTTTGCTGATACAGTCAAATTAGCTAATGGTGCCTACAGTGCTAGAGCATGGTTAGCTAATGCTCACTTCTTCTTAGCTTTCTTCTTTTTACAAGGTCATCTTTGGCACGCGCTACGAGCCATTGGTGTTGACTTTAGACAAGTTGAAAAGTCATTGAACGCCATTAGTAGTGCTGAGTGAATCAATTTTGGATTTTGGATTTTGGATTTTAGATTAAAATTTCCTCAATCAAAAATTTCCAATCTAAAGTACGGTGATTTTGGATTGTAGATTTATTTCATGAATAAATTCGCTTGCTTCATATTCCAAGAGCGATATTAACCTATGAATATTCAATCCAAAATTTAAAATCTAAAATCTAAAATTTGACATTCAATCCTCAGTTAACAGTTTTGCTCTCACTCTCTAAGTGATAAGGATAAGGATCGGGTAAGCGTGCTGAGTCTATAAAATAGGACTTACGCACCGAACAAAAAAACCCTCACAAGGGTAGTCAAAAGTCAAAAGTCAATGGTCAAAATTCAAGTTTTTGGACTATGGACTATTGACCATTGACAAAAAGCATGAAAAATATCTGACACTGCGTAAGTCCTATAAAAAACTCAGCACTTTTCTAAAAATGATGAGGTAAAAGTGGCAATTTCTACTGATAGAACTTTTGCGGCAAATACACAATTACCTTGGTTAATTGGTAATGCTCGTTTAACTGATTTATCTGGTCAATTATTAGGCGCACATATTGCCCATGCAGGCTTAATTATGTTTTGGGCAGGAACAACTACCATCTCAGAAGTTGTGCGCTTTGTTCCTGATATCCCAATGTATGAACAAGGCTTGATTTTATTACCACACTTAGCAACTTTAGGTTGGGGAATAGGTGCTGGTGGTCGAGTAGTTGATACCTATCCCTATTTCGTTATTGGCATACTGCATTTAATTGCCTCGGCGGTTTTAGGTGCAGGCGGACTATTTCATGTGTTTCGCGCTCCAGCAATTTTATATAATAATGGTGGTAGAGCCGCGAAATTTCACTATGAATGGAATGACCCTAGACAATTGAGTTTAATTTTAGGACATCACATAATTATTTTGGGTTTAGGAGCATTTTTATTAGTACTTAAAGCCATGTTTTTTGGCGGCATTTATGACAGTCATCTAGGGGATGTACGCCTAATTAATAATCCCACTCTTAACCCAGTAACCATTTTTAGCTACTTGGTAGGCTTTAAAGATGGTATCTGGAATATTTTAGGACTAGCCAGTGTAGATAATTTAGAAGATGTTATTGGCGGTCATATTTGGGTCGGATGCATTTTAATTTTTGGGGGTATATGGCACATTATTGTACAGCCATTTACTTGGATCAGAAAAATATTACCTATAGAAAATGGTGAAGAAATTCTTGCTTATAGTTTGCTAGGATTAGCTTTAATGGCTTGGATTTCTGCTAGTTTTGTAGGATATAACACTACAGTTTTTCCACCAGAATTTTACGGTTCGCAACGTTTAGTAGCAGCAAACATACAATTTCTTCTAGGAATATTAGCTTTTTTAGGTTATGCTTGGCACGCTTGGAGGGCGCGTAGTATTACCTAACTAATCATCTCCCATGAACTCAACACCAGCTATTCTCAAGTTCCTTCTCCTGCCTGCGGTTAAAAACTTTTGACTGTGGGCAATTTCCTAAAACTTTTTGTGGAGTAACAATATAGTGATGGCTACAATTTTTTATGCTTTATCTGCTTGGGCAATTATGATTTTATTGTTTTGTAGTATTTGGACAACTCTTAAAAAAGGGATAATTTTTCTGTGGCGATTGCATCAAATTCCTTGTCATAATTGTGAGTATTTCACTAATGATTATCGTCTAAAATGTACGGTATGTCCTAAGAAAGCTTGTTCGGAACAGGCGATTGGCTGTATTGACTTTGAACCGAAAACTGCTGCTTGCAATGCTTGTCAAAAGGGGCGAATTTGGAAATTATATCAGGTTCGCCTGAATACTTACATCTAACATTTCATGCTCTCAATTGCATAAGTAATTCTTGAAAAATGCGATCGCCTTGAATTCATAACTTCATTTTCTGCCTCTAAACTATCAGTAACGATATCAAACCCTAATTATTTTGTTTAAAGAGAATCTGCAAGGATTGGTCTCAAAGACTTGTAAATATTGGCTTGTAAGTTTTAGGATGGGTCTAATGTAGTTGCTGATGGTTTGAGCTTTTGGGTTTGTCTGTTTTCAAGAATCTAGGACATACCCAATTACTAGATATTGTCGGCCATCCCCTCTGTAGAGCTTCTGGACAAATAGTTTGCAATGTGAATTTACAATCAATTAGTTGCAATCCCATTGTTTCTACTTGTTTTAATCCTTGTTTAATAATTGATTTATTTTCAAACTCTATAATCTGATGACATTGAATACACACAATATGGTGATGATGGGTAGAGATGGTTTTTAGTTCGTAATATTTTTGAGCCTGTGCCAATTCTACTTCTCGGATAATCCCTATGTTAGCCAGAATTTTGAGGTTGCGATAAACCGTAGACAAACTCATCACTTCTCCACGTTCAAACAGCAACAAATGTACTGATTCGGCACTCAAATGATTACCTGTTGGCAGAGTTTTAAAAAACTCAAAAATTAATTGGCGTTGAGGGGTGAATCGATAACCTTGAGCATTTAATTTGGCTTTTAAGGTTTTGAAATTATCCATAAATACAGCTTCCAAAAATTTTTCAGTGCTGGTAAAACTGCTAATAAAAGTTGTGTAAAACAAGCCTGTAATTATCAAAAATAGTTAGAAAGTATTAATAAATCCCAGACTGTACGCGCCACAAACTGGCATAGATACCATCCAATGCTAGTAAATCCTCGTGCTTACCCTGCTCAACAATTTGACCATGTTCCATCACATATATCCCACATTCCGCACCCTAACTGTCACAAAGGGGTTATTACTGAGTACTGCTTCTAAAATGAGATTAAAATAATACTTTATTGTTGATGTAGCCAGATTATT